>NZ_JBEZMM010000028.1:0-104652 GCF_040652715.1 Streptomyces sp. NPDC048196 | reverse complement strand
CCTCCGGCGACGGGGAAGTGACGTCGGAAGTCCATGGGAGCGGGAGGAGGCCGAGCCGTACGTACGATGCGCGCACGCGAGGAATTCGGCCCGCCCCCTCCCCCCGCCCCCTCCCGCCCCGCCCTCCGCACCACCCCACCCCTCCGCCCCAGCCCCTAACCCCCCGCCGCGCTCTTGTCCTGCTGTACCGCGTGGTGGACGGCGCGGGACGTCCAGCACTCCTTGGCCAGGCCGCGCAGGGCGCGCCGGTGCGGGCGTCCGGCGGCGCCGGGCAGGAGCTTGGCGTCCAGGTCGCAGGCCGCCACGTGCGCCGCCAGCAGCCGGTCACGCCATCCGGGCAGCCCGGCCTCGACGGCTGCCGTGAAACGGGCCCGGGCCGGCCCGGTGAGGTCCACCGGCCCCACGGGGAACCGTTCGTAGGGGAACAGGCCCAGCGCCCGGTGGGTCTCCCTGCGCAGCGCCCCGCGCTTCTCCAGCACGCGCAGGCACAGCTCGTGCAGGGAGCGGCCGGCGCCGTGCACCCAGCGGTGTGCCTTGACGCCCTTGCCGCCCTTGGCCGGGGCGGGCAGTGCCGCCAGTGCGCCGTCCCATATCGCGTTGTCCAGCGGCAGCGGATTCGTCACCGTGATCCGGTCACCGCGCTCCACGGTGATCCGCCCGGCCGCCTCCAGGTCCGCCAGCGCCGCGCCGGCCAGCCCGTAGTGCAGGTACTTCGGGCTGGTCAGGGGGCGGCCGCGCACCGGGTCGAGGCCGAGGAGGAGCAGTTCCTCGGGGAGGGTGAGCGGGGCGCCGGTCATGTCGCGTCGCGGCGCGGGAGCTTGGGTGCGGGCAGGATGCGGCCGGTGACCTCGCCCAGACCGATCCGGGCGCCGTCCGGGCCGGGTGCCCAGGCGGTGAGGGTGACCTCGTCGCCGTCCTGGAGGTAGGGGCCCTTGCCCTGGGTGAGTTCGAGCAGGCAGCCGAGCTGGTCGGGTTCCGGGCCGGAGACCGTGCCGGAGGCGAACAGATCGCCGGTGCGCAGCGAGGCGCCGTTGACCGTCATATGGGCCAGCTGCTGCGCGGCGGTCCAGTACATGGCGGAGAAGGGCGGGTGGGAGATCGTCTCGTCATTGATCCGCACCTCGATACGGATGTCGATGCCGCCCGGTTCCACGCTCGCGTCGTCGAGGTAGGGCAGCAGGGGGTGGTCGCGGGTGGGCGGGGGCGTACGGGCGTGGTCGAGGGCGTCGAGCGGGGTGATCCAGGCGGAGACGGAGGTGGCGAAGGACTTGCCCAGGAACGGGCCGAGCGGGAGGTACTCCCAGGCCTGGATGTCGCGCGCCGACCAGTCGTTGACGAGGCAGACGCCGAACACGTGGTCGCGGAAGGTGTCGAGGCCGACGGGTTCGTGGAGGACGGAGGGGGTGCCGACGACGAAGCCGACCTCGGCCTCGATGTCGAGGCGGGTGGACGGGCCGAAGACGGGGGCGTCGTCGGTGTCGGTCTTGCGCTGCCCGTTGGGCCGGACGACCGGGGTGCCGGTGGCGACGATGGTGCCCGCGCGGCCGTGGTAACCGATCGGCAGGTGCTTCCAGTTGGGCGGCAGGGCCGCGCCGTTGGGGCGGAAGATCCGGCCGACGTTGGTGGCGTGGTGCTCGCTGGAGTAGAAGTCGACGTAGTCGGCGACCTCGAAGGGGAGGTGCAGAGTGACCTCGGCCAGCGGGTGGAGCAGGGGGGCGACCTCGTCGCGGTGCGTGGGGTCGGTGACCGCGCTGTGGACGGCCGCGCGGATCTGCTGCCATACGGGCCGGCCGGCCGCCAGCAGCGGGTTGAGGGTGGGTGCGGTGAGCAGCTCGGCGTGCGGGTGGATGGCGGCGGGCAGGGCGCTGGGCAGTGCGCTCAGGTCGAGGACGTGACTGCCGTAGCGGACGCCGATCCGGTGTTGTCCGGGTGCGTCGGTGGTGCTGAAAACGCCGTAGGGGAGGTTGTGCGGGCCGAAGGGATCGCCTTCCGCCAGGTCGAACGGGCTCTGCTCGGGCATGGACAGCTCCTCGCGTTCGTCGTCGCCGGTGAGCGGCCGGTCCGGCCGGGGCGAGGGCCCCGGGCCGGTGGCTCGGTGATCAGAGTACGGCTGGGGGCGGCGCGGCGAAGGAGGCTGTGGATAACTTCCGAAAGGCGTGGTCGGCGCGGTGAGCGGCGGGGCGGGGACGGCTCTCGCGCGGCTCAGGGAGGCCCGTTGGCCGGCTCCGGCGGGCGTGCCGGACCGGCGGGGCGAGTGAGGGCGTGAGGGCGCCGGCGGTCCGGGACCAGACCGAGTGGAGCGGAGGAGGCAGGCGAGGCGGCGGCAGGGCGCCGGGGGGCGGGTCGGGTCCGCGGGGGTGTGAACGGCGCGCGGCGTGGTGGGGTGGTGGACGGGCAGGTGATCGCGTACGCCCCAACTCCTGGCAATGTCCTGAAAAGCCTTGCCGCACTGCGCAATTCGGGCCTAGCTTCCTTTCCTGGCACGGGCCGGGGCGGGACCGTTCCGAGGGGGGACACGTGGCTCGCAGTGGCGCACGGCTCGCGGTCGACCGGAGTGTTCCGGGCCTGATCGTGAAGATCGGCGCCTACCCCCTGCATCACGGGGGTGTGGGAGCCATCCGCAGCCTGGGGCGGCTGGGCGTCCCCATGTACGCGGTGACGGAGGACCGTTTCACGCCCGCTGCGGCCTGCCGCTATCTGTGCGGCCGCTTCGTCTGGCCGACCACGGGCCGCGAGGAGCCGGAGCGGCTGGTCGCGGGGCTGCTGCGGATCGGGCGCCGGATCGGCCGGCCGGCGGTGCTGCTACCCACCGACGACGAGGCGGCCGTGCTGATCGCCGAGCACGCCGAAGCGCTCGCCGGATCTTTTCTGTTTCCCCGGTCGGCACCCGGCCTGCCACGGAGGCTGGCCAGCAAGCAGGGGCTGCACGAACTGTGCGCCACGCACGGCGTTCCGTCGCCGGCCGCCGTCTTCCCCGCGTCGTACGCGGAGGTCGAGGAGTACGCCGGGCGGGCGCGCTTCCCCGTGGTGGCGAAGAACCGGGAGGCGTTCGTCCGGCGCAGCCGGCCCGCGGTCGCCGGTACCACCCGGATCACGGGGCGGGAGCACCTGCTCGATCTGGCCCGGGACTGGGGCCCGCGGCCCGCCGTGGTCCTGCAGGAGTACCTGCCGCGGGAGCAGTCCGAGGACTGGATCGTGCACGCCTGCTTCGCGGCGGACGGCGTGCCGCTGGCGCTGTTCACCGGGGTCAAGGTCCGCTCGTGGCCGCCGCACGCGGGCATGACGGCCTGTGCGTGGGTGGTCGACAATCCCGAACTGGCGCGGCAGGCCGCGCGGTTCGCCCGCCGCATCGGGTTCGCCGGGACCGCCGACCTGGACTGGCGGCTCGACCGGCGCGACGACCGGTACAAGCTGCTGGACTTCAACCCCCGTATGGGCGCGCAGTTCCGGCTGTTCGAAACCACGGCCGGTGTCGATGTCGTCCGCGCCCAGCATCTGCACCTCACGGGGCGCGCCGTTCCGGAGGGCGTCCAGCGGGCCGGGCGCCGCTTCGTCGTCGAGAACGTCGATCTGCCGGCCCGGCTCGCCTACGGGCGCGGCGGTGGCGGTGGGCCGCACGTACCGGCGCGCCCGCGCGGCACCGAGACGGCGTGGTTCGCCGCCGACGATCCGCTGCCGTTCCTCGCCATGCTGGCGCGGTCCGCCGTGCCGGGCGCCCGGCATCTGTGGCGACTGCACCGGGCGGCCCGCCGGGCGGCCACCACCCGGCCCCTGAGGAGCGACGCACCACCTGGTGGGGCCCGCGGGCGCGACGCCCCGCCCCGGCAGGCACCCCCGAGGCACGGGCCACCACCTGGGCACGAGGCACCACCGAGGCAAGGGGAGGAACCGCAGTGAGCACTCCGGTAGCGGTCATCGGGGCCGGTCCCTACGGCCTGTCCACGGCGACCCATCTGCGGGCGCAGGGCGTGCCGGTGCGGGTCTTCGGCCGGCCGATGGCCAGCTGGCAGGAGCAGATGCCCGCGGGCATGCTGCTGAAGTCGACGCCCGCGGCGTCGAGCATCGACGTCCCGTTGGAGGGTCACACCCTCGCCGACTACTGCGCCGCGGCGGGCGAGCCGCGGTACGAGTCGGACTGGGACCTCCTGCCCGTCGAGACGTTCGTCCGTTACGGGCGGTGGCTGCAGCGGCGGCTGCTGCCCGATGTGGAGCCGGTCCGGGTGGTGTCGGTGGACAGGCGGGCGGACGGTTTCGAGCTCAAGCTGGACAGCGGCGACCAGGTGGGTGCCCGGGCCGTGGTCGTCGCCACCGGGCTGAGCGGGCTGGCGCATCTGCCCCGCCGCCTGGCTGCCGCGGTCCCGGACGGGCCGTCCGCCACCGGGCCGGTCTCGCACAGCTCCCAGCACCACGACCTGGCCGTGCTGGCGGGCCGGGACGTGGTGGTGGTCGGTGCCGGGCAGTCGGCGCTGGAGAGCGCGGTCCTGCTGGCCGAGGCGGGCGCGGCATCCGTACGGGTCGTGGCGCGCGGGCCCGCCGCGGTGGGCTTCGGGGCGCCGCCGGACCGCCAGCCGCGGCTGCGGCCCGCCTCGCCGTTCGGCAACGCCTGGTCGCTGTACGCGCTGACGCGGCACGCCGGGGCGTTCCGGTTGCTGCCGCCGCCGGTGCGGCGCGCCCTGGTGCGGCGGGTGCTCGGTCCGCTCGGCGCGTGGTGGCTGCGGGACCGGTTCACCGGCCGGGTGCGGGTCACGCAGGGCCGGCGGATCGTACGGGCCACGGTCCGCGACGGCCGTCCCGTACTGGCGCTGCGCGGCGCCGACGGGCACGGGGGCGAGCTGGCCGCGGACCATGTGCTGGCGGCGACCGGCTACCGGATGGACCTGGCGGCGCTGGACTTCCTCGAGCCGGGGCTGCGCACCGGGATCACCGGGCGGGCCGGCGGTCCTCTTCTGGACGCCGGGTTCGGCTCGTCGGTACCGGGGCTGTACTTCACGGGGCTGCCGGCCGCTGCGTCGTTCGGCCCGGTGATGCGCTTCGTGTGCGGGACGGCCTTCGCGGGGCCGCGGCTGGCCAGGGCGGTGGCGCGGGCATACGGCTGACGGCCCGTGGGGGGGGCGTCGCGTCGCCGGTGAGGTTGGCGGGTCGCGAAGATGGCTGAAGTGCGTGTGGTCAGGGTGGGTATCCGGCTCATCGGGAACCCCTGTGTCTGCTGGGATTCACGGGGTTCTGCCGGCCTCCGCGGGACCCGCACTCCGACGTCAAAGCCACGCCAAAACGTGATCAACGGTGATCAACAAGGTGTCGGGCCGGGCGTTGCTGTGCTTCCCGGGTGGTTCGGGGGGCGGGCGCTCACGGTGATCGAACTGCGACCGGATACGCTGGCCAATGGTGGAGACAGCGACAGATCGACATTCAGTTTGATCGTCAGCAGACAGGAGTACCCCTCGTGACCGTCGTCGGGCCCTTCGGGCTGAGCGTGCGGGACCAGGCTCTTGAGGCCGATGTCCAGGCCGGGTTGGCGGCTGTCGAGGAGGGCCTGCTGGAGGCCACCAAGAGCGACGTGCCGTTCATCACCGAGGCCGCGCAGCATCTCGTGCGCGCGGGAGGCAAGCGGTTCCGGCCGCTGCTGGTGATGCTGGCCGCCCAATTCGGTGACCCCTACAGCCCGGGAGTGGTGCCCTCCGCCGTCGTCGTGGAGCTCACGCATCTGGCGACGCTCTACCACGACGACGTGATGGACGAGGCGGAAGTGCGCCGCGGGGTGGCCAGCGCCAACGCCCGCTGGGGCAACTCCGTCGCGGTGCTGACCGGCGACTTCCTCTTCGCCCGCGCCTCGCACATCCTCGCCGACCTCGGGCCCGAGGCCGTCCGGATCCAGGCCGAGGCGTTCGAGCGCCTGGTGACCGGCCAGATCCTGGAGACCGCCGGCCCGCGCGACGGCCGCGACCCCATCGACCACTACCTCGACGTCCTGGCGGGCAAGACCGGCTCGCTGGTGGCCGTCGCCTGTCGCTTCGGCGCCATGATGTCGGGCGCCGAGGAGTCCACGGCCAACATCCTCACCCAGT
The DNA here is from genome assembly GCF_040652715.1 of Streptomyces sp. NPDC048196. NCBI lineage: Bacteria > Bacillati > Actinomycetota > Actinomycetes > Kitasatosporales > Streptomycetaceae > Streptomyces > Streptomyces sp. NPDC048196. The sequence continues at coordinate 98,587 of NZ_JBEZMM010000028.1, read as the reverse complement.
ACGGCGAGCGACTGGGCACCGCCTTCCAGCTGGCCGACGACGTCCTGGACATCGCCAGCGACTCGCACGAATCGGGCAAGACGCCCGGTACGGACCTCCGCGAGGGCATCGCGACGCTGCCGGTGCTGCGGCTGCGGGCCCGCGCCGAGAGCGACGCCGGCACGCCCGAGGACCGGGCGCTGTGCGAACTGCTCGCCGGCGACCTCACCGACGACGTCCGGCACGCCGAGGCGCTCGCCGGGCTGCGTGCCCACCCGGCCCTCGAAGAGGCCCGCCGGGACACCGTCCGCTACGCGGAGGAGGCCCGCGCGACGCTGGCGCCGCTCCCGGCGTGCACGTCCAAGGCGGCCCTGGAGGGCCTCTGCGACGCGGTGGTCCACCGGGCGGGCTGACACCCCCTAAGGGTTCCTCCCCCTCTCCTCAGGGTTCGGTCAACCCCAGGTCGTACGGGTGGCGTCGTGCGGTGACCGGGCGTCATACCTCAGCAGTAGGACGAGTTGGACCCGCGGGCTGACGCGATGCGCCGCGCGAATTGGTGAGATGGAGAACACCACAGCGCGGCGGTCCGGCCACAATGAGCCCCAGGGGAGGGCGAGTGGACAGCTCGGCGGCCGCCGCAGACGACGGAGGTAGGCAGATGCCAGGGTACGAACCGACAGAGGTCACCGGCGAGACGGACGGGGGGCGCTCCCCGAAGCGCCGGAAAGCGGTGCGGTACGCCGTACCGGTCGCGGTGGCGGGAGTGGCGGCGGCGACGATCGGGCTGGTCCCGGCATTCGCCGGATCGGGTTCCCCGGACCTGCCGAAGATCTCGGCCCAGGACCTCATAGCCAAGATCGCCAAGTCGGACGTCCAGCAGCTGTCCGGCACGGTCCGGGTCAGCACGGACCTCGGTCTGCCGTCCCTGCCCGGCGGTATGGCGGCCGGCGGCTTCGGCGGCGGCCAGGGCGGCGAGAAGGGCGGGCACGGCCAGGACGGCGCGTCCGCGGCCCCCCAGAGCAAGCTGACGGAGCTGGCGTCCGGTGCGCACACGCTCCGCGTCGCCGCCGACGGGCCCGAGAAGCAGCGGGTGTCCATCGTCGACAAGGCCGCCGAGTACAGCCTCGTCCACAACGGCAACGAGGTCTGGGCGTACGACAGCGGCAGCAACACCGCCGTGCACAGCACCGCGCCCGACGCCGGCCGGCACGGCACGCACAAGCGGGCCCCCGAGGGCCTCCCGGGTGACCTGAAGAACGCCACCCCGCAGGACCTGGCGAAGAAGGTCCTCCAGGCCGCCGGTGACACCACCTCGGTCACCGTCGACGGCACCGCCCGGGTCGCCGGACGGGACGCCTACCAGCTGCTGATCAAGCCCAAGCAGGCCGCCTCGACGGTCGGCTCGATCCGGGTCGCGGTGGACGCCGCCAACGGTGTGCCGCTGAAGTTCACCCTGACCCCGAAGAGCGGCGGCGCGGCCGCCATCGACGTCGGCTACACCAACGTCGACTTCGCCAAGCCGGCCGCGGACCTCTTCTCCTTCACGCCGCCCAAGGGCGCCAAGGTCGTCGACGGCAACAAGCAGCGGGCGGCGGCCCAGCGCGAACACGGCAAGAAGCTCAAGGACTTCGGGTCCCGCAAGGACGCGAAGGACCTGCGGAAGGACTTCGGCGGGCTGAACGTCATCGGCAAGGGCTGGACGTCCATCGCCACGATCAAGGGCGCCGGCGGAGGACTGCCCTCCGGCAAGGACCGGGCCGCCGCCGGTGACGCCGGGAAGTTCCTGGACAGCCTCGGCGAGAAGGTCAACGGGTCCTTCGGCTCCGGCCGGATATTCAGCACCCGCCTGGTCAACGCCCTGATAACGGACAACGGCACGGTCTACGTCGGTGCCGTCGACAAGCAGGCCCTGATCCACGCGGCCGACGCCGCGAAGTAACGGGCCCCTCACGCACGGGACCGCCGTACCGCCCGTCCGGGCGGGGCGGTGGCCCGTGGTCCAGCCGTACGACATGGGGGAGCCGATGCCACAGCAGCCCGCCACGGGCCCCGACGGCGTGCCGCCCGCGGAGGAGCGGGCGATCGAGACGCGGGGGCTGACCAAGGCGTACCGAGGGGGTCAGCTCGCGGTCGACGGGCTCGACCTGGTCGTGCCGCGCGGCAGCGTCTTCGGGTTCCTCGGGCCCAACGGCTCCGGCAAGACCACCACCATCCGGATGCTGATGGGCCTGATCGACGCGACCGCCGGCAGCGCCCGGGTGCTCGGGCAACCGATGCCCGCCGCGGGCCGCCGGGTGCTGCCCAAGGTGGGAGCGCTCATCGAGGGCCCGGCGCTCTACGGCTTCCTCAACGGCCGGGAGAACCTCCGGCGCTTCGACGCCGCCGACCCGGACGCCGATCCGCGCACCCGCGACGCGCGGGTGGACCGTGCCCTGGAGCGGGTCGGCCTCGGGGCGGCGGCCGGGAAGAAGGCGCGGGCCTACTCCCTCGGCATGAAGCAGCGGCTCGGACTGGCCGCGGCGCTGCTGCAGCCCCGCGAGCTGCTGGTGCTGGACGAGCCGACCAACGGCCTGGACCCGCAGGGCATGCGGGAGATCCGCGCGCTGGTCCGTGAGCTGGCCGCGGACGGCACCACGGTCTTCCTCTCCTCGCACCTCCTCGACGAGATCGAGCAGGTCTGCACCCACGCGGCGGTGATGGCCCGCGGCCGGCTGATCACCCAGGGCACGGTCGCGGACCTCTCCGCCACGGTCCTCGGCTCGCGCGGACCCGGCCGGCTGACGGTCACCACCCCGGACCCGGCGGACGCGGTCCGGGTGCTGAAGGAGCACGGCCTGACCGGGCTTCGGACCACCGACGACCGGGTCACGGGCGAGCTGCCGGAAGCCGGCGACGGGACCGGCCCGCCCGAGCTCGCCGACCTCAACGCCGCGCTGGTGCACGCCGGGGTCCGGGTGCGCGGCTTCGGCACCGAACGGGCCACGCTGGAGGACGTGTTCGTGCAGCTGACCGGGGAGGGCTTCGATGTCGCAGGCTGAGGGCGTGCTGCGCCGGCCCCGACCGCTGTGGTCGCTGGGCCTGTTGCGCAACGAGATCACCACGACCTTCCGGCGCTGGCGGACGCTCGCCCTGCTGGCGGTGCTCGCGGGCGTACCGGTGCTGGTCGGCGTCGCCGTCAAGATCGAGACGGGGGACGGCGGTCGGGGCGGCGGGGGCGGCCAGGGCGGCCCGGCGTTCATCTCCCAGGTCACCCACAACGGCCTGTTCCTGGTGTTCACCTCGCTCGCGGTGACGCTGCCGTTCTTCCTGCCGATGTCCATCGGCGTGATCGCCGGCGACTCCCTGGCCGGGGAGGCCCACGGCGGCACCCTGCGCTACCTCCTCGTCGCGCCCGCCAGCCGTACCCGCCTGCTGCTGGTCAAATACGCCACCACCCTGACGTTCTGCCTGGTGGCCACCCTGGTCGTGGCGTTCTCCGCGCTGGCCACCGGGGCGCTGCTCTTCCCGCTGGGCGAGGTCACTCTGCTGTCCGGGACGTCCATATCCTTCGGTGAGGGGCTGCTGCGGGCGCTGGCCATCGCCGTGGTGGTGGCGCTGTCCCTGATAGGCGTGGCCGCCGTGGGCCTGTTCATCTCGACGCTCACCAGCAGCGGTATCGCCGCGATGGCGACCACGGTCGGCCTGCTGATCACGGTGCAGATCCTGGACACCATCCCGCAGCTCAGCGCCGTCCAGCCGTATCTCTTCCCGCACTACTGGCTGTCGTTCGCTGACCTGCTCCGGGACCCGGTCTACTGGGACCAACTGCAGAAGAACCTCGGCCTGCAGGCGCTCTACGCCGCGGTGTTCGGCTCGGCGGCCTGGGCGCGGTTCACCACCCGCGACATCACGGCGTAGGACCGGTCGCGTCCGCCGGCCCGGTGGCCGCGGCCGGCGCGGCTTCGGTCGCTGTGGTCCCGGCCTGCGCGGTCCTGGCCGGCGGAGCCCCGGCCGGCGCGGGTTCGGCCACTGTGGCCTCAATCTGCGGGGCACCGGTCTGCGCGGTCCCGGCCGCCCGGGCCTGCTCCGCGACCGCCTCGCCCGCGCGGGCAGCGGCATCCGCCAACGCCACCCGGGCCCGCCGCGCCGTGCGCAGCGCATCCCAGGTCAGAACCACCAGCGCGACCCACACCAGCCCGAAACCGGCCCACCGCTCGGCCGGCATCTCCTCGTGGAAGACGGTGAGGCCCAGCGCGAACTGGAACGTCGGCGCCAGGTACTGCATCATGCCGATCACGGTCAGCGGCAGCCGGACCGCCGAGGCGCCGAAGCAGATCAGCGGTACCGCGGTCGCGACCCCGCAGCCGGCCAGCAGCAGCGCCTGGCCCACCCCGCCGCTGACGAAGGCCGACTCACCGCGCGCCCCCAGGTAGATCAGGAAGCCCAGCGCGGGCAGCAGCTGCATCGCCGTCTCGGCGCTGAAGCCCTCGATGCCGTCGAGCTTGATGCCCTTCTTGACCAGCCCGTACGTCGCGAACGTGAAGGCCAGGCCGAGCGCGATCCACGGCACTTTGCCGTAGGCGATGGTCATCACGATGACGGCGAGGGCACCGACGCCCACCGCCGTCCACTGCAGCGGCCGCAGCCGCTCGCGCAGGACGAGGACGCCGAAGGCGATGCTGACCAGCGGGTTGATGAAGTAGCCGAGCGAAGCCTCCAGGACATGACCGGAGTTGACCGCCCAGATGTAGAGGAACCAGTTCGTCGAGATCACCAGGGCGCAGACCAGCACCAGCGCCAGCCGCTTGGGCTGCCGCAGCAGCGGCCGTATCCAGGCCCAGCGGCGCATCGCGGCCAGGATGACGACCGCGACCGGCAGCGACCACGCCATGCGGTGCGCCAGGATCTCCGACGGCGAGGCGGCGTCCAGCAGATGCCAGTAGAGGGGCAGCAGGCCCCACATGGTGTAGGCGGCGATGCCGAAGACGAGGCCGGCGCGCTGATCGCTTCGAGACTGCAAGAGGCCCTCCTGGTTGTGCTGCGCCGGCTCGGTGACGGTCGACCCTGTGAAGGTAGCGCCGGACCGGGCCGCGTGTCATGTGTGTATGCAAAAAACGGTGATGACAGACGACGCCGCAGGCCGGACGCAGATCGGAGGCAGGCCGGACGCAGTTCCCAGGCGGGTTGCGCATGGGGTGGGCGCGAGACGGCCGCGGGCCGCCCCGACCGTCGCGGCACCCTTCCCGATCGCCCGCCCCCGGCCGCCCGCCCCGGGCCGCGCAAGCCGCATCGGCCCCGCAGCGCGCAAGCCGCATAGCCCCCGCAGCCGCGCAAGCCGCCTCGCCCCGCGGCCGCGCTGCCCCTCTCAACTCTCCAGGCGCGCCAGTTCGTCCGCGATGGCTTCGCTGATCGGGGTGGTGGGGTGGCCGATGAGTCGGGAGAGGTCGCCGGGGGTGGCGGCCAGTTCGCCGCGGGCGATCCCGGCGTCCGACTCGGCGGCCGTCCGGGCGCCCAGTGCCGGCATGCCCGCCTCGATCATCCGCGCCACGTATTCCTTCTGCGGCAGATCGCGGTACGGGATCCGGCGGCCGGTCTGCCGGGACACCTCGGCGGCGTACTCGGCCATCGACCAGGCGGTGTCACCGCTCAGCTCGTAGACGGTGTTCTCGTGGCCGGTGCCGGTGAGCACCACGGCGGCCGCCTCGGCATAGTCCCGGCGGGCTGCGGTGGCCACCCGGCCCGCGCCGGCGCAGCCGAACACCGCGCCGTTCTTGAGCGTGGTGGCGAGCGCCCCGGTGTAGTTCTCGTGGTACCAGCCGTTGCGCAGCAGGCAGTACGGCACGCCCGAGGCGAGCAGCGCCTGTTCGGTGGCGAGGTGTTCCTCGGCGAGGGAGAAGGTGGCGGTGGGGCCGCCCAGCACGCTGGTGTACGCCAGCAGCGCCACGCCGGCCTCCCGGGCGGCGTCGATCACCGTGCGGTGCTGGGTGACCCGCTGCCCGGCCTCGTTCCCGGAGATCAGCAGCACCCGGTCGCCGGCCGCGAAGACGTCCTCCAGGGTGTCGGGCCGGCCGTAGTCCGCGGGCCTGATACCGACCCCGCGCGCCTGAAGATCGGCGGCCCTGGCCGGGTCCCGGGCGAGGCCGACGATGCCGGCCGGGGCGGTGCGGGTGAGCAGTTCCTCGATGACGAGCCGGCCGAGCGCTCCGGTGGCGCCGGTGACGACGATGCTCATGTTCTGCCCCCTGGTTCGGAGGCCGCCAGCATGGCACCCGTACCGGACGCGCAGAAGGGACGCGCGCCGGAAGCCGGAGCCGAGCCCCGGAACGGCGGGTGCCCGTAGAAACGGCGGGTGCCCGTAGGCGGGACGCCGTACGACGCCTCCCCTACGGGCACCCGCAAGAGGTCGCGAGCAGCCGCAGAGCAGCCCTCAGGCCCTCAGCAGCCCCTCAGATCCTCGGCAGCTTCTCAGCCGAGGACAGCCCCTCAGGCCAGGGCAGGTCCTCAGCCGACGACCGTCCAGGTGTCCGTGCCGGCCAGCAGGGCGGACAGGTCGCCCTTGCCCTTCTGCTCGACGGCGGTGTCCAGCTGGTCCGCCATCAGCGTGTCGTAGACCGGCCGGTCGACGTTGCGCAGCACACCGATGGGGGTGTGGTGCAGGGTGTCGGGGTCGGCGAGCCGGGACAGGGCGAAGGCGGTGGTGGGGGAGGGGCTGTGGGCGTCGTGCACCAGCACGCCGTCAGCGCCTTCCTCGGTGACGTCGATGATCTTGAGGTCGCCGGTGGCCGGGTCGCGGACCACGCCCTTGGAGCCGAGACCATCCTCGGCCGGCGCGCCGAAGCGGATCGGCTGTCCGTGCTCCAGGCGGATGACGGCCTCCTGGGCCTGCTCCTTGTCCTTGAGTGCCTCGAAGGCGCCGTCGTTGAAGATGTTGCAGTTCTGGTAGATCTCGACCAGGGCGGTGCCGGGGTGGTCGGCGGCCGCGCGCAGCACCGAGGTGAGGTGCTTGCGGTCGGAGTCGATCGTGCGGGCCACGAAGGTCGCCTCGGCGCCCAGGGCCAGCGAGACCGGGTTGAACGGGGCGTCCAGGGAGCCCATCGGGGTCGACTTGGTGATCTTGCCGACCTCGGAGGTGGGGCTGTACTGGCCCTTGGTCAGGCCGTAGATCCGGTTGTTGAACAGCAGGATCTTGAGGTTGACGTTGCGCCGCAGGGCGTGGATGAGGTGGTTGCCGCCGATGGAGAGCGCATCGCCGTCCCCCGTGACCACCCAGACGGACAGATCGCGCCGTGAGGAGGCCAGGCCGGTGGCGATGGCCGGGGCGCGGCCGTGGATGGAGTGCATCCCGTAGGTGTTCATGTAGTACGGGAAGCGGGAGGAGCAGCCGATGCCGGAGACGAAGACGATGTTCTCCTTCGCCAGGCCGAGCTCGGGCATGAAGCCCTGCACGGCGGCGAGGACGGCGTAGTCACCGCAGCCGGGGCACCAGCGCACTTCCTGGTCGGACTTGAAGTCCTTCATGGACTGCTTGGCCTCGGCCTTGGGCACCAGGGAGAGCGCCTCGGGGTGTGAGGCCCGCTCCGAGATCGTCTCAGTCATTGATGGCCTCCTTAAAGACCTCCGCGAGCTGCTCGGCCTTGAACGGCATTCCGCTGACCTGGGTGTGCGAGCGCGCGTCGACGAGGTACTTGGCGCGCAGCAGGGTGGCGAGCTGTCCGAGGTTCATCTCCGGCACGATCACCTTGTCGTAACGCGCCAGCACCTCGCCGAGATTCCGCGGGAAGGGGTTGAGGTGGCGCAGATGGGCCTGCGCGATGCGCTCCCCTGCGCCCCGTACGCGCCGTACCGCGGCGGTGATCGGGCCGTACGTCGAGCCCCAGCCCACCACGAGGGTGCCGGCGCCGCGGCCGCTGTCGTCGGTGGGGTCGTCGACCTCGATGTCGGGGACCTCGATGCCGTCCACCTTGGCCTGGCGGGTGCGCACCATGAAGTCGTGGTTGGCCGGGTCGTAGGAGATGTTGCCGGTGCCGTCCTGCTTCTCGATGCCGCCGATGCGGTGCTCCAGGCCCGGCGTGCCGGGAACGGCCCAGGGGCGCGCGAGGGTGTGCTCATCGCGCTTGTAGGGCCAGAACACCTCGGTGCCGTCCACCGCCACGTGGTTGGGGCCGGAGGCGAACTGCACGCGCAGGTCGGGGAGTTCGGTGACCTCGGGGATCCGCCAGGGCTCGGAGCCGTTGGCCAGGTAGCCGTCGGAGAGCAGGAAGACCGGGGTGCGGTACGTCAGCGCGATGCGGGCCGCCTCCAGTGCCGCGTCGAAGCAGTCGGCGGGCGTCTTCGGCGCCACGATGGGCACCGGCGCCTCGCCGTTGCGCCCGTACATCGCCTGCAGCAGGTCGGCCTGCTCGGTCTTGGTCGGCAGACCCGTCGAGGGGCCGCCGCGCTGGATGTCGACGATCAGCAGCGGCAGTTCGAGGCTGACCGCGAGCCCGATGGTCTCGGACTTCAGCGCCACGCCCGGGCCGGAGGTGGTCGTCACCGCCAGCGAGCCGCCGAACGCCGCGCCCAGCGCCGCGCCGATGCCGGCGATCTCGTCCTCCGCCTGGAACGTCCGCACCCCGAAGTTCTTGTGCTTGGACAGCTCGTGCAGGATGTCGGAGGCCGGGGTGATCGGGTACGAGCCCAGGTACAGCGGCAGATCCGCCTGCTGGGAGGCGGCGACCAGGCCGTAGGACAGCGCGAGGTTGCCGGAGATGTTGCGGTAGGTGCCGGTCGGGAACGCCTTGGTGGCCGGCGCGACCTCGTAGGAGACCGCGAAGTCCTCGGTCGTCTCGCCGAAGTTCCAGCCCGCCCGGAACGCCGTGACGTTCGCCTCGGCGATGTCCGGCTTCTTGGCGAACTTGTCCCGCAGGAACTTCTCGGTGCCCTCGGTGGGCCGGTGGTACATCCACGACAGCAGACCCAGCGCGAACATGTTCTTGCTGCGCTCGGCCTCCTTGCGGGAGAGCCCGAAATCCTTGAGCGCCTCGATGGTCAGCGTCGTCAGCGGCACCGGGTGGACGTTGTACGCCGAGAGCGTGCCGTCCTCCAGCGGGCTGGTGGCGTAGCCGACCTTCGCCATCGGGCGCTTGGTGAACTCGTCGGTGTTGACGATGATCTCCGCGCCCCGCGGGACGTCCGCGAGGTTCGCCTTCAGGGCGGCCGGGTTCATCGCGACCAGCACGTTCGGAGCGTCACCGGGCGTGAGGATGTCGTGGTCGGCGAAGTGCAGCTGGAAGCTGGAGACACCGGGCAGGGTCCCGGCGGGGGCCCGGATCTCGGCGGGGAAGTTCGGCAGCGTCGACAGGTCGTTACCGAACGACGCCGTCTCCGATGTGAACCGGTCCCCGGTGAGCTGCATTCCGTCACCGGAGTCACCGGCGAACCGGATGATCACCCGGTCCAGGCGCCGGACTTCTTTGCCCTCGCCGCCACTGCCGGAGGAGCGCTGTCCCCCGACGAGCGCTGCGTCGGCCTGCTCGGCTGGGCTACTGACCTGGCTGGTCACTGCTTCGGACCTCCCTCTAAGGGGTGCGGCGTCCCCGCCGGAGGCAGGGCTCGGGACGTGTCGTACCGACCGGTTGTCCCATAACCATCGTACGTGGGTAAGGGTGCCCTTCCCTGGCTCGATCACATGGTGGACGTCACCATGAGACACCGATCTGGTGCGTTTTGTCATGAAATCACCGCCCCCGTGACCCCTTCTTCATGACGCTCCGGACTCCGCCCCCGGTTCTCCGTCCGGAGGCCCGGTCCGGCGGTGAACACCCCGTGAACTGGACGTCTGACAGCCTGTCAGGTCCTCAGGAATTGAGGTAGGTCAGGACGGCGAGCACTCTGCGGTGATCCCCGTCACTCTGCGCCAGGCCCAGCTTCAGGAAGATGTTGCTGACGTGCTTCTCGACCGCGCCGTCGCTGACCACCAGCGCACGGGCGACGGCGGAGTTCGTCCGGCCCTCGGCCATCAGCCCCAGCACCTCCCGCTCCCGCGGCGTCAGATGCGCCAGTACGTTCTGCTTGCGGCTGCGGCCCAGCAGCTGCGCCACCACCTCCGGGTCCAGGGCCGTACCGCCCCCGGCGACCCGCACCACCGCGTCGACGAACTCACGGACCTCGGCCACCCGGTCCTTGAGCAGATAGCCCACGCCCTGGGTCGACCCGGCCAGCAGCTCCGTGGCGTACTGCTCCTCGACGTACTGCGAGAGCACCAGCACCCCCAGGCCGGGGTGGTCCCGGCGGAGCCGGACCGCGGCCCGTACGCCCTCGTCGGTGTGCGTCGGCGGCATCCGCACGTCCGCCACCACCACGTCCGGCAGCGCGCCCTCGTCCGCCAGCTCCCCGATCACCTTGATCAGCGCCTCGGCGTCGCCCACCCCCGCCACGACCTCGTGCCCCCGGTCGGTGAGGAGCCGGGTCAGCCCCTCCCGGAGCAGCACCGAATCCTCGGCGATGACCACCCGCACCTTGCCGTCCTCCACGGATCCCCCCATGCCTCGTACGCGCCCGCCCTGTCGGGCCCCAGCATCTCAGGATCCGGACGGGGCGGGGGAGGTGGGCGGGGTGTAGGGGGCGGGTGGGGCGTTCGGGATGGGGCCGGGGCGGGCGCGGCTCCGGGGCGGCGGGCCCAGTCAGCCGCGCCAGGGCAGTTCGGCGGTGATGTGCGTCGGGCCGCCGACCGGTGAGTCGACGATCAGCAGGCCCTCGACGGCGGCGAGGCGTTCGGCGAGTCCGGCCAGCCCGGTCCCGTCGTCCGTATGGGCGCCGCCCCGTCCGTCGTCCGTCACCAGGACCATCAGCCGGTCCCCGGTGCGCCAGACGTCCAGCGTGGCGCCGGTGGCCCGGGCGTGCTTGGAGACGTTCTGCAGCAGCTCGGACGCGGTGAAGTACGCGATGCCCTCGATCGCCGCGGCCGGCCGCTGGTCCAGGTCCACGGTCACCGTCACCGGGACCGTGCAGCGCGCGGCCAGCGCCGACAGCGCCGGGCCCAGCCCCCGGTCGGTGAGGATCGCCGGATGGATGCCGCGGGCCAGGTCACGCAGCTCCTGGAGGGCGATCTTCACCTCGCCGTGCGCCTCGTCGACCATCTTCGCGGCGGCCTGCGGATCCTCCGCCAGCTTCTCCTTGGCCAGGCCCAGGTCCATCGCGAGCGCCACCAGCCGGGCCTGCGCACCGTCGTGGAGGTCTCGTTCGATGCGCCGCAGATCGGCGGCCGCGGTGTCCACCACCACGCCGCGGTCCGACTCCAGCTGCGAGACCCGGGTGGCGAGGGACGAGGGCCCCAGCAGGCCGTGCACCAGGACCCGGTCCACCTGGGTCAGCCCGCGGATCACCCACGGCCCGGCCAGCACGAGCAGCAGCCCGGCCCCGCTCACGAGCCCGATCTCCGCCGGGGTGTCGACGTAGCGGCCGTTGCCCAGGCCGTCGCCCCACAGCTGGATGCCCGGCTGCCCCAGGTACGCGGGGAAGATCCACCGCCACAACGGGTACGCCAGCAGCGTCCAGCCGAGCGTCCAGAACGTCAGCGAGAAGATGAAGGCGAAGATCGCCCACGGGAAGCGCAGCAGGCAGTACAGGAGGTGCCGCCAGGACACCCCGCTCTTCAGGACGGCCCCGATCCACGCCATCAGCCCCGGCTTCGCGGGACGCACCGGCTCCGGGGTAGCCACCTCCAGCCCCAGCAGCACCCGGGCCCGCGCCCGCTCCAGGCCGCCCAGCCCCCGGGCCCCGGCCAGCCCGCCGGCCAGCACCGGGATGCCGAGGAACGTGACCAGCAGGCCCGCGCCGACCGCGAGCACCCCGATCGCGTAGACGAACAGCACGCAGGCGATCGGGTAGCTGAGGAAGAGGTACAGGAACTCCCGCCAGGTGCGCCCGGAAAAAGGGGCGCGCAGCGCCACCGGCACCCGGGAGGGGTGGGGGTGGGGCTGCGGGGTGTATGCGGATTCCATCGTCTCGTCGTCCGTTCTGCCGGGTGACCGGGTGCGGTGCGGGCCTCTGCGGTGAGGGAACCGTCTGCGGTGTGCGGCGCCGTGACCAGCGTCCGCGACCCGCCCCTCGCCGCACCATGAGGCTGCTCGCAGTCCGTTCCGGGGGTTTTCCCCACCCCGGGCCGCGGGCCCGGCACGATCCGCTGGTCAGCGGCGCTTCCGCCCCCGCCCGGCCGGGGGATCGGACGCCGCCCGTCCGGTCGTGGACGCGGGCCGTGCGCCCGCGCCCGGCCGGGCCCGCCACGGCAGTTCCGCGGTCACCCGGGTGGGCCCGCCGTCCGGCGAGCTCAGCAGGAACACCCCGTCCACCGCCCCCAGCCGTTCGGCCAGCCCGGCCAGCCCGCTGCCGCCGTCCAGCCGCGCCCCGCCCTTGCCGTCGTCCCCGACCTGGATCAGCAGCCGGTCCGCGGACCGCCACACCTCGACGGACGCCTGCCGGGCCGCGCTGTGCTTGGAGATGTTCTGCAGCAGCTCCGAGACGGTGAAGTACGCGATGCCCTCGATCGCCGGCGCGGGCCGCTCGTCCAGGTCCACCGCCACCGTCGCGGGCACCGTGCAGCGCCCGGCCAGCGAGGCCAGGGCCGGCCCCAGCCCGCGGTCGGTCAGGATCGCCGGGTGGATGCCCCGCGCCAGGTCCCGCAGCTCCTGCAGCGCCAGCTTCACCTCGCCGTGCGCCTCGTCCACCATCGCCGCCACGGTCTCGTCGGCCCGGCCCTCCAGCAGCTTCTCCTTCGCCAGGCCCAGACCCATCGCGAGCGCCACCAGCCGGGCCTGCGCACCGTCGTGGAGGTCCCGTTCGATGCGCCGCAGATCGGCGGCCGCGGTGTCGGTGACCGTCATCCGGTCCGCCTCCAGTTCGGCGATCCGCCGCTCCAGCTCGTCCGAGGGCGACAGCAGCCCGCGCACCATCGCCCGGTCCACGTTCGCCAGCCCGCGCGCCACCCAGGGCAGCACCGGCCAGCCCACGAAGAGCGAGACCAGCACGACCGCGAAGGTGAGCACCGACCACGGCAGCCGGACGAACGCGAACAGCGCGTGCCGCCAGGCGACCGGATCCGCAACACTCGCCCGCAACCACGGGAAGAACCCCTTGTCGCGCGGGCGCAGCGGGCTCGGCTCGGCCACCCGCACCCCGAGCAGCGCCCGCGCCCGGGCCCGCTCCAGCCTCCCGTACCGGCGGCACGCCTTGAGACCGAGAGCCAGCAGCGGCAGCCCGATGACCGTCACCGACAACCCGGTGCCCAGCGTCAGCCACACCACCAGCACCACGAACGCCGCGATGCCCAGCGGCAAGTTGGCCAGCAGATGGCCGATCTCCCGCCAGGTCGCGGCGTCGAACGGCGGACGCGGCGGCGGAGGTGACACCTCGTCAAGGACGTCGTCGGCGGCACGGGGTCGGGAACTCACGGTCATGCGCCCAGCCTGCCCGGCCGCGGCCCGCCGTGCCATGGGGTGGCCGGGGCGGCCGCGGTGGGGTTTTCCCCACCCCGCGCACCGCGCGCCGGGCCGGGCGACGGACCGTCCCCGCGCCTCGTGCCGCGGACCTTCCCGCAGGTCATCGGCGCGGAGGCGGGGACGAGGGGAAGACAACCCGATCCGCGACCCGATCCGCGACCCGATTCGCGAGCCGGTACGGGGCGTTGGTGCAGGTTGATGCCGGTCTCGTTATCCACAGCGGTGGACACGGCGCGCCGGCCGGACCTTATTGTGTGGCGATGCACAACGGGAGGGGCGAGTGGCGATGGCGCGGGGCGACGACGGCCTGGTAGTGACGCCGGAATCCGCCGTACGGCAGCCGGCTGACGCGGCGCCGCACGCCACCGGCACGGTGGCCGCCTCCCTCGACGTCCGCGGCTGGGGCTGGGGCTGGGGCGACCGCAGCAGGACGTGGACGGCGGCGACGGCGAGCGTGCTGCTCGCGGCGGTCGCCGGGGTCTGTGCGCACAGCTGGTTCGGGGACGGCGCCGCATCGGCGGCCGGTATCGCCGCTGTCGTGGTCGCCGGGGCCGGAGCGGCCGTCGGCGCGCTCGCCAAGAAGGACGCACGCGCCCCGGGTGCCGTACGGAGCGGTCAGCACGCCCCCGCGGCCGCCCTGTTGCTGCTCGGCGGCACCCTCGGGGTGGCCGCCGCCTGGCAGGCCACCTCCGGTGGCGGCGCCCGGCTCGCCGCCGTCGGCCTCACCGCCGCGGCCGTGCTCGCGCTCCTCGGACTCTGCACGACCGCGGGCCGCGCGGCCCTGATGGGCGCCGCGTCGGTGGTGCTCGCGGTCGGCGGGTGGGAGCTGGGACTGGCGCTGACCACGCCCGCCCGTACGGGAGTTGCGCTCGCCTTCGTCTCCGTACTGGTCCTCGGGTACCTCCCCCGGCTCGCCCTGATGACGGCCGGACTGACCCGGCTCGACGACCAGCGCTCCGGCGGCACCCCGGTCAGCCGCCACCAGGTGGGGGCCGCTCTCGGCGGCGCACACCGGGAGCTCTCCCTGGTCACGGTGGCGACGGCCGTCTCGGCGGGCGCGGGCGGGGTGCTCGCGGTGCAGACCCCCGGCCTGTGGACGGTGCTCGCGGCGCTGCTGCTGAGCGTCGTCCTGTGCTCGCGGGCGCGGGCGTACCCGCTGGCGGTGGAGGTCGTCGCGCTGCTCGCGGCCGGCCTGGCGACGGCCGTCCGGCTGGTGCTGCTCTGGGGCACCGACGGCGGCGCCCCGGCGCCCGCACTGGCCGCCCTCGGCGTGCTGGCGGTGCTGCCCGCCGTGGTCCCGTCGATACGGATGCCGGAGCCGCTGCGGACCCGTCTGCGCCGCTGGCTGGACCTGGTCGAGTCGGTGAGCGTGGCGGCGCTGATCCCGGTGGCCCTGGGCGCCTTCGGGCTCTACGGCCTGCTGTCCGGCGCGTCCTGACCCGGAGGGAGGACACATGTCGGCTTCGGGCGTGCCTGTGGGTGGGCCTATGGGAGCGCCTGTGGGTGGGGCTACGGGGGTGCCTACGGGTGGGTCTGCCGGGGGGGCAGGGGGACGCGGGCGCGGGGGCAGGGGATGGGTGTCCGCGGCGGGATGCGGATGCGGATGCGGCTGCGGGTGTGTGGGCGGGAGCGAGCCTGCGCGCGGATGCGGGACCGGGGGCGGATGCGGGCAGGTATGCGGGCACGTATCAGGAGACGGGGGCACGGAGAGCCGAGGGAGCTGGGGGAGCAGGGGAGCACGGGGGCGGGACCGGACGGCAAGCAGGAGGGGACGTGGACGCGGTGACGACGAGGGACGGGGCTGCGGGAGCGAGTACCGGCGCCCTGCCGACGGCCGGGTCGGTGCCGACGGACGGGTCGGTGCCGGGGGCTGAGTCCGTAACGGTGGCCGGGTCGGTGCCGGGGGCTGAACAGCGAGCGGGGCATGGTCAGGCGGCTGCGGGCGGGCAGGTGCCGAGCGGCGGGCAGGAGTTGAACGGTGGCCAGGAATTGAACGGTGGGCAGGGGCTGGCCGGTGGCCCGGAGTCGGCCGGCGGGCAGGTTCCTGGTGCCGCGGGTGCCGGGCCGATGCCCGCCGCGGCGCAGCCTGCCGTAGCTCCGTCGGCGTCCGAGGCATCCCCGCAGATGCCCACCACAACCCCACACGCGCCCACCGCACCCGTACAGGCGCCCGCCCCTGGGCCGATGCCGGTGTCCGGGGCGATGGCTGCGCCCGGCCCCATGCCTGCTTCGGGGCCGGCGCCCGCTTCCGGGCCGGTGTCTGCCGCTGGCCCGATGCCGGTGTCGCCGACCGCTGCCGCCACCCCTGCCCCGACCGCCACCCAGGGCACCAGCCCCGTCTACACCCCCACTCCCCTCTACAGCTCCGCTCCCGTCTACAGCCCCACTCCCCTCTACAGCCCCGCCCCCACATCGACACCCACACCGGCCCCCGTCACCGACCAGGCGCAGACTTCCGCTCCTGCGCCTGGTCCTGCTCCTGCTCCTGCGCCTGTTCCCGGGCGGTATGGGCGGCCGGGGCCCGGGCTGCCGGCGCGGACGCCGGTCTCCGTTCCGCTCCTGCCGCCGGAACTGGCCGACGGCGGGCCGCGTCCGCGCCGGGGCGACCCGCTGGCCCGGCGTGCGGGCCGTGCGTTGCGCCGGGTGTTCGCCTCGTCGCCGGCCGCCGAGACGGCCGCCGTCACGCAGGCCGCCTACGCCATCCAGCAGCCGGTGACGACCGGCCGGCAGATAGCCGTATCGAGCATCCGTGGGGGCGCCGGCAAGTCCACCGTCGCCGCCCTCCTGGCGCTCACCTACGCCCACTACCGGCCCGACCCCGTGCTAGCCGTGGAGGCCGACCCGGCGCTCGGCACGCTGCCGCACCGCCTCGGCGCCCGCGAGGTGCGCTGGTCCGGGACGGACCTGGCACAGATCGTCGATCCGTCGATGCTGATCACGGACCTGACCGGCTATCTCCTGCCGTTCGCGGGCGGCGGCTGGCTGCTGCCCGGCAGCCAGGGCTCCATCGGCGCCCGCCTGGACCTCGACACGTACCGGATCGTGATGACCTCCCTGCGGCGGCACTTCGCGGCCACGGTGGTGGACTGCGAGACGCTGCCCGCCGAGGTGGCGCGTACGGCGCTGGTGACGACGCAGGCGCGGGTGCTGGTCACCCCGGCGACCCCGGAGGGCGTCGCGGCCAGCCGTTCCGTACTGAACTGGGTCGGCGGGCTGCACCCCGGCCTGCTGCCCACCACGGTCGTCGTGCTCACCCACTCCTCGCCCGACAGCGGCGTCGACGTGCGCAAGGCCGCCGACCACCTCGGAGCCGGTGGTGCGGCGGTGCTGCCGCTGCCGTACGACCGCCATCTGGCGGCCGGCGGTGCCATCCGGACCGAACTGCTCGGGGAGCGGACCCGGGAGGCGGCGGCCCGGATCGCGGCCGAGGCGATGGACCGCGCGGTGTCCCGGGATCCGATCCGCCGCCAGCACCAGGCACGGCAGCCGGCCCACCAGCCGGGCCCATCGGCCCACGGCCAGCCGAGCCAGTCGACCCATCAGTCGAGCCAGTCGACCCACCAGCCGGGCCAGCCGACCCACCAGCCAGGCCAGCCGAGCCAGTCGACCCACCAGCCGGGCCAGCCGGGCCAGCCGGGCTCCTCGCCCCACCAGCCGAGCCAGCCGAACCAGCCGAACCAGCAGGCCCACCAGCCGAGCCAGCAGCCACACCAGCAGAACGGCCAGCCGCCGCAGCCACACCAGCAGAACGGCCAGCCGCTGCAGCCACACCAGCCACACCCGCATCCGGCGCCGCCTCAGCCGCAACAAGCAGCTGCGTCCCACCAGCCGCCCCCGGTGTACGCACCCCCTGCGGCACCACCGGCCCCGGCGCCGGTCGTGCACCCTGCGGCCCCACCGGCCCCGGCCCCGGCGCCGGCCGCACCCCCCGCCCCCGACCGGCGCAGCCCCTTCGACGGTGGCCCGATCCACTGATCGGGATCACCGTCCGCAGGTACATCCTCTGAGGGGGATCACCGTCCGCAGCTCCGCCGCCCTCCGCCGCCCTCCGCCGCGCGCTCGCCCCGCGGGCGGCCCGTTCGTCCGCTCCGTGAGACAGCTTCTGAGACAACCGGGCCTGCCGTCTACGCTGCCAGCCGCCCAGGTAGGGCGAAGTACGGACAAGCTCACCGTCGGCGACGACGCGGCTTCTCGGGGCGGGCCGACCAGGGCCTAGACTCCGGTTCGTACAGATCGCAGATCGTCGAAGTCGTTGAACAAGCGCAGTCAGGGAGCGAGGGGCGGACGTGCCGGACGCGACCGTACGCACCACCGTCGCCGCGGACTACTTCCAGGGCTACTCGGTCGTCGGGCTCATCGCCGTAATCGGTGTGCTCTTCGTGGCCGTGGCCTTCGGGGCCGGGCGGCTGCTGCGGCCTGTCGTACCGACGCCCGAGAAGATGCTGACGTACGAGTGCGGCGTGGACCCGGTCGGCGAGGGCTGGGCGCACACCCAGGTCCGCTACTACGTGTACGCCTTCCTCTACGTCATCTTCGCCGTCGACTCGATCTTCCTGTTCCCCTGGGCGACGGTCTTCGCCGCCCCCGGTTTCGGCGGCACGACGCTCGTGGAGATGTTCATCTTCCTCGGCTTCCTCACCGTCGGCCTGCTCTACGCATGGAAGAAGGGCGTCCTGGAATGGACGTGACCCCAGCCGCCAACAGCTCCGCGGCCGCGGCCGGGGGCGCTGCACCGGAATTCCTTCCGGAGCCGCGCCGCCTGGGCACCCTGGCCCGGCTCGCGCCCGAACCGATGAAGGTGGTCCTCAACTGGGGCCGCCGCTACAGCCTGTGGGTCTTCAACTTCGGGCTGGCCTGCTGCGCGATCGAGTTCATCGCCGCTTCCATGGCCCGCCACGACTTCATCCGGCTCGGGGTGATCCCGTTCGCGCCCGGCCCGCGCCAGGCCGACCTGATGGTCGTGTCCGGCACCGTGACGGACAAGATGGCCCCGGCCGTCAAGCGCCTCTACGAGCAGATGCCCGAGCCCAAGTACGTCATCTCCTTCGGCGCCTGCTCCAACTGCGGCGGCCCCTACTGGGACTCGTACTCGGTCACCAAGGGCGTCGACCAGATCATCCCGGTCGATGTGTACGTGCCGGGCTGCCCGCCGCGCCCGGAGGCGCTGCTCCAGGGCATCCTCAAGCTGCAGGAGAAGATCGCGCGCGAGTCCCTGGGCGAGCGGTACGCGAAGGGCGGCGCGGCCCGGCCTTCGGCGGCCGCCCTGCGCAGCGGCCTGGTGACGCCGCCCGCGCCGGCGCCCGCGGGGGAGGAGCCCCGATGAGCGACCAGCCCCAGCGGCCGGATCAGTCCCAGCAGCCCGACCAGTCCCAGCAGACTGGTCAGCCCCAGCCGGCTGGCCGGCCCGAGCAGCAGCCTGAGGCCGTCGAGCCGGTCGAGCCGGTCGGGTCCGCCGAGCCCGCGGAGCCTGCCGAGCCTGCCGAGCCGGTCATCGGGTGGCTGCCGCGGCCCGCGAGCGAGATCTTCGGCGCCGGTGCCACCGCGGAGCTGGCGTACGACCTGCTGACCGTCGACGTCCCGGTGGACGGCTGGCTCACCGCGCTGACCGCCGCCCGGGACGACCTCGGCTGCCGCTACTTCGACTGGCTCAGCGCCGTGGACGAGCCCGGCACCGGCTTCCGTATCTGCGCACACCTCGTGGACGTCGCCCGCCCGGGCACCGTCCACCGGCTGGTCGTCCGGACCACGGTGCCGCACGACGCGGCCGCGCTGCCCACCGCCGTCGGCGTGTACGCGGGCGCGGGCTGGCATGAGCGCGAGACGCACGAGATGTTCGGCGTCGACTTCACCGGCCACCCCCACCTCGTACCGCTGCTCCTCCCGGAGGGCTTCGAAGGGCACCCGCTGCGCAAGGACTTCGTGCTGGCGGCCCGGGTGGCCAAGGCGTGGCCGGGGGCCAAGGAGCCGGGGGAGTCCGAACACGGTGGGCCCAAGCGGCGTCAGATGCTGCCGCCGGGCGTCCCGGACCCGAACGAGTGGGGCCCGCTGAAGGGCCAGCTGCCGCCCGCGCCGGCACGACCGGCGCGGGGTGCGCGGGCGGCCGGCGGCGCGGCGGGCGAGCGTCCGGTACGGCGTGCGCGGTCGGCGAGCGCGGGCTCGGCCAGCCAGCAGGCGGCGGAGACCACGTCGTCCGGAGCAACGTCGTCCGGAGCCACGTCGTCCGGAGCCACGTCGTCCGCGGCTCCTGCGACCCCGGAGGCACCGGCGGCCCCGACGCGCGCCGAGCGGCCGGAGCGGCCGGAGCGGCCGGCACGCCGTACCCGGTCCGCGAGCCAGGGCTCGGCCAGCCAGCAGCAGGCGGCGGAGCAGGCGGCGGAAAAGACGGCACCCCCGGCGCCCACCGAGCCCCCGGCGGCCACCGAGCCTCCAGCGGCCACCGAGCCCCCGGCCAAGGCCCAGACCCCGGCGAACGCCGAGCCCGCCAAGGCTCCGGCGGCCCCGCGCTCCTCCGACGCACCGTGGCACCACGCCCGCCCGGCCTTCGACGAGCCGCAGAAGCAGCCCGAGGCCGAGCCGAAGCCGACGCCGGAGCCCGAGGCGAAGCCCGCCCCGGAGGGGAAGCCCGCCCCGGAGGGGAAGCCCGCCCCAGAGGCGAAGCCCGCCCCGGAGGCGAAGCCCGCCCCAGAGGCGAAGCCCGCCCCGGAGGCGAAGCCCGCACCCACCACTGAGCCTGGGCCGGAAGCCGAGCCAGCCCCCGAGGCGAAGCCGGAAGCCGGGACGTCCACCCCCGAGGCGAAGCCGGCCCCCGCCCCCGAAGCCGAGCCGCAGACCGACCCCCAGGCCCCGCACGACCCCCAGGCCCTACAAGACCCCCAGGTCCCACAGGAGCCCCACGACCCGGCAGGAGGCGACACCCCATGAGCGACGCGCTCGACATCGCGCTGCGCCTCATCGCGGTCTTCGCCGTGTTCCTGGTGTTCCCGCTGGTCATCGGGCAGACCGAGCACAAGGTCATGGCCCATATGCAGGGCCGGCTCGGCCCCATGTACGCGGGCGGGTTCCACGGCTGGGCGCAGCTGGTCGCCGACGGCGTGAAGTTCGCGCAGAAGGAAGACATCGTGCCGGCCGGCGCCGACCGGCGGATCTTCCAGCTCGCCCCGGCCGTCGCCCTGCTGCCGTACCTCCTGGTCCTGGTCGCCATCCCGATAGGGCCGCACAACTCCGTCGGGCAGGCCCTGGACGCGGGCATCTTCTTCGTGCTCGCCGTCATGGGCGTCGGCGTGCTCGGCTCGCTGATGGCCGGCTGGGCCTCCGCGAACAAGTTCTCGCTGCTCGGCGCCCTGCGGACGGCCGCGCAGCTGCTCGCGTACGAGCTGCCGATGCTGCTCGCCGCGGCCTCCGTCGCGATGGCGGCCGGCACGCTCTCGCTGCCCGGCATCGTCGAGGCGTTCCACTGGTGGTGGGTGCCGTGGCAGATCGTCGGCGGCGTGGTGTTCTTCACCGCGGGCCTCGCCGAGCTGCAGCGGCCGCCGTTCGACATGCCGGTCGCCGACTCGGAGATCATCTTCGGTGCGTACACCGAGTACACCGGTCTGCGGTTCGCGCTCTTCCTGCTCGCCGAGTACGCGGGCATCGTCGTCCTCTGCGCGCTGACCTCGGTGCTCTTCCTGGGCGGCTGGCACGGCCCGTTCGGCGCCGACGGCCTGGGCTGGCTGTGGACGCTGCTGAAGACCGCGCTGCTCGCCTTCGGCGTCATCTGGCTGCGGGTCACCTACCCGCGGCTGCGCGAGGACCAGCTGCAGAAGCTCGCCTGGACGGGGCTCATCCCGCTCGCGCTGGCCCAGATCGCCCTCACCGGCGTCGTCAAGGTGGTGATCTCCTCATGAGCTTCCCCGGTTCCGGTCTCGCCAAGGGCCTGGCCGTCACCCTGCGGACGATGACGAAGCGTTCCGTCACCGCGCAGTACCCGGACGTCCAGCCCGATCTCGCGCCGCGCACCCGCGGCGTCATCGGGCTGTTCGAGGAGAACTGCACGGTCTGCATGCTGTGCGCCCGCGAGTGCCCGGACTGGTGCATCTACATCGACTCCCACAAGGAGACGGTGCCGCCGGCCGCGCCCGGAGGCCGCGAGCGCAGCCGGAACGTGCTCGACCGCTTCGCCATCGACTTCGCGCTGTGCATGTACTGCGGGATCTGCATCGAGGTCTGCCCCTTCGACGCGCTCTTCTGGTCACCGGAGTTCGAGTACGCCGAGACGGACATCCACGACCTCACCCACGAACGCGACAAGCTCCGCGAGTGGATGTGGACGGTGCCCGAGCCGCCGGCGCTGGACCCGGCGGCCGAGGAGCCCAAGGAGATCGCCGCCGCCCGTAAGGCCGCGGACAAACTCGCCGCCCAGCAGGCGGCCGAGGCCGCGGCGCGGAACGAGAGCCAGAACGAGAGCCAGAACCAGAACCCGGACACCGAGGAGGAGGGGACGTGACGCTCGCCGCCACGGCCGCCGGGCACGGCTTCCTGTCGCCCACCGGCGTCGAGATCGCGTTCCTGCTCGTCGGCATCGCCACCCTGGGCGCGGCCGTCATCACCGTCACCACCCGGCAGCTGGTGCACGCCGCCCTCTGGCTGGTCGTCGCGCTCGGCGGGGTCGCGGTCGAATACCTCCTGCTCACGGCCGAGTTCATCGCCTGGGTGCAGGTGCTCATCTACGTCGGATCCGTGGTCGTCCTGCTGCTCTTCGGGCTGATGCTGACCAAGGCTCCCATCGGACGCTCCCCGGACGCCGATTCCGGCAACCGCTGGGCGGCGCTCGTGGTCGCGCTCGCCGCGGCCGGCGCCCTGGTCTGGGTCGTCGTCGACGCCTTCCGTACCACCTGGATCAATTTCGAAGGGCCCGTCCAGGGCTCCACCGAGGCCTCCGGCCGCAGCCTCTTCCAGTACTGGGTGCTGCCCTTCGAGGCGCTGTCCGTGCTGCTGCTCGCCGCGCTCGTCGGGGCGATCGTGCTGTCCCGCCGGGGCGGTGAGGGCAGGGCCCCGGCGGCCGCCCTGCCGGACGCCGCGGCCCGCGCCTCCGCGGCCCCTGCCACCGCCCCACGAGAGGAGCAGCGCTGATGCATCTCGCCTATCCGGCCGTCCTCGCCGTCCTCCTCTTCTGCACCGGTCTGTACGGCGTGCTCGCCCGCCGCAACGCGATCCTGGTGCTGATGTCCGTCGAGCTGATGCTCAACGCCGTCAACCTCAACCTCGTCGCCTTCGACGTCTGGCTGCGTGACACCCTGCACTCCGGCCAGGCGCTCACCCTCTTCACCATCGCCATCGCCGCCGCCGAGATCGGCATCGGCCTGGCGATCGTGCTGCTCGTCTACCGCAACCGCGGCAGCTCCGACATCGACCGGCTCCGTGACCTCGCCGAGCGGCCGGACGGCGCCGACGCCGACGGGACCCCGCAGCCGGACACCAAGGCGGAGGCCACCGCGTGACCCTCACGACCACCGCCGTTCTCGTTCCTCTCCTGCCCTTCCTCGGGGCCGTCGCCGGTCTCCTCCTGGGGCGGCGCACGCCCGGTTTCGTACGGCCGCTGGCCGTGCTGCCGACGCTCGCCGCGGCCGGGCTGACCGTCGCGGTCGCCGTCGGCCAGGGTGGCGGACCGGCCACCGACGTCGCCACCCGGCTCACCCCGACCGGATCGATGCCGATCGACCTGGCGCTGCACATCGACGGCTTCGCCGCGCTGATCGCCGTACTCGTCGGCGTCGTGGCGACCTGTGTGCAGATCTACTCCACCGGCTATCTGCGCGACGATCCGCGCTACCCGTCCTACGCGGCGCTGGTCTCGCTCTTCACCGCCGCGATGCTGCTGGTCGTCTACACCGGCGACCTGATGGTGCTGCTGGTCGGCTGGGAAGTCATGGGCATCTGCTCGTACTTCCTCGTCGGCCACTACTGGGAGACCGAGACCGCCCGGGCCGCCTCCCTCAAGGCGTTCGTGGTCACCAAGCTCGGCGACGTCCCCTTCCTCTTCGGCATCTTCGCGCTGGCCGCCGACACCGGCACCTTCCGGATCACCGGCATCCTCGGCTCGGTCGCCCACCGCGGCCTGGACCACCCGACGCTGATCGCGCTGCTGCTGCTGGCCGGCGTCGCGGGCAAGTCCGCGCAGTTCCCGCTGCACACCTGGCTCCCGGACGCGATGGCCGGCCCGACGCCGGTCTCCGCGCTGATCCACGCCGCGACGATGGTGGCGGCCGGCATCTACGTCGTGGCCCGGCTCCTGCCGGTCTTCGCGGCCTCCGCGGCCGCACTGGTCGTGATGGCCGTCCTCGCCGCGATCACCATGGTCGGCTCCGGCCTCGCCGCGCTGGCCCAGGACGACATCAAGCGCGTACTGGCCTATTCGACGGTCGGCCAGCTCGGCTACATGCTGGGCGCGCTCGCCGTCGGCGACCGCGGCGCCGCCTTCTTCCACCTCCTGGCACACGGTGCGTTCAAGGCCCTCCTCTTCCTCGGCGCGGGCGTGATCATCCACGCCGCGGGCACCAACTCGCTCGCCGCCATGTCCCGGATGAGCGGCCTGTCCCGGCGCATCCCGGACGCCTACTGGACCGTGACCGTGGCGCTGCTCGCGCTCGCCGCGATCCCGCCGTTCGCCGGCTTCTTCTCCAAGGAAGCCGTCCTCGGCGCCGCCGAGCACGCCGCCACCGGAGCCGCCCACGACATCCCCGGCGCGGCCGGCTGGACCGTCCTGGTCTCCGGCCTGCTCACCGCCCTCCTCACCGCGGCCTACGCCGCCCGCCTGTGGCTGCTCGCCTTCAAGGGCCGGGGCGTAGAAGCCCCCGACCACGGTTCCCAGCCGGTCGTCATGAACGCCGTCCTGTGGGTGCTCTTCGTCCCCACCGTCGCACTGGGCCTTTCCGCCCCCCTCCTGCCCGACTGGTTCGACGGGCGCTCGCTCGCTCCGACCCTGACCACCTCCGTCGTCGGCACCGGTATCGCCGTCGTCGGCGGCCTGGTCACCTACGCCGCCTGGCGCCACACCACCGCGCTCGCCGCCCGCACCCCCATCGGCGCGGTCGTCGTCGACCCGGACGCGGCCCCCGGGCTCGCCGAGGAGACGGCCCTCGCCACCCACGCCCCGGTCTACGGCGACGACGCGAGCGCCGCGGACCCGGCCGACCCCGGCCGTCTCCTCCTCGGCCCGCTGCACCGCCACGCGGCCGTCGGCTTCCACCTGGACGCCGTCTACTCCGCGCTGTTCGTCCGGCCCGTACGCGCCGCCGCCACGCTCGTCCGCTTCCTGGACCGCGAGGTCGTCGACACCTACGTCCGCGGTGCGGGCACCGCCCCGCGCTGGCTGGGCGCCGCCGTCCGCCGCGCCCAGACCGGCAACGTGCAGACCTACCTCGGCGCGCTGCTGGCGGGCTCACTCGTCCTGGCGATCGCCGCCGTCCTCGTCGCCACGGGCACGGGAGCCTGACCGATGCACCTGACTCAGACCACCCTGCAGATCCTCCTCGTGGGCGTCGTCGCCCTTCCCCTCCTCGGCGCGCTCGCCGCGCTGCTGCCCGCGCCGCCCGGTCTGAAGGGCAAGAACCCCGACCAGGCCGTACTGCGCCACGGCGTGACCGTCACCGGTGTCGTGCTCGCCGCCGGCATCGCGCTGGCCGCCGGCTTCGACCACGCTCAGCCGGCGCGTATGCAGGCCACCACCGACATCAGCTGGATCCCGGCGCTCGGCATCCGCATCCATCTCGGCGTCGACGGCATCTCGCTCCCCCTCGTCGTCATGACCGCGCTGCTGACCTTCCTCTGCGCGCTCTACTCCTACTTCCACATGCCAACGGGCCCGTCTCCCAAGGCATTTGTGGCCCTGCTGCTCGTCCTGGAGGCCGGCACCCTCGCCACCTTCGCCGTCCTGGACCTGATGCTCTTCTTCCTCGCCTTCGAGATGGTCCTCATCCCGATGTACTTCCTCATCGCCCGCTGGGGCGGCGCGGGGAAGCAGGCGGCGGCCTGGAAGTTCATCCTCTACACGCTGCTCGGCTCCGTCGTGATGCTGCTCGGCCTCCTTCTCATCGGCGTGAAATCCGGCACGTTCGACATGGTCGCACTCGCCACTGACAACGGCCCGAAAGCCCAGCTCAGCCACACCGTTCAGCTCCTCGCGGTGCTCGCGATCGGGATCGGACTGGCCGTCAAGTCCCCGATGTGGCCGCTGCACAGCTGGCTGCCCGACGCGCACACCGCCGCCCCCACCGTCGGCTCGGTGCTGCTGGCCGGCGTCCTGCTGAAGATGGGCACCTACGGGTTCGTCCGGATCGCGTTGCCCATCACCCCGGAGGGCATGCACACCTACGCGCCCTATCTGGCCGCGTTCGCCGCCGTCGGCATCATCTACGGCTCGCTCGCCTGCCTCGCCCTCGTCCGCAAGGGCGCCAAGGGCGACCTCAAGCGCCTGATCGCCTACAGCTCGGTCGGCCACATGGGCTTCGTCCTGCTCGGCATCGCCAGCATGACCCCCACCGGCGTCAACGGCGCCCTGTTCGCCAACATCGCGCACGGCCTGATCACCGGCCTGCTGTTCTTCCTGGTCGGCGCCCTCAAGGACCGCACCGGAACCACCGACCTCGACGCCCTCGCCGGCACCACCGGCGCCGCCCTCTACGGCAAGGCCCCCCGCTTCGGCGGCCTGCTCGCCTTCGGGGCGGTCGCCTCGCTCGGCCTGCCCGGACTGGCCGGCTTCTGGGGCGAGATGCTCGCCATGTTCGGCGCCTTCCGGCCCGCCGCGGGCCTGAGCCGCCCGGCCTTCCTGACGTTCATGGTGCTGGCCGGCCTCGGCACCCTGCTGACCGCCGCGTACCTCCTCCTCGTCGTCCGCCGGATCTGCATGGGCGGCACCCCGCACCTCGCCCCCACCGCCCCGCTCGGCGGCGCCGACGGCGACCCGGAGCGGCCCGCGGCGGCCACCCCCGTCCCCGCCCCGGCCGTCCCCGACCTCGCGGGCTACGAGTACGCGTCCTGGTCGCCCCTGGCCGCCCTCACCGTCCTCGCCGGCCTGTGGCCCGCGGCCCTCCTCGGCCTCACCGACCCGGCCGTCCAGCAGCTCCTCGGAGGCGGTAAGTGATGAGCTCGATCACCTCTCTGGTCCAGTCCGTCGACTGGGTCGCCATCGCCCCGCCCACGATCACCGCGGTCGTCGCCCTGGTGGTGCTGGTCGCCGACCTGTTCGTGCCCGCGGCCCGCAAGCCGCTGCTGGGCTGGGCCGCCACCGCCGGCCTCGTCCTCGCCGCGCTGTCCCTGCTGCCCCTCCTGGGCGGCGACCGCCGCACCTTCTGCCTCCCCGGGCACCCCGACGTATGCAGCTACGTCGCCGACCCGTTCGCCCTGGTCATCCAGTTCCTGGTGCTCGGCGGCGCGCTGCTGACCGCCCTGCTGTCCCTCGACACCATCAAGGACCACGACCTGCCCGCCGGCGAGTACTGGTTCCTGCTGCTGTCCTCGGCCGCCGGCGCCGCCCTGCTGCCCGCCTCCCGGGACCTGGCCACCCTCGTCATCGCCCTGGAGGTCGCCTCGCTGCCGGCCTTCGCCCTCGTGGGCCTGCGCCGCGGCGACCGGCTCTCCTCCGAGGCAGCGCTGAAGTTCTTCCTCTCCTCGGTGGCCGCCACCGCCGTGATGCTGCTCGGCGTGAGCTTCGTCTACGCGGCCACCCGCAGTCTCTACCTCTCCCGGGTGGCGCACGCCCTCACCGACCTCCCCGACGCCCGCCTCGCCACCCTGGCCAGCGCCGGCGTCGCGCTCACCCTGGTCGGCTTCGCCTTCAAGACGGCGGCCGCCCCGTTCCACTTCTGGGTGCCCGACACCTACGTCGGCGCGCCGCTGCCGATCGCCGGCTACCTCTCCGTGGTCGGCAAGGCCGTCGGCTTCTCCGGCCTGATCCTGGTCACCGTCCAGGGCTTCCCGGCGTACGCCGACGTCTGGGGCCCGGCGCTGGCCGTCCTCGCCGCGCTGACGATGACCGTCGGCAACGTCGCCGCCCTCCGCCAGGACCCGCGCCGGGAGCACAGCGCGGTCCGCCTGCTCGCCTGGTCGTCGGTCGGCCAGGCCGGCTACCTCCTGGTGCCGCTGGCCGCCGCGGGCTACACCCACCGGCCGGCGCACGCCATCGGCGCCACCGTCGCCTACGCCCTGATGTACGCGGCCGTGAACCTCGGCGCGTTCGCCGTCGCCGCCCTGGTGGCCCGTACGCGCCCCGCCAACCGCGTCACCGACTACCGGGGCCTGTACGCCCGCCGGCCGCTCGTGGCGCTCGCCATGGGCTTCTTCCTGCTCTGCCTGGCCGGTCTTCCGCCGGGCATCATCGGGCTGTTCGCCAAGGTCACGGTGTTCTCCGCGGCCGTCGACGCCGGGCTGGCCTGGCTCGCCGTGCTCATGGCCGTCAACGTCGTGATCGCGCTCTACTACTACCTGCAGTGGACGGCGGTGCTCTTCCGGGGCGCCGAGGAACCCGCACCCGCACCCGCCGGGCCGCGGCCGCCCGCCCCCCGGATCCCGGCCCCGCTGGCCACCGCCATCGCCCTGGCCACCGTCCTCGGCCTCGCCCTCTCCGGCGCACCCCAGCTCGTCCTGCGCTTCGCCTCCGGCGCGCTCCTCTGACCGGACGCGGCGGATCCGGGCCACCCATGCGGCGGTAGGGCGCCCACGGCCCAGGGACGGGTCCCCGACGCCCGTCCCAGGGCCCGTCGCCCGGGCAGCGGGAACCCGGCCCGTTCATCTCGCGTTGACCAGTGAGTAAGGGTCCACTGGAGAGTGGAGCAACGCAGCACAGGGTTCCCCTGCCGCACCGCTTGGAGGGCGTACCGTGCACCGCCGGCACAACGGGCTCAGAACCGCCGTACTCCTCGGGGGACTGTCCGCACTCATCATCCTCATCGGCAGTTTCTTCGGGCGTACCGGCCTGATCGTCGCCGTTCTCGTCGCCCTGGCGACCAACGCCTACGCGTACTGGAACAGCGACAAGCTCGCCCTGCGCGCCATGCGGGCCCGGCCGGTGAGCGAGTTCGAGGCGCCGCAGCTCTACCGCATGGTCCGCGAGCTGTCGACGGCCGCCCGCCAGCCCATGCCGCGGCTGTACATCTCCCCGACCCAGGCACCGAACGCCTTCGCCACCGGCCGCAACCCCCGCAACGCCGCGGTCTGCTGCACCGACGGCATCCTCCGCCTCCTCGACGAGCGCGAGCTGCGCGGCGTCATCGGCCATGAGCTCAGCCACGTCTACAACCGCGACATCCTCATCTCGTCCGTCGCGGGCGCGCTGGCCTCCGTCGTGATGTTCCTGGTCAACTTCGCCTGGCTGATCCCCATAGGCCGCTCCGAGGACGACGAGGGCCCCGGCCTGCTGGGCATGCTGCTGATCGCGATCCTCGGCCCGATCGCGGCCTCGCTCATCCAGCTGGCGGTCAGCCGCTCCCGCGAGTACCAGGCCGACGCCTCCGGCGCCCAGCTCACCGGCGACCCGCTCGCCCTGGCCTCCGCCCTGCGCAAGCTGGAGATCGGCACCCAGCAGCTGCCGCTCCCGCCCGAGCCGCGGCTGGAGACCGCCGGCCACATGATGATCGCCAACCCGTTCCGGGCCGGCGAGGGCATGTCCAAGCTGTTCTCCACCCACCCCCCGATGCGCGAACGCATCGCCCGCCTGGAGCAGATGGCCGGCCACCACCGCCCCTGACCTCCGCGGACACCGCTGGCCGACCCCTGGCCACCGGCGCATCATGAACGCAACGCTCCACCGGCCCCGGTGCGTCTAGCACGGCAGTTACCCCGTTCGCCGTGCCCGTGGAAGGCTGCCGATCATGAAGCTCATCCTCAACGTCCTCTGGCTGATCCTCAGCGGGTTCTGGCTGGCCCTCGGCTACCTCCTCGCGGGCGTCATCTGCTGCATCCTGATCATCACGATCCCGTTCGGCATCGCGTCCTTCCGGATCGCCGGCTACGCCCTGTGGCCCTTCGGCCGTACGACCGTCGTCCGGCGCGACGCCGGTGCCGGCTCCGCCATCGGCAACGTCATCTGGATCATCTTCGCGGGCTGGTGGCTGGCGCTCGGCCACATCGTCACCGGCCTCGCCCTGTGCGTGACGATCATCGGTATCCCGTTCGGCATCGCCAACTTCAAGATGATCCCGATCTCCCTGCTGCCGCTCGGCCGCGAGATCGTGCCCACGGACCAGCCTTTCGCGACCCGCTGAGCACGCCGGCGGGCACTCCGGTCACCCGCTCTGACCAGCGCGTACGCCGGTGGGAAGCGGTGTCCTGAGCCGGTGCTTCCCGGCCGGGGCACCGCCCGCGGCGACCAGCTGCCCGATTCTGGGCGCATACTGGCGACAATGACAAAGCCAGCCGCAGCCCGGCGTCATCTGTCGTCAAGTCCCTTCAAGCCCCCGGTCGCGCCACCGCTCAAGCACTTCGCGAGCGGTGACCGGGTCACTCACGATGAGCACGGCCTCGGCCGCGTGATCGCTACCGAGGACGAGGTCGCGGTACTTGTCGACTTCGGTTCGCTCAAGGCACGGATCGTGAGTCCGTACGCCAAGTTGACCAAACTCTGAGCCCTGGCGGCCGTCGGGGCGCGGCGGATGCTCCGCCCCGTCCCGGCGCCGCAACCACCTCTCCGCACGTTGCTGCGGGCCCAAACCGAAAGGGAGACGACCCATCGACACCACGTCGCTGTTCTCCGCACCCGAAACGGTGCTCCCGCGGGTCACGACACCGCCGCCACCGCCGACGACGGACCCGTTCCGGAGCCCGGTCGACGAGACCCCGGCCGGACCTCCCGCCGCCGCGGCCGTGCCCCCCGGCACCGCGGAGTAGCTACGCAGGCGGTCACACCCGCACCAGCCCCCGCGGCCCCACGTACCGCCGGAAACCGAGCGGTTCCACACCGGCCAGGCCCCTGATGAAGGACATCACCGGCCCGCCGCGCTCAAGGCTCCCGGCGATCTCCCGCTCGTGGGCCTCGGCGGTCGTCCACTCGCTGTAGTTGACGACCCGGGTGCCGTCCTCGCTGATGTGGAAGTGCGAGGCGATCCCGCCCTCGCCCGGCTGGACGCCACCGATCAGGTCCAGCAGCCCGTCGACGAGCTCCCGGGCCGCCTCGTGCCCCGTCGTACGGAAGGCGACCCGCACGACGCAGCCCGGGGTTTCCGGCTCGCCCTGGGGCAGCAGACTGCGGTGGAGCCGGTAACGGGTGGGACCGGTGCCGCCGCCGTCACCCACGGCGGCCGGCGCGCCACCCGCCATCCGTTCCCGCAGGCCGGCGTTCCCGCCGCGCACGAACTCCTCGTACGCCGCCTCGCCCGTCCACTGCGCGTAGCCGAGCACGCTGCGCCCGTCCGTCCCGGCGAACAGCACCCGCGACACAAAGCCCGCCGGCAGCGGCGCCCCCTCCCACGCCCGGGCCGCGCCGTCCAGGGCGGCCCGCTGCCCCTCCGGGCTCCCGGCATCCCACTCACTGATCAGCACGGTCCCCACACCCGGCCGCCTGACCTGCGGAAACACATCGGTGCGAAAGCCCGCGCGGGGACCGGTCACGAGGCTCTTGCCGCTCTGCACGTTCTCCTGAGAAGTCATGCCAGGAGCCTGCAATCTCGACCAAGGTTGAGGTCAAGAGGGATCCCTGAAGGGGGCGGAGGTCGGGCAGCGAGGGCCCGGAACGCCGGTGGGGCGGCACGCCCGTGGCGCGCTGCCCCATCCCGAAGGCCGAAGCCCTGCCCTACCGGCTACCGGTAGTTCACGAACTGGAGGGCGAAGTCCAGGTCCTTGCCCTTCAGCAGCTGCTGCACCGCCTGCAGGTCGTCCCGGCTCTTGGAGCTGACCCGCAGCTCGTCGCCCTGCACCTGCGCCTTGACGCCCTTCGGGCCCTCGTCGCGGATGATCTTGGCGACCTTCTTCGCGTTGTCCTGCGAGATCCCCTCCTGGAGGGAGGCGGAGATCCGGTACTCCTTGCCCGAGGCCTGCGGCTCACCGGCGTCCAGGGCCTTCAGCGAGATCCCGCGCTTGACCAGCTTGGACTGGAAGATGTCGAGCACGGCCTTGACCCGCTCCTCGGCGTTGGCCCGCATCTCGATCTTCTCGCCCGACCACGCGATCGAGGCGTCGACGCCCTTGAAGTCGTAGCGCGTCGAGATCTCCTTGGCGGCCTGGTTGAGTGCGTTGTCGACCTCCTGCCGCTCTACCTTCGAGACGATGTCGAAACTGGAGTCGGCCATGTTGAGTTGGCTCCTCGTGCGTAGATCCATCAGGGGTGCGGACCGTCCCCGGACCGCTTGCCAAGCCTAGCCACCCCACCAAGATCCAGCGCTCGCGAATCGAGTGGCGAACCACCCCCAGCCATCGGGTATGGTTTACGTCGTTGCCACCGAGCACCGCCGAAAAGCGGCTCTCCGGCAGCAAACCCCGGCGGTGTGCCCGAGCGGCCAAAGGGAGCAGACTGTAAATCTGCCGGCTCAGCCTTCCCAGGTTCGAATCCTGGCGCCGCCACAGTGAGGAACCCCCTCCACTGCGAATCAGCAGTGGAGGGGGTTTTCTCGTATGTGGGGAGCTTTCGCGGGGGCGCGCCCCCGCCGCCCCTCAGTGCGCCGCGACCGTCCGCACCGCGTCCGCCACCGGCACATCGCCGCCGATCAGCTCCAGGGTGCGGCCGGTGGTGCGGGGCTCGTCGAGGAGTTCCACCAGGGTGGCGGCCACGTCGTCGCGGGGGACGTCGCCGCGGCCGGTGGCGTCGGCCAGGGTGACCAGGCCGGTGCCGGGGTCGTCCGTCAGGCGGCCCGGCCGCAGGATCGTCCAGTCCAGACCGGCCCGGGACCGTACGTCGGCGTCCGCGGCGCCCTTGGCCCGCAGGTACGCGGCGAAGACCGGATCGGTGCCCTCCGGGGGCTCGCGGTCGGCGCCCATCGACGAGATGACCAGGAAGCGGCGCACGCCCGCCGCCTCGGCCGCGTCCGCGAAGAGCGCCGCCGCACCGCGGTCCACCGTGTCCTTGCGTTCGGTGCCGCTGCCCGGGCCGGCACCGGCCGCGAAGACGGCCGCGTCGGCGCCCTCCAGGTGCCGGGCGACGTCCTCGACCGACGCCGACTCCAGGTCACAGACCACCGGTTCGGCCCCCGCGGCCAGCAGATCGCCGGCCTGCTCCGGCCGGCGGACGATGCCCGCGACCTCGTCCCCGCGCTTGGCGAGCAGCCGCTCCAGCCGCAGCGCGATCTGACCATGTCCACCTGCGATGACAATGCGCATGGTGCCGACCGTACGCCGAAGGTCCGCCGCGGCGCGGGGGACCCGGCCGGGGGAGCGGCGCTTCTCACCGCGTTCCGGCGAAGGGGTGGGCCGGCCCCGCGGCGTCAGCGCTGCGACTGCCGGGGAAGCTCCAGCGCCACCTCGGCCGCCGAGTCGCAGTACTCGCGCACCGCGCTGGTCCGGGCCACCACCCGCCCCCGGTGGACCACGATCCGGCTGTACGCCAGCGAGAGCACCCCCGCGATCCGCTCGCCGCGCACCGCCAGCAGCTCCGCCGGGAAGCCCGCCTCGACCCGCACCTCGGGCAGCCCCAGCGTGGTCCGCGCCGCCGAACTCACCGTCTCGTACGCCGCCTCCGGCGTGGCCTCCCCGAGGGACGCCAGGAGGTACGCGGCCTCCAACGGGTCGCCGCGCCCCACCGGGTTCGCCACGTCCCGCAGCGCCCCGCTGCCGGCCGCCACCCGCACCCCGGCCGCCCGCAGCAGCCGCACCGGAGCCGGCCGCGACACCCGCGAGCCGTAGCGCTCCAGGCCGGTGCAGTCGCCCTGCGGCAGACAGACCACGCTGACGTCGGCCGCGGCCAGTTGCTCGGCGACCCGCGAGGCCACGCTGCGCGGCATCCGGGCCATCCCGGCGCACGGGCCCAGCGCGACGCCGGACCGCAGCCCGCCGGACATCGCCGCGAACCGGGCAAGCCGGGCCGGGTCGTCACCGTCCGTGTGCAGGTCCACCGGGCAGCCGTGCTCCCCGGCCAGCTCCAGGACCGTCTCGACGTACCCCGCCGGATCGGGGTCCAGGTCCGGGCAGCCGCCGATGACCGAGGCGCCCATCTTGACGGCGTCCCGCAGCATCGCCAGCCCGTCGGCCCCGGCGAGCCCGGTCAGCACCCGCGGCACCGCCACCGCCGCCAGGTCCGCCAGCCCGCGCAGCGACCGGCGGGCCTGCAGCACCGCCTCCAGCGAGCGCAGGCCCTGCACGTCGCCGATCCTGACGTGGCTCCGGGACGCGGTGGCCCCGTGCCCCAGCTGGAGCAGCGCGGCCTCCGTGGTGCGCCGCTGGACGTCCTCCGGGGAGCCGGAGGCCGGGCCGTCGGAGTCCGCGGTCAGGGCGGTGTCGCAGTGCGCGTGCGGCTCGGCGGGGGCGGGCAGCAGCAGATAGCCGGCCAGATCGACGCGGGCTCCCTGGGGGGCGAGGCTGCCGGCCGTGCCCACGGCCTCGATGCGTGCGCCGCCGAGCCGTACGTCCACGGTGCGGCCGTCGGCGAGCCGGGCGCCGCACAGGACCAGCGCGCCACCGTCCGACCTGATGTACCGGCCGGGTCCGCCGGGCTTTCCCGGCTGGGGGTGCGGCTGCGGCGAACTGCTCTCGGACATCGCGCTCCTCGAAGCCACGGGCGTGCAAGATCACGCAGCGTTGACCCGAGCGTAGGGCGCCGCCGGGGGAGCTTCGCGCAGGCGCGAAATAGTCGTACCGGTGTGGTGCGCGGGGCCGTTGGGGCGCGGAGCGGATACGGATTTCACGTTTGGCGGCGGGCCGTGTAATGTCTTCATCGCTCGCCCCAATAGCTCAGTCGGCAGAGCGTCTCCATGGTAAGGAGAAGGTCTACGGTTCGATTCCGTATTGGGGCTCTGATGTGTGAGGTACCCGCCTTCGGGCGGGCGCCACTCGCATCGCAGCGGTGTAGCTCAGTCGGTAGAGCAAGCGGCTCATAATCGCTGTGTCACCGGTTCAAGTCCGGTCACCGCTACTGACAGTAGCCGATTGTGGGGTCGGTCCTTCGATCGGCTACTCTTTTCTGCGTTCATCCGTCCATCCGTCCGTCAAGGAGCACTCACGTGGCTGCCACCGACGTCCGCCCGAAGATCACGCTGGCCTGCGTGGAGTGCAAGGAGCGGAACTACATCACCAAGAAGAACCGGCGCAACGACCCGGACCGTCTTGAGATGAAGAAGCACTGTCCGCGCTGCAACTCGCACACCGCGCACCGCGAGACGCGATAACACAGGCTCGTCCGTGAGGCCGTCCCCATTCCTGGGGGCGGCCTCACGGCGTTAGCACCATCAGTACACGGAGGTTGCGAGCCCATGGCGCTCGACCAGTCTTTTGTCGGACGCACGTACCCGCCCACCGACCCGTACGAGGTCGGCCGGGAAAAGATCCGGGAATTCGCGGAGGCGATCGGGGACCCCAACCCCGCCTACACCGACGCGGATGCCGCCAAGGCGCTCGGGTATCCGGATGTGATCGCACCGCCGACTTTTGTGTTCGCAATCACATTCAAGGCCGCGGGGCAGGTTATCGAGGACCCGCAACTGGGCCTGGATTACAGCCGGGTGGTGCACGGCGACCAGAAGTTCGCCTACACCCGGCCGGTGCGCAGCGGCGACCGACTGGCCGTCACCTCCACCATCGAGGCGATCAAGACCATGGCGGGCAACGACATCATCGACATCCGCGGCGAGGTGCACGACGAGGCGGGCGAACACGTCGTGACCGCCTTCACCAAGCTGGTGGCCCGGCGCGCCGAGGAGGCCTGAGATGACCGCGAAGATCTCTTACGACGACGTCGAGGTCGGCACCGAACTCCCGGCGCAGACCTTCCCCGTGGACCGCGCCACACTCGTCCGCTACGCGGGCGCCTCCGGCGACTTCAACCCGATCCACTGGAACGAGAAGTTCGCCAAGGAGGTCGGCCTGCCCGACGTCATCGCCCACGGCATGTTCACCATGGCCGAGGCGATCCGGGTGGTCACCGACTGGGCCGGCGACCCCGGCGCGGTCGCCGAATACGGCGTGCGCTTCACCAAGCCCGTGATCGTCCCCAACGACGACCAGGGCGCGCTGATCGAGGTCAGCGCCAAGGTCGCGGCCAAGCTCGACGACGACGCCCGCACGGTCCGGGTCGACCTCACCGCGATGAGCGCGGGCCAGAAGGTGCTGGGCATGTCCCGCGCGGTCGTCCGCCTGGCCTGAGCCCGCCGAAGAAGCGGAACCGGGGGCGGCAGAAGCGGAGCCGGGGGCGGCCGGACGGGATCGTCCGACCGCCCCCGTACCCTTGTGCGCGTGCAGGAACGCCACGGAGAAGCAAACGCCCCGCTCGCCCCGCTGACCACCTTCCGGCTCGGCGGACCGGCGAACCGCCTCGTCACGGCCACCACCGACGACGAGGTGATCGCCGCCGTCCGCGCCGCCGACGACGCCGGCACGCCACTGCTGATCATCGGCGGCGGCAGCAACCTCGTCATCAGCGACAAGGGCTTCGACGGCACGGCCCTGCGCATCGCCACCACCGGCTTCGAGCAGGACGGCACCGCCCTCACCCTCGCCGCGGGCGAGAACTGGTCCGACGCGGTCGCCCGCACCGTCGCGGCCGGACTGGCCGGCGTCGAGTGCCTGGCCGGCATCCCCGGCTCGGCCGGCGCCACCCCGGTGCAGAACGTCGGCGCGTACGGCCAGGAGGTCGCCACCACGATCACCGAGGTCCTCGCCTACGACCGCCGCACCGGCGAGACCGTCACCCTCACCAACGAGGAGTGCGGCTTCGCCTACCGCGACAGCCGCTTCAAGCAGGACCCCGACCGCTTCGTGGTCCTGCGGGTCCGCTTCGCCCTGGAGGACGCCGGCGGCCTCTCCGCGCCCCTGAAGTACGCCGAGACCGCCCGCGCCCTCGGCGTCGAGGTCGGCGACCGGGTCCCGCTGGACATCGCCCGCAAGACCGTCCTGGCCCTCCGCGCCGGCAAGGGCATGGTGCTGGACCCCGACGACCACGACACCTGGTCGGCCGGCTCGTTCTTCACCAACCCGATCCTCACCGAGGCCCAGCACGCCGCCTTCCTGGAGCGCGTCCGGGACCGCCTCGGCCCCGACACCGCCCCGCCCGCCTTCCCGGCCGGCGACGGCCTGGTGAAGACCTCCGCGGCCTGGCTCATCGACCGCGCCGGCTTCACCAAGGGCTACGGCAGCGGCCCGGCCCGCATCTCGACCAAGCACACCCTCGCGCTCACCAACCGCGGCGAGGCCACCACCGAGGACCTGCTCGCCCTGGCCCGCGAGGTCCGGGACGGCGTCCACGCGGCCTTCGGCATCACCCTCGTCAACGAACCCGTGACGGTCGGCGTCAGCCTCTAGACGGGCTCCAGGGCGCCGCCACGGGCCGCTGGGGCAGTACGAGCCCGCTGGGGCTCCTGTGGCGCCCGCGGCGTCCTACGCGGCCAGCCAGGCGTCGATCTCCGCCAGCAGCCGCCGCTGCTCGTCCTCGGGCGCGCGCGAGCCCCGGACGGACTGCCGGGCCAGCTCGGCCAGCTCCGCGTCGCTGAAGCCGTGCGCGGTACGGGCGAGCTCGTACTGCGCGGCCAGCCGCGAGCCGAACAACAGCGGGTCGTCCGCCCCCAGCGCCATCGGCACCCCGGCGTCGAAGAGCGTCCGCAGCGGTACGTCCTCGGGCTTCTCGTAGACGCCCAGCGCCACATTGGAGGCCGGGCACACCTCGCAGGTCACCTGGCGCTCGGCCAGCCGCCGCAGCAGCGCCGGATCCTCCGCGGCCCGTACGCCGTGCCCCACCCGGCCGGCGTGCAGATCGTCCAGGCAGTCCCGGACGCTGGCCGGTCCGGACAGCTCACCGCCGTGCGGCGCCGCCAGCAGCCCGCCCTCCCGGGCGATCGCGAAGGCCCGGTCGAAGTCCCGGGCGAAACCCCGGCGTTCGTCGTTGGAGAGCCCGAAACCGATCACCCCGTGGTCCGCGTAGCGCACCGCCAGCCGCGCCAGCGTCCGGGCGTCCAGCGGGTGCTTCATGCGGTTCGCCGCGATCAGTACACGGATACCGAGGCCGGTGTCCCTGGAGGCGGCGTGCACCGCGTCCAGGATGATCTCCAGGGCCGGGATCAGCCCGCCCAGCCGGGGCGCGTACGAGGTCGGGTCGACCTGGATCTCCAGCCAGCGCGAGCCGTCCCGGACGTCCTCCTCGGCGGCCTCGTGCACCAGCCGCTGGATGTCCTCGGGTGCGCGCAGACACGAGCGCGCGATGTCGTACAGCCGCTGGAAGCGGAACCAGCCCCGCTCGTCCGTGGCCCGCAGCCGGGGCGGCTCACCGCTGCGCAGGGCCTCGGGCAGATGGACGCCGTACTTGTCGGCGAGGTCCAGCAGGGTCGCGGACCGCATCGAACCGGTGAAGTGCAGGTGCAGATGGGCCTTCGGCAGCCGGCGCAGATCTCGGGCGGCGGCCCCGTCGCGGTCACGAGAGCTCTCCATTCGAGGATCTTGCCGTATCAGGGCGGCACGCCGGTAGGCCCTTTCCCGAAGGGGTGTCCGGAAGAACGCACGAGCGGGCGGCCGGAACGCGTCCGGCCGCCCGCTCACCCACCAAAACGGTGGTCCCTACTTGGCCTCCGCCAGCAGCTTCTGGATCCGGGACACGCCCTCGACCAGGTCCTCGTCGCCCAGCGCGTAGGAAAGCCGCAGGTAGCCGGGGGTGCCGAAGGCCTCACCCGGGACGACGGCGACCTCCGCCTCCTCCAGGATGAGCTCGGCCAGCTCCACGCTGCTCTGCGGGCGCTTGCCGCGGATCTCCTTGCCCAGCAGCTCCTTCACCGACGGGTACGCGTAGAACGCGCCCTCGGGCTCCGGGCACAGCACCCCGTCGATCTCGTTGAGCATCCGCACGATCGTCCTGCGGCGCCGGTCGAAGGCGACCTTCATCTCCTCGACGGCCGTCAGATCGCCGGAGACGGCCGCGATGGCCGCCACCTGCGCGACGTTGGAGACGTTGGAGGTGGCGTGCGACTGGAGGTTCGTCGCGGCCTTGATGACGTCCTTGGGGCCGATCGCCCAGCCCACCCGCCAGCCGGTCATCGCGTACGTCTTGGCCACGCCGTTGACGATGATGCACTTGTCGCGCAGCTCGGGCACGACCACCGGCAGCGACGCGAACTGCGCGTCGCCGTAGACCAGGTGCTCGTAGATCTCGTCGGTGAGGACCCACAGCCCGTGCTCCGCGGCCCAGCGGCCGACCGCCTCGACCTGCTCGCGGGAGTAGACCGCACCGGTCGGGTTCGACGGCGAGACGAACAGCAGCACCTTCGTGCGCTCCGTGCGCGCCGCCTCCAGCTGCTCGACGGTCACGCGGTAGCCGGTGGTCTCGTCCGCGACCACGTCGACCGGGACCCCGCCCGCCAGCCGGATCGACTCCGGGTAGGTGGTCCAGTACGGAGCGGGCACGATGACCTCGTCGCCCGGGTCGAGGATCGCCGCGAACGCCTCGTAGATCGCCTGCTTGCCGCCGTTCGTCACCAGGACGTTCGCGGCCTCGACCTCGTAGCCCGAGTCGCGCAGCGTCTTCGCGGCGATCGCGGACTTCAGCTCGGGGAGGCCGCCGGCCGGGGTGTAGCGGTGGAACTTCGGGTTGCGGCAGGCCTCCACGGCCGCCTCGACGATGTAGTCGGGCGTGGGGAAGTCGGGCTCACCGGCGCCGAAGCCGATCACCGGGCGTCCGGCGGCCTTGAGGGCCTTCGCCTTGGCGTCGACGGCGAGGGTCGCGGACTCGGAGATCGAACCGACGCGGGCCGAGACCCGGCGGTCGGCGGGGGACGAAACGGAAGGGTTCGCAGCGCTCATACATGCATCGTTGCAGACCTCCGCCGGGCCCGGTACGCGGGTTTGTGGCCACCACCCGGAGGGATCCTGTTCGACGCCCGGCCCGGAAACACGTACACTCGCTGACCGTTGGCCCTCAACAGGCAGCCACGGCGAACGCACTTAGTGCAGTCGCCCGCATGCGGTAGGTTGGGGGAACCACAAAGGGTCGTAGCTCAATTGGTAGAGCACTGGTCTCCAAAACCAGCGGTTGGGGGTTCAAGTCCCTCCGGCCCTGCTACACGCACTCTCACCGCAGTGCGTGCACGTGTACGTATGAAATGCACCGCCGTGCGGCAGGGCAGGGCGCGGCACGGCCACGAACCGGATTCAGGTGAGGACGAGTG
Organism: Streptomyces sp. NPDC048196; assembly: GCF_040652715.1. NCBI lineage: Bacteria > Bacillati > Actinomycetota > Actinomycetes > Kitasatosporales > Streptomycetaceae > Streptomyces > Streptomyces sp. NPDC048196. The sequence goes on along the minus strand of NZ_JBEZMM010000028.1, from coordinate 58,899 downwards.
ACGGACGCCCTGGGCTCCATCGACATGCCTGAGCGCGGTCGCTCCGAGGACGAGGCCGCCGAGTCCCAGAAGAAGCCCCGGCGCGGCGGCAAGCGCGGCAAGAAGGGTCCCTTCGCGCGTCTTGCGCTTTTCTACCGCCAGGTCATCGCGGAGCTCCGCAAGGTCGTCTGGCCCACGCGCAACCAGCTGTCGACGTACACCAGTGTGGTGATCGTCTTCGTTGTCATCATCATCGGTCTCGTAACCGTGATTGACTTGGGAATCAACCGAGTCGTCGGGTACGTCTTCGGCTGATCCCGCGGAGGGCGCCTGCGCGGGCGCCATTTCGCATGTTCAACCCCTTGAAGCCAGGAAGAAGCAGCCACCGTGTCTGACCCGAACCTGAACGACGCCGCCGAATCCGCCGAGACGGCAGCGGCCGACGTTGACGCGGCTGCCTCGGCCGAGGTCGAGGGCGAGGACACCGCGCAGGAGATCGTCGAGGGCGCCGACACCGTCGACGAGCTCGACGCCGAGGAAGCCGCCGCCGGCGAGCCCGCCGAAGAGGCCGCGGTGCACGTCGAGGAGGACGCCGAGGCCACCGCCGAGGTCGCCGAGGACGAGTCGGCCGAGGAGCAGGAGCCGGTCGACCCGGTGGCCGCCCTCCGCGACGAACTGCGCGGTCTGCCCGGTGAGTGGTACGTCATCCACACCTACGCGGGCTACGAGAATCGCGTGAAGACCAACCTCGAACAGCGCGCCGTCTCGCTGAACGTCGAGGACTACATCTTCCAGGCCGAGGTGCCGCAGGAAGAGGTCGTCCAGATCAAGAACGGCGACCGCCGTACCGTCCGCCAGAACAAGCTCCCGGGCTACGTGCTCGTGCGCATGGACCTGACGAACGAGTCCTGGGGCGTGGTCCGCAACACCCCGGGCGTCACCGGCTTCGTCGGCAACGCCTACGACCCCTACCCGCTGACGCTGGACGAGATCGTCAAGATGCTCGCCCCGGAGGCCGAGGAGAAGGCCGCCAAGGAGGCCGCCGCGGCCGAGGGCAAGCCGGCGCCGTCCCGCAAGGTCGAGGTCCAGGTCCTGGACTTCGAGGTGGGCGACTCCGTCACGGTCACCGACGGTCCGTTCGCGACGCTCCAGGCGACGATCAACGAGATCAACGCCGACTCGAAGAAGGTCAAGGGCCTGGTCGAGATCTTCGGCCGGGAGACCCCGGTCGAGCTGTCCTTCGACCAGATCCAGAAGAACTGATCGAGTTCCTCTGATCCGGAGGGCCGCGGGGCCCTTCCGGACCACCAGCCACCGGCCAGGTCAGACGGGCGCCAGCCTGTCTGACCTGTCGGTTTTTGGCCGCGCGACCATACCCGTTATCGTTGTGCGGTATGCCTCCATCCGGATGACCGGATGGACTGGCGAAACACCTCTCACTAGGACCCGGAGAGAGCATGCCTCCCAAGAAGAAGAAGGTCACGGGGCTTATCAAGCTCCAGATCAGCGCCGGCGCCGCAAACCCGGCTCCGCCGGTCGGCCCCGCGCTGGGCCAGCACGGCGTCAACATCATGGAGTTCTGCAAGGCCTACAACGCCGCGACCGAGTCGCAGCGTGGCATGGTCGTGCCGGTGGAGATCACGGTCTACGAGGACCGTTCCTTCACCTTCGTCACCAAGACCCCCCCGGCCGCGAAGCTCATCCTGAAGGCCGCGGGCGTGGAGAAGGGCTCCGGCGAGCCGCACAAGACCAAGGTCGCCAAGATCACCCGCGACCAGGTCCGTGACATCGCCACCACCAAGATGCCCGACCTGAACGCCAACGACCTGGACGCCGCCGAGAAGATCATCGCCGGCACCGCCCGTTCCATGGGCATCACGGTCGAGGGCTGATCCCAGCCCCTTTGGCACCCCGTGGCAGGACCAGGCGCTGGTCCGGACCACGACTCCATCCCACTGCATCAGGAGCAGAAGTGAAGCGCAGCAAGACTCTTCGCAACGCGGACGCGAAGATCGACCGGGAGCGTCTGTACGCCCCGCTCGAGGCCGTCCGTCTCGCCAAGGAGACCTCGTCCGCCAAGTTCGACGCGACCGTCGAGGTCGCCATGCGTCTGGGTGTCGACCCGCGCAAGGCCGACCAGATGGTCCGTGGCACCGTGAACCTCCCGCACGGCACCGGTAAGACCGCCCGGGTCCTGGTCTTCGCGACCGGTGACCGTGCTGCGGCCGCGGAAGCCGCCGGCGCCGACATCGTCGGCTCGGACGAACTGATCGACGAGGTCTCCAAGGGCCGTCTGGACTTCGACGCCGTCGTCGCCACCCCGGACCTGATGGGCAAGGTCGGCCGCCTCGGCCGCGTGCTCGGTCCCCGTGGTCTGATGCCGAACCCGAAGACCGGCACGGTCACCCCGGACGTCGCCAAGGCTGTCACCGACATCAAGGGCGGCAAGATCGAGTTCCGCGTGGACAAGCACGCGAACCTCCACTTCATCATCGGCAAGGTCTCCTTCGACGAGACCAAGCTGGTGGAGAACTACGCCGCGGCTCTTGAGGAGATCACCCGCCTCAAGCCGTCCGCCGCCAAGGGCCGGTACATCAAGAAGGCCACCATCACCACCACGATGGGCCCCGGCATCCCGGTGGACAGCAACCGCACCCGCAACCTCCTCGTCGAGGACGAGGCCGTCTGATCTGTCTGATCGACGCCTCACAGCGCGCGTAAAGCCGTCAGGCCCCGCTCTCCCGTACGGAGGGCGGGGCCTGACGCATGCGTGTCACCCGTCTGGTCTAAAGTCCTCCCGACGCCCAGTACGGGATTTCTAAGGGGGAGCCCAGTGCGCAGCACGCGTATGACCGCCGTGGTGGCGGGAGTTGTCATGATGGCCGGCCTGACCGCCTGTAACGGCGGCAAGAGCGACAACGCCGGTGGCAGTGGCGGATCGGGCTCCGGCCAGTCCCCGCTCCAGGTCGCGCTGGCGTCGCTGAAGACGGCGGCACAGCAGACGGGCGGCAAGAAGTCCGCCCAGGTCGACGGCACGCTCAAGAACGCCATCTCCACCCAGTCGATGAAGGGTGCGATGGACTGGTCCCAGGGCATGCGGATGAACCTCGACATCACGCAGTCCGCGGGGATGCTGGCCGGCCGGCCCACGAAGGCGGTGTACACGTCCGACGCGATGTACATGAACATGGGCACGCCGGTGGGCGGCAAGTCCTGGGTCAAGTACGACTACGACGTCCTGGCCAAGAAGATGGGCCCGACCGGCGCCCTGATCAAGGACCAGATGAACAACAACAACCCGACCCGGGCGATGGAGCTGCTGATCGCCTCCGGCAAGGTCAAGGAGGCCGGCAAGGAGGACGTCCGCGGCGTCCAGGCCACCCACTACACCGGCACCCTCTCGATCTCCGAGCTGACCCGCATGCAGTCGAAGAACGTCAGCGAGTCGGACATGAAGGCGCTGGAGCAGCAGCTCAAGAAGTCCGGTGCGGGGCAGGAAGCCATCGACCTGTGGATCAGCTCGGACAACCTGCTGGTCAAGAAGCGTGAGCAGCTGGTCGGCGGCAAGCTCCCGTACGACTCGACCGTCTTCTACTCGAACTACGGCACCAAGGTCCCGGACCAGGTGCCGGCGGCCGGTGACACGGTGGACTTCGACAAGGTCGGCAAGCCGTAAGTGAGCCGTTGAACGGCGGGCAGGGGGCGCGGCCGGCGCCCCCTGTCGGCCGATTTGCCTGACGCAGGTCGCTCCCGTACCGTATGCGGGAAGCCAAAGACCGCTGGTTGTCGCTGCGCGTCCGAACCCGGGCGTGTGGAGGCCGAAGGATCCGCTAGCTGCGGACGACCTGCGCAGGTGACTGTGGAAGAAAGCTCCCGGGCGTCAGCCTGGTCGAGTTCTCGCCCCGTGCGCCTGCGCCGGGGCGTTTGTTTTGCCCAGCCCCTTCTGCGCGGTCCTCATCACCCGGAAGGAGGCCGAGGCTCATGGCGACGTCCGACAAGATCGCAGCTGTTGAGGAGATCACGGAGAAGCTCCGTAACTCCAACGCGGCTGTTGTGACCTCTTACACCGGACTGACTGTGGCGCAGCTCAAGCAGCTGCGTCGTTCTCTCGGCGAGAACGCTCAGTACCGTGTGGTGAAGAACACGCTGACCAAGATCGCGGCCAATGAGGCCGGGATTCAGCTGGACGAGCACCTCAGTGGCTCGACGGCTGTCGCCTTTGTGACCGGTGACCCGGTCGAGGCGGCGAAGGGTCTTCGTGACTTCGCCAAGGACAACCCCGCTCTCGTCATCAAGGGCGGTGTCCTTGAAGGCAAGGCGCTGTCCGCCGACGAGATCAAGAAGCTTGCGGACCTTGAGTCCCGCGAGGTTCTGCTCAGCAAGCTGGCCGGTGCCATGAAGGGCAAGCAGTCGCAGGCTGCCGCGCTCTTCCAGGCGCTGCCGTCGAAGTTCGTCCGCACCGCGGAAGCGCTTCGCGCCAAGCAGGCCGAGCAGGGCGGTGCCGAGTAATTCGGCTCGCACATTGGCACCCCGCGCCCAGGTACGCCTAGGCCGGGAGGCCACAGCGGGCCCGAACGTACGCCCGCCTCACATGTACATCCGGCACCAGCCGAATTAGTGGAAGGACCGCCCATCATGGCGAAGCTCAGCCAGGAAGACCTGCTCGCGCAGTTCGAGGAGATGACCCTCATCGAGCTCTCCGAGTTCGTGAAGGCGTTCGAGGAGAAGTTCGACGTCACCGCTGCCGCCCCGGCCGCCGTCGTCGCCGCCGGTGCCCCGGGTGCCCCGGCCGCCGCCGCCGAGGAGGAGAAGGACGAGTTCGACGTCATCCTCACCGGTGCCGGCGACAAGAAGATCCAGGTCATCAAGGTCGTGCGTGAGCTGACCTCCCTGGGCCTGAAGGAGGCCAAGGACCTCGTGGACGGCACCCCGAAGCCGGTCCTCGAGAAGGTCGCCAAGGACGCCGCCGAGAAGGCCGCCGAGGCCCTCAAGGGCGCCGGTGCCTCCGTCGAGGTCAAGTGACCCCACTGAGTCTCCGACTCACGTCCGTGTCACCTGAGGTGTAACGGACACCCAGCCAAGGGCGATCACCCATACGGGTGGTCGCCCTTCGGCGTGCTCGCCCGGGCTGCGTTGTCTCCGGCCGGAGTGCGAGTATGGTGATCTTCGTTGCCCGGACGTGCTCCCATGTGACGATCTCGCAGAGGTGGGGGGCCTTGACGAACCGGACGCGGCGCGCAATTCTCGGGACGCGACGCTGAAGCGATCCAGGGTTCGAGGCATGGATCGCCGACGAAGAGGGAAGCATCGGTGTGCGCCACTGGCGCAGGGCTTTCGGCAGGCGCAGGGCATTGAGAAGAACAAACGAGGGGCTCCTCCGGCGCGACGGAGGACGCGACTTCCCGGAGGGAGAAGATCGGTATCACGGTGCTGAACCGGTCTCCGGAAACTCGCCCTGGACATCAGTGGGCCTTGTGGCTACACTGACCCTTTGCGCTGCCTGTTAGCTGCTCCCTGCCCGTCACCAGGGGCATATCCGAGCCCGAGCAAAGCTGGATGATCCGCCCTGACCTGGGCTTTCCCTCAGTCTGCTCGATTCGGGACCGGTACGCGCGTAGTGAGTCCGAGCCCTCGGAAGGACCCCCTCTTGGCCGCCTCGCGCAACGCCTCGACTGCCAATACGAACAACGGCGACAGCACCGCCCCGCTGCGCATCTCTTTTGCGAAGATCAAGGAGCCCCTCGGGGTTCCGAACCTCCTTGCGCTGCAGACCGAAAGCTTCGACTGGCTGCTCGGCAATGCCGCATGGAAGGGTCGCGTCGAGGCTGCGCTGGAGAGTGGGCAGGAAGTTCCCACCAAGTCCGGTCTCGAAGAGATCTTCGAAGAGATCTCCCCGATCGAGGACTTCTCCGGGTCGATGTCGCTGACGTTCCGCGACCACCGCTTCGAGCCCCCGAAGAACTCCATCGACGAGTGCAAGGAGCGCGACTTCACGTACGCCGCCCCGCTCTTCGTCACGGCGGAGTTCACCAACAACGAGACCGGTGAGATCAAGTCCCAGACGGTCTTCATGGGCGACTTCCCGCTCATGACGAACAAGGGCACCTTCGTCATCAACGGCACCGAGCGTGTCGTGGTGTCGCAGCTGGTCCGCTCGCCGGGCGTGTACTTCGACAGCTCCATCGACAAGACGTCCGACAAGGACATCTTCTCCGCCAAGATCATTCCGTCCCGGGGTGCCTGGCTGGAGATGGAGATCGACAAGCGCGACATGGTCGGTGTGCGCATCGACCGCAAGCGCAAGCAGTCCGTCACCGTCCTGCTCAAGGCGCTCGGCTGGACCACCGAGCAGATCCTCGAGGAGTTCGGCGACTACGAGTCCATGCGCGCCACCCTGGAGAAGGACCACACCCAGGGCCAGGACGACGCGCTGCTGGACATCTACCGCAAGCTGCGTCCGGGCGAGCCGCCGACCCGCGAGGCCGCGCAGACGCTGCTGGAGAACCTCTACTTCAACCCGAAGCGCTACGACCTCGCCAAGGTCGGCCGCTACAAGGTCAACAAGAAGCTCGGTGGCGACGAGCCGCTGGACGCCGGTGTGCTCACCACCGACGACGTCATCGCCACGATCAAGTACCTGGTCAAGCTGCACGCCGGCGAGACCGAGACGATCGGCGAGAACGGCACCTCGATCGTCGTCGAGACCGACGACATCGACCACTTCGGCAACCGTCGTCTGCGCAACGTCGGCGAGCTCATCCAGAACCAGGTCCGCACGGGTCTGGCCCGTATGGAGCGCGTCGTGCGCGAGCGCATGACCACCCAGGACGTCGAGGCGATCACGCCGCAGACGCTGATCAACATCCGGCCGGTCGTCGCCTCCATCAAGGAGTTCTTCGGCACCAGCCAGCTGTCCCAGTTCATGGACCAGACCAACCCGCTGTCGGGTCTGACCCACAAGCGCCGTCTGTCGGCGCTGGGCCCGGGTGGTCTCTCCCGTGAGCGGGCTGGCCTGGACGTCCGTGACGTCCACCCGTCGCACTACGGCCGCATGTGCCCGATCGAGACGCCGGAAGGCCCGAACATCGGTCTGATCGGCTCGCTCGCCTCGTACGGCCGGGTCAACGTCTTCGGCTTCATCGAGACCCCGTACCGCAAGGTCGTCGACGGTCAGGTCACCGAAGAGGTGGACTACCTCACCGCCGACGAGGAGGACCGCTTCCTCATCGCCCAGGCCAACGCGAAGCTGACCGACGACATGCGGTTCGCCGAGCAGCGTGTCCTGGTCCGCCGCCGCGGCGGCGAGGTCGACCTGGTCCCCGCCGACGAGGTGCACTTCATGGACGTCTCGCCGCGCCAGATGGTGTCGGCCGCGACCGCCATGATCCCGTTCCTCGAGCACGACGACGCCAACCGCGCGCTCATGGGATCGAACATGATGCGCCAGGCCGTTCCGCTGATCAAGGCGGAGTCGCCGCTGGTCGGCACCGGCATGGAGTACCGCTGCGCGGTCGACGCCGGCGACGTCATCAAGGCGGAGAAGGACGGTGTGGTCCAGGAGGTCTCCGCGGACTACATCACCGTCGCCAACGACGACGGCACGTACACCACGTACCGCGTCGCCAAGTTCACCCGCTCCAACCAGGGCACCTCCTTCAACCAGAAGGTCGTCGTGGACGAGGGCGCGCGGGTCATCGAGGGCCAGGTCCTCGCCGACGGTCCGTCCACGGACCAGGGCGAGATGGCGCTCGGCAAGAACCTGCTCGTCGCGTTCATGCCGTGGGAGGGCCACAACTACGAGGACGCGATCATCCTGTCGCAGCGCCTCGTGCAGGACGACGTCCTCTCCTCGATCCACATCGAGGAGCACGAGGTCGACGCCCGTGACACCAAGCTCGGCCCCGAGGAGATCACCCGGGACATCCCGAACGTCTCCGAGGAGGTCCTCTCCGACCTCGACGAGCGCGGCATCATCCGGATCGGTGCCGAGGTCGTCGCCGGCGACATCCTCGTCGGCAAGGTCACGCCCAAGGGTGAGACCGAGCTGACCCCCGAGGAGCGCCTGCTCCGCGCGATCTTCGGTGAGAAGGCGCGCGAGGTGCGCGACACCTCGCTGAAGGTGCCGCACGGTGAGATCGGCAAGGTCATCGGCGTCCGCGTCTTCGACCGCGAGGAGGGCGACGAGCTGCCCCCGGGCGTGAACCAGCTGGTCCGCGTCTACGTCGCGCAGAAGCGCAAGATCACCGACGGTGACAAGCTCGCCGGCCGTCACGGCAACAAGGGCGTCATCTCGAAGATCCTGCCGGTCGAGGACATGCCGTTCCTGGAGGACGGCACCCCGGTCGACATCATCCTCAACCCGCTGGGTGTCCCGTCCCGAATGAACCCGGGACAGGTCCTGGAGATCCACCTCGGCTGGCTCGCCAGCCAGGGCTGGAAGGTCGAGGGCGGCGAGGAGTGGCAGCAGCGGCTCCAGGCGATCGGCGCCGACGACGTCGCGCCGCGCACCAACGTCGCGACCCCGGTCTTCGACGGTGCGCGCGAGGACGAGCTCGCCGGCCTCTTCGAGTCGACGCTCCCCAACCGCGACGGCGAGCGGATGGTCAAGAGCTCCGGCAAGGCCCAGCTCTTCGACGGCCGCTCCGGTGAGCCGTTCCCGGACCCGATCTCGGTCGGGTACATGTACATCCTCAAGCTCCACCACCTGGTCGACGACAAGCTGCACGCCCGCTCGACCGGTCCGTACTCGATGATCACCCAGCAGCCGCTGGGTGGTAAGGCCCAGTTCGGTGGCCAGCGCTTCGGTGAGATGGAGGTGTGGGCGCTGGAGGCTTACGGCGCCGCGTACGCCCTCCAGGAGCTGCTGACGATCAAGTCCGACGACGTCACCGGCCGCGTGAAGGTCTACGAGGCCATCGTCAAGGGCGAGAACATCCCGGAGCCCGGCATCCCCGAGTCCTTCAAGGTCCTCATCAAGGAGATGCAGTCCCTGTGCCTCAACGTGGAGGTGCTGTCCTCGGACGGCATGTCCATCGAGATGCGCGACACCGACGAGGACGTCTTCCGCGCTGCGGAGGAGCTCGGCATCGACCTGTCCCGGCGCGAGCCGAGCAGCGTCGAAGAGGTCTGACGGGTCTGGCCGGGAGCTTCTGCCCAGGAGCTCCCGGCCGCTCCCCGGACCCCGTTCAGACCATCTAGATACGACCCTGAGAGGGATTGACGCATAGTGCTCGACGTCAACTTCTTCGACGAGCTGCGGATCGGCCTCGCCACCGCTGACGACATCCGTCAGTGGTCCCACGGTGAGGTCAAGAAGCCGGAGACCATCAACTACCGCACCCTCAAGCCCGAAAAGGACGGACTCTTCTGCGAGAAGATCTTCGGTCCGACCCGGGACTGGGAGTGCTACTGCGGTAAGTACAAGCGCGTCCGCTTCAAGGGCATCATCTGCGAGCGGTGCGGCGTCGAGGTCACTCGCGCCAAGGTGCGCCGTGAGCGGATGGGCCACATCGAGCTGGCCGCTCCCGTCACCCACATCTGGTACTTCAAGGGCGTCCCGAGCCGGCTGGGCTACCTGCTGGACCTGGCCCCGAAGGACCTCGAGAAGGTCATCTACTTCGCCGCGTACATGATCACGTTCGTGGACGAGGAGCGCCGCACCCGCGATCTGCCCTCGCTGGAGGCCCACGTCTCCGTCGAGCGCCAGCAGATCGAGCAGCGCCGCGACTCCGACCTGGAGGCCCGCGCCAAGAAGCTCGAGACCGACCTGGCCGAGCTGGAGGCCGAGGGCGCCAAGGCCGACGTGCGCCGCAAGGTGCGCGAGGGTGCCGAGCGTGAGATGAAGCAGCTGCGCGACCGTGCGCAGCGCGAGATCGACCGCCTCGACGAGGTCTGGAACCGCTTCAAGAACCTCAAGGTCCAGGACCTGGAGGGCGACGAGCTGCTCTACCGCGAGCTGCGTGACCGCTTCGGCACGTACTTCGACGGGTCGATGGGTGCCGCGGCGCTGCAGAAGCGCCTGGAGACCTTCGACCTGGAGGAGGAGGCCGAGCGCCTCCGCGAGATCATCCGGACCGGCAAGGGCCAGAAGAAGACCCGTGCGCTCAAGCGCCTGAAGGTCGTCTCCGCCTTCCTGCAGACCCGCAACAGCCCCAAGGGCATGGTGCTGGACTGCATCCCGGTGATCCCGCCGGACCTGCGTCCGATGGTGCAGCTGGACGGTGGCCGCTTCGCGACCTCCGACCTGAACGACCTGTACCGCCGTGTCATCAACCGCAACAACCGCCTGAAGCGGCTTCTCGACCTCGGCGCGCCCGAGATCATCGTGAACAACGAGAAGCGCATGCTCCAGGAGGCCGTCGACGCGCTCTTCGACAACGGCCGTCGTGGTCGCCCGGTCACGGGCCCCGGCAACCGTCCGCTGAAGTCGCTGTCCGACATGCTCAAGGGCAAGCAGGGCCGCTTCCGTCAGAACCTGCTCGGTAAGCGCGTCGACTACTCGGCCCGTTCCGTCATCGTCGTCGGCCCGCAGCTGAAGCTGCACCAGTGCGGTCTGCCCAAGGCCATGGCGCTGGAGCTCTTCAAGCCGTTCGTGATGAAGCGCCTGGTGGACCTGAACCACGCGCAGAACATCAAGTCGGCCAAGCGCATGGTCGAGCGTGGCCGCACCGTCGTGTACGACGTCCTCGAAGAGGTCATCGCCGAGCACCCGGTGCTGCTGAACCGTGCGCCCACCCTGCACCGCCTCGGCATCCAGGCCTTCGAGCCGCAGCTGGTCGAGGGCAAGGCCATTCAGATCCACCCGCTCGTCTGCACCGCGTTCAACGCGGACTTCGACGGTGACCAGATGGCCGTCCACCTCCCGCTGTCCGCGGAGGCGCAGGCCGAGGCCCGCATCCTGATGCTGTCCTCGAACAACATCCTCAAGCCGGCCGACGGCCGTCCGGTCACCATGCCGACCCAGGACATGGTGCTCGGCCTCTTCTTCCTCACCACGGATGAAGAGGAGCGCGAGGTCAAGGGCGAGGGCCGGGCCTTCGGCTCGGTCGCCGAGGCGATCATGGCCTTCGACGCCCGTGAGCTCTCGCTGCAGGCGAAGGTCGACATCCGCTTCCCGATCGGCACGGTTCCGCCCCGCGGCTGGACCCCGCCGGTTCCGGAGGAGGGCGAGCCCGAGTGGCAGCAGGGTGACAGCTTCCGGCTGCGGACGACCCTGGGCCGTGCGCTCTTCAACGAGCTGCTGCCCGAGGACTACCCGTTCGTCGACTACTCGGTGGGCAAGAAGCAGCTCTCCGCGATCGTCAACGACCTGGCCGAGCGCTACCCGAAGGTCATCGTGGCGGCGACGCTCGACAACCTGAAGGCTGCCGGCTTCCACTGGGCGACCCGTTCCGGCGTCACCGTCGCCGTTTCGGACATCGTCGTGCCGGAGGCCAAGAAGGCCATCGTCGCGGGCTACGAGGCCCAGGACGAGAAGGTCCAGAAGCAGTACGAGCGCGGTCTGATCACCAAGGACGAGCGCACTCAGGAACTGATCAACATCTGGACCAAGGCGACCAACGAGGTCGCCGAGGCGATGAACGAGAACTTCCCCAAGACGAACCCCATCTTCATGATGGTTGACTCGGGTGCCCGAGGAAACATGATGCAGATGCGGCAGATCGCCGGTATGCGTGGTCTGGTGTCGAACGCGAAGAACGAGACCATCCCGCGTCCGATCAAGGCGTCGTTCCGCGAGGGTCTGTCCGTGCTGGAGTACTTCATCTCCACGCACGGTGCCCGTAAGGGTCTGGCGGACACCGCCCTTCGTACCGCCGACTCCGGTTACCTCACCCGTCGTCTGGTCGACGTCTCCCAGGACGTCATCATTCGCGAGGAGGACTGTGGCACCGAGCGCGGCCTCAAGCTGCGGATCGCCTCGAAGGACGCCGCCGGTGTCCTGCGCAAGGCGGACGACGTCGAGTCCAGCGTCTACGCCCGCATGCTGGCCGAGGACGTCGTCGTCGACGGCAAGGTCGTCGCGCCGGCGAACGTCGACCTCGGTGACGTGCTCATCGACGCGCTGGTCAACGCCGGCGTCGAGGAGGTCAAGACCCGCTCGGTCCTGACCTGTGAGTCCGCGGTCGGCACCTGCGCCTTCTGCTACGGCCGTTCGCTGGCCACCGGCAAGCTGGTCGACATCGGTGAGGCGGTCGGCATCATCGCCGCCCAGTCCATCGGTGAGCCCGGCACCCAGCTGACGATGCGTACCTTCCACACCGGTGGTGTGGCCGGTGACGACATCACCCTGGGTCTGCCGCGTGTCGTCGAGCTCTTCGAGGCCCGTACGCCCAAGGGTGTCGCCCCGATCTCGGAGGCGGCCGGCCGCGTCCGGATCGAGGAGACCGAGAAGACCAAGAAGGTCATCGTCACGCCGGACGACGGCAGCGACGAGACGGCCTACGGCGTCTCCAAGCGCGCCCGTCTGCTGGTGGGCGAGGGCGACCACGTCCAGGTCGGCCAGCCGCTGACCGTGGGTGCGATCAACCCGCACGACGTGCTGCGGATCCTCGGCCAGCGTGCCGTCCAGGTCCACCTGGTCGGCGAGGTCCAGAAGGTCTACAACAGCCAGGGCGTGGCGATCCACGACAAGCACATCGAGATCATCATCCGGCAGATGCTGCGCCGCGTGACGATCATCGAGTCCGGCGACGCGGAGCTGCTGCCGGGCGAGCTGGTGGAGCGCACGAAGTTCGAGAGCGAGAACCGTCGCGTCGTGGCGGAAGGCGGCCACCCGGCCTCCGGCCGTCCGCAGCTGATGGGTATCACCAAGGCTTCGCTGGCGACGGAATCCTGGCTGTCGGCCGCCTCCTTCCAGGAGACGACCCGAGTCCTGACGGACGCGGCGATCAACGCCAAGTCCGACAGCCTCATCGGCCTCAAGGAGAACGTCATCATCGGTAAGCTCATCCCGGCCGGTACGGGCCTGTCCCGCTACCGCAACATCCGGGTCGAGCCCACCGAGGAGGCCAAGGCCGCGATGTACTCGGCCGTCGGTTACGACGACATCGACTACTCGCCCTTCGGCACCGGCTCCGGCCAGGCGGTCCCGCTGGAGGACTACGACTACGGCCCGTACAACCAGTAACCCTGGTCCGTACACCGTCCACAGGGCGGCCACCCTCCGGGGTGGCCGCCCTGCGGCATTGGGGGCCGCGCGGGGGAACTTGTCCTCCCATCCCTGCGTCTGTGATGAGAAGATGGGGAGAACTGTCGAGCGGGGGGAGGGTCGCGACGTGGCATTCCAGCCGTGGCAGGGCGGGCAGCCCGCTCAGCCGTGGAATCAGGTGCCTGCCATGCGTGCCTCGCACGCCGATCGTGAGCGGACGGTCGATGTGCTCAAGGCGGGGTTCGCCGAGGGGCGGCTGTCGCAGCCGGAGTACGAGCAGCGGCTGACCCGGGCGTACAAGGCGCAGACCCACGCCGAGTTGCAGATGCTGGTCTCGGACCTGCCGATGGGGCCGGTGCCGCAGGCCCAGTTCGTACCGCAGCGGCCGGTGCCGGCGACGTTCATGCCGATGCAGATGCCGCCGCCGCAGGCGACCAACGGCTCGGCGACCGGTGCGCTGGTCTGTGGGCTGATGACGCCGGTGACCTGGGGGCTGACCGCGATCCCGGCGGTGATCCTGGGCCACAAGGCGCGCGCCGAGATCCGCCGCACCGGGGAGCGCGGGGACGGGCAGGCGCTCACCGGACTGATCCTGGGCTGGCTGGCGATCGGTGGCTGGGCGCTGATGTTCCTGGTGTGGATCCTGCTCGCGGCGGTCAACCTCTGACCGTGCCGCGGGGGAGCCCGCGCCTTCTTCCGTACGGGCCGCTCGCGCACTACGGTGGCCGCAGCGCCGTGACGAGTCCGGCGTGTCCTTCGCGTGTGCATTTGTTTTGACCGCAGCCAATGCGGTAGGTACGCTCTGACCTTGTGCCTGGGGTGTCCCTGGGCTGCCGTGCGCGCAATCTCCCCAAGCCACCGGCCGGGAGGCCACCAGCACGGAAGCCGGGTCTCGACACCGCAATCTGCCGCCTTCTCGTTCCAGCGGGGACCGGACTGCAGTATTCGACACACCCGACCGCGTGGGTCGGGAGCGTTCCAGGTTAGCTTTACCGAGACTGGCACACAGAAACCGGAGAAACGGTGCCTACGATCCAGCAGCTGGTCCGCAAGGGCCGGCAGGACAAGGTCGAGAAGAACAAGACGCCCGCACTCGAGGGTTCCCCCCAGCGCCGCGGCGTCTGCACGCGTGTTTTCACCACCACCCCGAAGAAGCCGAACTCGGCCCTGCGTAAGGTCGCGCGTGTGCGTCTGACCAGCGGGATCGAGGTCACCGCTTACATTCCGGGTGAGGGCCACAACCTCCAGGAGCACTCGATCGTGCTCGTGCGTGGCGGCCGTGTGAAGGACCTGCCGGGTGTTCGGTACAAGATCATCCGCGGCTCCCTCGACACGCAGGGCGTCAAGAACCGCAAGCAGGCTCGCAGCCGCTACGGCGCCAAGAAGGAGAAGTAAGAATGCCTCGTAAGGGCCCCGCCCCGAAGCGCCCGGTCATCATCGACCCGGTCTACGGTTCTCCTCTGGTGACCTCCCTCATCAACAAGGTGCTGCTGAACGGAAAGCGCTCCACCGCTGAGCGCATCGTTTACGGCGCCATGGAGGGGCTGCGCGAGAAGACCGGCAACGACCCGGTCATCACCCTCAAGCGCGCGCTCGAGAACATCAAGCCGACCCTCGAGGTCAAGTCCCGCCGCGTCGGTGGCGCGACCTACCAGGTCCCGGTCGAGGTCAAGCCCGGCCGTGCCGCCACCCTCTCGCTCCGCTGGCTCGTGGGCTACTCGCGCGCCCGTCGCGAGAAGACCATGACCGAGCGCCTCATGAACGAACTGCTCGACGCCTCCAACGGCCTCGGCGCTTCGGTCAAGAAGCGTGAGGACACGCACAAGATGGCCGAGTCCAACAAGGCCTTCGCGCACTACCGCTGGTAGTCGCAACCCACATCGAGACCGAGAGAAGATTGAGCCACTATGGCTACCACTTCGCTTGACCTGGCCAAGGTCCGCAACATCGGGATCATGGCCCACATCGACGCGGGCAAGACGACCACCACCGAGCGGATCCTGTTCTACACCGGTGTTTCTTACAAGATCGGTGAGGTCCACGACGGCGCTGCCACGATGGACTGGATGGAGCAGGAGCAGGAGCGCGGCATCACGATCACGTCTGCCGCGACGACCTGCCACTGGCCGCTGGACAACGTCGACAACACCATCAACATCATCGACACCCCGGGCCACGTCGACTTCACCGTCGAGGTGGAGCGCTCGCTGCGCGTGCTCGACGGTGCGGTGACGGTGTTCGACGGTGTTGCCGGTGTGGAGCCCCAGTCCGAGACCGTTTGGCGTCAGGCGGACCGCTACGGCGTTCCGCGCATCTGCTTCGTCAACAAGCTCGACCGTACGGGTGCCGAGTTCCACCGCTGCGTCGACATGATCACGGACCGCCTCGGCGCGACCCCGATCGTGATGCAGCTGCCCATCGGTACCGAGATGGACTTCAAGGGTGTCGTCGACCTCGTCAAGATGAAGGCTCTCGTCTGGTCGGCCGAGGCCGCCAAGGGCGAGATGTACGACACCGTCGACATCCCGGACACGCACATCGAGGCCGCCGACGAATGGCGCGGCAAGCTCCTCGAGGTCGTCGCCGAGAACGACGAAGAGATCATGGAGCTCTACCTGGAGGGCCAGGAGCCCACCGAGGAGCAGCTCTACGCGGCGATCCGCCGGATCACCATCGCCTCCGGCAAGGCGGAGAACACCACCGTCACCCCGGTGTTCTGCGGTACCGCGTTCAAGAACAAGGGCGTCCAGCCCCTGCTCGACGCGGTCGTGCGCTACCTCCCCTCCCCGCTTGACGTCGAGGCCATCGAGGGCCACGCCGTCAACGACCCGGAGGAGGTCGTCAAGCGCAAGCCGTCCGAGGACGAGCCGCTGTCCGCCCTTGCGTTCAAGATTGCGAGCGACCCCCACCTGGGCAAGCTCACCTTCATCCGGGTGTACTCGGGCCGCCTTGAGGCCGGCTCGCAGGTGCAGAACTCGGTGAAGGGCAAGAAGGAGCGCATCGGCAAGATCTACCGGATGCACGCGAACAAGCGTGAGGAGATCGACTCGGTGGGTGCCGGTGACATCGTCGCCGTCATGGGTCTGAAGCAGACCACCACCGGTGAGACCCTCTGTGACTCCGCCAACCAGGTCATCCTGGAGTCGATGGAGTTCCCGGCCCCGGTCATCCAGGTCGCCATCGAGCCCAAGTCCAAGGGCGACCAGGAGAAGCTGGGTGTCGCCATCCAGCGTCTCGCCGAAGAGGACCCCTCGTTCCAGGTGCACACCGACGAGGAGACCGGCCAGACCATCATCGCGGGTATGGGCGAGCTGCACCTCGACGTGCTGGTCGACCGTATGAAGCGTGAGTTCCGGGTCGAGGCCAACGTCGGCAAGCCGCAGGTCGCCTACCGCGAGACCCTGCGCAAGGCGGTCGAGCGCCTGGACTACACGCACAAGAAGCAGACCGGTGGTTCCGGTCAGTTCGCGAAGGTCCAGATCGCGCTGGAGCCCCTCGAGGGCGACGGGTACGAGTTCGAGAACAAGGTCACCGGTGGCCGCATCCCGCGGGAGTACATCCCGTCCGTGGACGCGGGCTGCCAGGAGGCCATGGAGTTCGGTGTTCTCGCCGGCTACCCGCTGACCGGCGTCAAGGTCACGCTGCTCGACGGCGCGTTCCACGAGGTCGACTCCTCCGAGATGGCCTTCAAGATCGCCGGTTCGATGGCCTTCAAGGAGGCCGCCCGCAAGGCCTCCCCGGCCCTGCTCGAGCCGATGATGAAGGTCGAGGTCACCACGCCCGAGGACTACATGGGCGATGTGATCGGCGACATCAACTCCCGCCGTGGTCAGATCCAGTCCATGGAGGACCGCAGCGGGGCCAAGCTCGTCACGGGCCTGGTTCCCCTCTCGGAGATGTTCGGCTACGTCGGAGACCTCCGCAGCAAGACGTCGGGTCGCGCGAGCTACTCGATGCAGTTCGACTCCTACGCCGAGGTTCCGCGGAACGTCGCCGAGGAGATCATCGCGAAGGCCAAGGGCGAGTAACTCCGGTCCCGTAAGAACCGGAGCGCAACACGCTTTAGGCTTGACACCGTCTGATGGGGGTAATCCCCGCAAACCGTGAGGATTGCCCCCGTCAGCCGGCACCCCAGCAAAGATCACCTGGCGCCGATGAGTAAGGCGTACAGAACCACTCCACAGGAGGACCCCAGTGGCGAAGGCGAAGTTCGAGCGGACTAAGCCGCACGTCAACATCGGCACCATCGGTCACATTGACCACGGTAAGACGACCCTCACGGCCGCCATTACCAAGGTGCTGCACGACGCGTACCCGGACCTGAACGAGGCCTCGGCCTTCGACCAGATCGACAAGGCTCCTGAGGAGCGCCAGCGCGGTATCACCATCTCCATCGCGCACGTCGAGTACCAGACCGAGTCGCGTCACTACGCGCACGTCGACTGCCCCGGTCACGCGGACTACATCAAGAACATGATCACCGGTGCGGCGCAGATGGACGGCGCCATCCTCGTGGTCGCCGCGACCGACGGCCCGATGCCGCAGACCAAGGAGCACGTGCTCCTGGCCCGCCAGGTCGGCGTTCCGTACATCGTTGTCGCCCTGAACAAGGCCGACATGGTGGACGACGAGGAGATCCTGGAGCTCGTCGAGCTCGAGGTCCGTGAGCTCCTCTCCGAGTACGAGTTCCCCGGCGACGACGTTCCGGTCGTCAAGGTCTCGGCGCTCAAGGCGCTCGAGGGCGACGCCGAGTGGGGCAAGTCCGTCCTCGACCTGATGAAGGCCGTCGACGAGTCGATCCCGCAGCCCGAGCGTGACGTCGACAAGCCGTTCCTGATGCCGATCGAGGACGTCTTCACGATCACCGGTCGTGGCACCGTCGTCACCGGTCGTATCGAGCGCGGTGTCCTGAAGGTCAACGAGACCGTCGACATCATCGGCATCAAGACCGAGAAGACCACCACCACGGTCACCGGTATCGAGATGTTCCGCAAGCTGCTCGACGAGGGCCAGGCCGGTGAGAACGTCGGTCTGCTGCTCCGCGGCATCAAGCGCGAGGACGTCGAGCGCGGCCAGGTCATCATCAAGCCGGGCTCGGTCACCCCGCACACCGAGTTCGAGGCGCAGGCCTACATCCTCTCCAAGGACGAGGGTGGCCGCCACACGCCGTTCTTCAACAACTACCGTCCGCAGTTCTACTTCCGTACCACGGACGTGACGGGCGTTGTGACCCTTCCCGAGGGCACCGAGATGGTCATGCCGGGCGACAACACCGAGATGTCGGTCAGCCTGATCCAGCCGGTCGCCATGGAGGAGGGCCTGAAGTTCGCCATCCGTGAGGGTGGCCGGACCGTCGGCGCCGGCCAGGTCACCAAGATCGTCAAGTAAGACGGTCCGCTCGACCTGGTAGCTCCCCGGAGCGCCCCAAGGAGCCCCGCACACCGCAAGGTGGGCGGGGCTCCTTGACAGTTGGGGATCGATTGGCCTTGGGTGCCGGGCGTATGGCACACTGTCCAGGTTGCTCGGTTGAGTGCCGATGCTGCGCGCCTCCCGCCGGGAGGACCGGAAGCGAGTCCCAGGTATTCGTCGCCCCTCTTCAGGGGCGGAAGTACGGGAATCTTCCGGGAAGCGTCAGCGGGGTGCCTCGGCCAGGCGCCCGGTGGGTGTCCTTCCCCCGCCTCCTCCTTCTTGAGGGATCTTCCGTGCGGAGATTTACGAGAAGGGGTGCGACACGCCCGACCGCGTGGGTCGGAGAAGGACGCGAACCTCCCGGGTCCCAGAGCGTTACGAGAGACAGGACTACGAAGTAGCCATGGCGGGACAGAAGATCCGCATCCGGCTCAAGGCCTACGACCACGAGGTCATCGACTCTTCGGCGAAGAAGATCGTCGAGACGGTGACCCGGACTGGTGCGTCGGTCGCGGGCCCGGTGCCGCTGCCCACTGAAAAGAACGTGTACTGCGTCATCAAGTCGCCGCACAAGTACAAGGACTCGCGCGAGCACTTCGAGATGCGCACGCACAAGCGCCTGATCGACATCCTCGACCCGACGCCGAAGACCGTTGACTCCCTGATGCGACTCGACCTCCCGGCCGGTGTCGACATCGAGATCAAGCTCTGAGGGTCGGTGATCTGAGAGATGGCTAAGCAGATCAAGGGCATCCTGGGCGAGAAGCTCGGTATGACGCAGGTGTGGGACGAGAACAACCGCGTTGTTCCGGTCACCGTCGTCAAGGCCGGGCCCTGTGTCGTTACCCAGGTGCGCACCAATGACCAGGACGGCTACGACTCCGTCCAGATCGCCTTCGGCGAGATCGACCCGCGCAAGGTGAACAAGCCCCTCAAGGGCCACTTCGCGAAGGCCGACGTCACCCCCCGCCGTCACCTCGTCGAGGTCCGTACTCCCGACGCCGGTGAGTACACCCTCGGCCAGGAGCTGACCGCTGAGACCTTCGAGTCCGGCGTCAAGGTGGACGTGACCGGCAAGAGCAAGGGCAAGGGCTTCGCCGGTGTCATGAAGCGTCACGGCTTCGGCGGCGGCAAGGCCTCGCACGGTGCCCACCGCGTGCACCGCAAGCCGGGCTCCATCGGTGGCTGTGCCACCCCGGGCCGCGTGTTCAAGGGCATGCGGATGGCCGGCCGTATGGGCAATGAGCGGGTCACCACCCAGAACCTGACCGTCCACGCCGTTGACGCGGAGAAGGGTCTGCTGCTCATCAAGGGCGCAGTTCCTGGTCCGAACGGCGGCCTCGTCCTGGTCCGTACCGCGGCCAAGGGGGCCTGAGGTAACCGATGAGCACCATTGACATCCTTTCGCCTGCTGGCGACAAGGCCGGGTCCGTCGAGCTCCCCGCGGAGATCTTCGACGCCAAGGTCAGCATCCCGCTGATCCACCAGGTCGTTGTTGCGCAGCTGGCCGCGGCCCGTCAGGGCACGCACAAGACCAAGACCCGCGGCGAGGTCCGCGGCGGTGGCAAGAAGCCTTACCGCCAGAAGGGCACCGGCCGCGCGCGCCAGGGTTCGACCCGTGCGCCGCAGTTCGCCGGCGGTGGCGTCGTCCACGGCCCCGTGCCGCGTGACTACAGCCAGCGGACCCCGAAGAAGATGAAGGCCGCCGCCCTGCGCGGTGCCCTCACCGACCGGGCCCGCAACAGCCGCATCCACGTCGTTTCCGGCGTGGTCGAGGGCGACATCTCCACCAAGGCCGCCAAGGCTCTCCTCGGCAAGGTCAGCGAGCGCAAGAACGTGCTCCTGGTCGCCGAGCGCAGCGACGAGGCCGCGTGGCTGTCCGCCCGCAACCTGCCCCAGGTTCACATCCTGGAGCCGGGCCAGCTGAACACGTACGACGTGCTCGTCTCCGACGACGTGGTCTTCACCAAGGCCGCCTTCGAGTCCTTCGTGTCCGGCCCCAAGGCCAACGCTGAGACCGAAGGGAGCGACGCCTGATGACTGAGGCCGTCGTCACCAGCAAGACCTTCACGGACCCGCGTGACATTCTCGTCAAGCCGGTGGTTTCCGAGAAGAGCTACGCGCTGCTGGACGAGAACAAGTACACGTTCGTCGTCGACCCGCGTGCCAACAAGACCCAGATCAAGCAGGCCGTCGAGGCGGTCTTCTCGGTCAAGGTCACCGGGGTCAACACGATCAACCGGCAGGGCAAGCGCAAGCGCACCCGCACCGGTTACGGCAAGCGCGCCAACACCAAGCGCGCCATCGTGACCCTCGCCGAGGGCGACCGTATCGACATCTTCGGCGGCCCGGTCTCCTAACGGAGTCCGAGTCGTCCGGAATCGGACGAGGACTGAGAAATGGGTATCCGCAAGTACAAGCCGACGACCCCGGGCCGTCGTGGCTCCAGCGTCGCCGACTTTGTCGAGATCACGCGGTCCACGCCGGAGAAGTCGCTGGTCCGCCCGCTGCACAGCAAGGGCGGCCGTAACAACGCCGGTCGTGTGACCGTTCGCCACCAGGGCGGTGGCCACAAGCGCGCCTACCGCGTGATCGACTTCCGTCGTCACGACAAGGACGGCGTGCCGGCCAAGGTCGCGCACATCGAGTACGACCCGAACCGCACCGCGCGCATCGCGCTGCTGCACTACGCAGACGGCGAGAAGCGCTACATCATCGCGCCCCGTGGCCTGGTCCAGGGTGCTCGGATTGAGAACGGCCCTGGCGCCGACATCAAGCCGGGCAACAACCTGCCGCTGCGTCACATCCCCGTGGGTACGACGATCCACGCGATCGAGCTGCGTCCGGGCGGCGGTGCGAAGTTCGCCCGCTCGGCCGGTGCCTCCGTGCAGCTGCTGGCGAAGGAGGGCGCGATGGCCCACCTTCGTATGCCGTCCGGTGAGATCCGCCTGGTCGACGTGCGCTGCCGCGCCACCGTCGGCGAGGTCGGCAACGCCGAGCAGTCGAACATCAACTGGGGCAAGGCCGGCCGCATGCGCTGGAAGGGCGTCCGCCCGACCGTGCGTGGTGTCGTGATGAACCCGGTCGACCACCCGCACGGTGGTGGTGAGGGCAAGACCTCCGGTGGTCGCCACCCGGTCTCGCCCTGGGGCCAGAAGGAGGGTCGTACTCGCTCGCCGAAGAAGGCCAGCAACAAGTACATCGTCCGCCGCCGCAAGACGAACAAGAAGCGCTAGGAGCGGGTTTAGATGCCGCGCAGTCTCAAGAAGGGGCCCTTCGTCGACGACCACCTCTCCAAGAAGGTGGACACGCAGAACGAAGCCGGCACCAAGAACGTCATCAAGACCTGGTCCCGCCGCTCCATGATCGTCCCGGCCATGCTCGGCCACACGATCGCGGTGCATGACGGCCGCAAGCACGTCCCGGTGTTCGTCACCGAGTCGATGGTCGGCCACAAGCTCGGCGAGTTTGCGCCGACCCGCACCTTCCGCGGCCACGAGAAGGACGACCGCAAGTCGCGTCGTCGCTGATCGACCGGAGTGCGAAGACTATGACTGACACCGAAGGGACAACCATGGAAGCCAGGGCCCAGGCGCGGTACATCCGCGTCACGCCCATGAAGGCCCGCCGCGTGGTGGACCTTATCCGTGGCATGGATGCCACGGAGGCTCAGGCGGTCCTGCGTTTCGCCCCGCAGGCCGCGAGCGTGCCGGTGGGCAAGGTGCTGGACAGCGCCATTGCCAACGCCGCGCACAACTACGACCACACGGACGCCTCTACGCTGGTCATCAGCGAGGCGTACGTCGACGAGGGCCCGACCCTGAAGCGGTTCCGTCCGCGTGCCCAGGGCCGTGCCTACCGGATCCGCAAGCGGACCAGCCACATCACCGTGGTCGTCAGCAGCAAGGAAGGAACCCGGTAATGGGCCAGAAGGTAAACCCGCACGGGTTCCGCCTCGGCGTGACGACGGACTTCAAGTCCCGCTGGTACGCCGACAAGCTGTACAAGGACTACGTCAAGGAAGACGTCGCCATTCGTCGCATGATGACGAAGGGCATGGAGCGCGCCGGTATCTCGAAGGTTGAGATCGAGCGCACCCGTGAGCGCGTCCGCGTTGACATCCACACCGCTCGCCCGGGCATCGTCATCGGCCGCCGCGGCGCCGAGGCGGACCGCATCCGCGGTGAGCTGGAGAAGCTGACCGGCAAGCAGGTCCAGCTGAACATCCTCGAGGTCAAGAACCCCGAGACCGACGCTCAGCTGGTGGCCCAGGCCGTCGCCGAGCAGCTGTCCTCCCGCGTCTCCTTCCGTCGCGCCATGCGTAAGAGCATGCAGTCGACGATGAAGGCCGGCGCCAAGGGCATCAAGATCCAGTGTGGTGGCCGTCTCGGCGGCGCCGAGATGTCCCGCTCGGAGTTCTACCGTGAGGGCCGTGTGCCCCTGCACACGCTCCGCGCGAACGTCGACTACGGCTTCTTCGAGGCCAAGACCACCTTCGGCCGCATCGGCGTGAAGGTCTGGATCTACAAGGGCGACGTCAAGAACATCGCCGAGGTGCGTGCCGAGAACGCCGCCGCCCGTGCGGGTAACCGCCCGGCCCGCGGTGGCGGCAACGACCGTCCGCGCCGCGGTGGCGAGCGTGGCGGCCGCGGCCGCAAGCCGCAGCAGCAGAGCGCCGCTGCCGAGGCCCCCAAGGCCGAGGCTGCTGCCGCTGCTCCGGCGGAGACCCCCGGAACGGAGGCCTGACCGACATGCTGATCCCTCGCAGGGTCAAGCACCGCAAGCAGCACCACCCGAAGCGCAACGGCATGGCCAAGGGTGGCACCGAGCTGGCCTTCGGTGAGTACGGAATCCAGGCCGTCACCCCGGCCTACGTGACGAACCGGCAGATCGAGTCCGCTCGTATTGCCATGACCCGTCACATCAAGCGTGGCGGCAAGGTGTGGATCAACATCTACCCCGACCGTCCGCTGACGAAGAAGCCGGCCGAGACCCGCATGGGTTCCGGTAAGGGTTCTCCGGAGTGGTGGGTCGCGAACGTCAAGCCCGGTCGGGTGATGTTCGAGCTGTCCTTCCCGAACGAAAAGGTTGCCAAGGAGGCGCTGACCCGCGCCGCCCACAAGCTTCCGATGAAGTGCCGCATCGTGCGGCGCGAGGCAGGTGAGTCGTGATGGCGGCCGGTACCACGGCGACCGAGCTGCGCGAGCTGAACAACGAGGACCTCGTTGCCAAGCTTCGTGAGGCCAAGGAGGAGCTGTTCAACCTCCGCTTCCAGGCGGCGACCGGACAGCTTGAGAACCACGGTCGGCTCAAGTCCGTCCGTAAGGACATCGCCCGGATCTACACCCTGATGCGGGAGCGCGAGCTCGGCATCGAGACGGTGGAGAGCGCCTGATGAGCGAGAAGAATGTGACTGAGACGAACGAGCGCGGTTTCCGCAAGACCCGTGAGGGTCTGGTCGTCAGCGACAAGATGGACAAGACCGTCGTCGTCGCCGTCGAGGACCGTGTCAAGCACGCGCTGTACGGCAAGGTCATCCGCCGTACCAACAAGCTCAAGGCGCACGACGAGCAGAACGCTGCCGGTGTCGGCGACCGCGTCCTCCTGATGGAGACCCGGCCGCTGTCCGCCACCAAGCGCTGGCGCATCGTCGAGATCCTCGAGAAGGCCAAGTAATCCCTCCTAGGGGGACCCCCTAGGAACAGTTCCGCCAGGCTCGGCGAGAAGCGCGAAGCACTCGCGCTTCTCGCCGGGAACCGGCAGACATTCAGGAGATAGACGTGATCCAGCAGGAGTCGCGACTGCGTGTCGCCGACAACACTGGTGCGAAGGAGATCCTTTGCATCCGTGTTCTCGGTGGTTCCGGTCGCCGCTACGCGGGCATCGGTGACGTCATCGTCGCCACCGTCAAGGATGCGATCCCCGGTGGCAACGTGAAGAAGGGTGACGTCGTCAAGGCCGTCATCGTTCGCACCGTCAAGGAGCGCCGCCGTCCGGACGGCTCGTACATCCGCTTCGACGAGAACGCGGCCGTCATCCTCAAGAACGATGGCGACCCCCGCGGCACCCGCATCTTCGGCCCCGTGGGCCGGGAACTGCGCGAGAAGAAGTTCATGAAGATCATCTCGCTCGCGCCGGAGGTGCTGTAACCGATGAAGATCAAGAAGGGCGACCTGGTCCAGGTCATCACCGGTAAGGACAAGGGCAAGCAGGGCAAGGTCATCCAGGCCTTCCCCCGCGAGGACCGCGTCCTGGTCGAGGGTGTCAACCGGGTCAAGAAGCACACCAAGGCCGGCCAGACCGCTCGTGGTTCGAAGACCGGCGGCATCGTGACGACCGAGGCCCCGATCCACGTGAGCAACGTTCAGCTCGTGGTGGAGAAGGACGGCCAGAAGGTTGTCACCCGCGTCGGATACCGCTTCGACGACGAGGGCAACAAGATCCGCGTTGCCAAGCGGACCGGTGAGGACATCTGATGACTGCCACCACCAACGCGCCGCGTCTCAAGACGCGCTACCGCGAAGAGATCGCCGGGAAGCTGAAGGACGAGTTCTCCTTCGAGAACGTCATGCAGATCCCCGGTCTGACCAAGATCGTGGTCAACATGGGTGTGGGCGACGCCGCCCGCGACTCCAAGCTGATCGAGGGCGCCATCCGCGACCTCACCACGATCACCGGCCAGAAGCCGGCCGTCACCAAGGCCCGTAAGTCCATCGCGCAGTTCAAGCTGCGTGAGGGCCAGCCGATCGGTGCCCACGTCACCCTCCGCGGTGACCGCATGTGGGAGTTCCTGGACCGTCTGCTGTCGCTCGCGCTCCCGCGCATCCGCGACTTCCGTGGTCTGTCCCCGAAGCAGTTCGACGGTCGGGGCAACTACACCTTCGGTCTCACGGAGCAGGTCATGTTCCACGAGATCGACCAGGACAAGATCGACCGTACCCGGGGTATGGACATCACCGTGGTCACCACGGCGACCAACGACGATGAGGGCCGCGCTCTCCTTCGTCACCTCGGCTTCCCGTTCAAGGAGGCGTGAGCGAGATGGCGAAGAAGGCTCTGATTGCCAAGGCTGCTCGCAAGCCCAAGTTCGGTGTGCGTGCGTACACCCGCTGCCAGCGCTGCGGCCGCCCGCACTCCGTGTACCGCAAGTTCGGCCTGTGCCGCGTGTGCCTTCGTGAGATGGCTCACCGTGGCGAGCTGCCGGGCGTGACCAAGAGCTCCTGGTAATCCCCCAGTTGGGATAACCCGGAGACTCTCGGTAAGCAGTCGGTCGGCGGGCACCTGCCCCCTTTTCCCGTAGGGTGGAGGGGTTTGGGTGTCCCGCCGCCCGAGACCGACCGCGGGCCGAGCCCGCATAACGTCGCTTACTACGCCGTAGGTCCCCGCGCCGCACCCGTCCCGACTCTGATCGGGGAGAGGGATGGCGCACATAGGAAACCCCGGCGAGAGAGGCCGAAGGCCAATTCATGACCATGACTGACCCCATCGCAGACATGCTGACCCGTCTGCGGAACGCGAACTCGGCGTACCACGACACCGTCGTGATGCCGCACAGCAAGATCAAGTCGCACATCGCGGAAATCCTCCAGCAGGAGGGTTACATCACCGGCTGGCGCGTCGAGGACGCCGAGGTCGGCAAGAACCTCGTCCTCGAGCTGAAGTTCGGCCCGAACCGCGAGCGCTCGATCGCCGGCATCAAGCGGATCTCGAAGCCGGGCCTGCGGGTCTACGCAAAGTCCACCAACCTGCCGAAGGTGCTCGGCGGCCTGGGCGTGGCGATCATCTCCACGTCGCACGGTCTCCTCACCGGCCAGCAGGCGCAGAAGAAGGGCGTGGGTGGGGAAGTCCTCGCCTACGTCTGGTAACCCGGGAACGGAGGAAGAGCTAATGTCGCGCATTGGCAAGCTGCCCATCCAGGTTCCCGCTGGCGTGGACGTCACCATCGAGGGCCGCACGGTCAACGTGAAGGGTCCCAAGGGCTCCCTTTCGCACACCGTCGCGGCTCCCATCGAGGTCGCCAAGGGTGAGGACGGCGTCATCAACGTCACCCGCCCGAACGACGAGCGTCAGAACAAGGCCCTGCACGGCCTGTCCCGCACGCTGGTGGCGAACATGATCACCGGCGTGACCCAGGGATACAGCAAGGCGCTCGAGATCAGCGGTGTCGGTTACCGCGTCCAGGCGAAGGGCTCCAACCTGGAGTTCTCCCTGGGCTACAGCCACCCGATCCTGATCGAGGCCCCCGAGGGCATCTCGTTCAAGGTCGAGTCCCCGACCAAGCTCAGCGTCGAGGGCATCGACAAGCAGAAGGTCGGCGAGGTGGCGGCGAACATCCGCAAGCTGCGCAAGCCTGACCCGTACAAGGCCAAGGGCGTCAAGTACGCCGGCGAGGTCATCCGCCGCAAGGTCGGAAAGGCTGGTAAGTAAGCCATGGCATACGGTGTGAAGATCGCTAAGGGCAACGCGTACAAGCGCGCCGCTGCCAAGCGTCGCCACATCCGCATCCGTAAGCGGATTTCGGGTACCCCGGAGCGTCCGCGTCTGGTCGTGACGCGGTCCAACCGCGGCATCACCGCTCAGGTCATCGACGACATCCAGGGCCACACCCTGGCCTCGGCGTCGACCCTGGACGCGTCCATCCGTGGTGGCGAGGGCGACAAGAGCGCCCAGGCCCAGAAGGTCGGCGCCCTGGTTGCCGAGCGTGCCAAGGCCGCCGGTGTCGAGGCCGTCGTGTTCGACCGCGGTGGCAAGCAGTACGCCGGGCGGATTGCCGCTCTGGCCGACGCCGCCCGCGAAGCCGGGCTGAAGTTCTAAGCCCCGGTTCCGGAGCTAGCGGACGTAACAGAGAGAGGTAAATCCAATGGCTGGACCCCAGCGCCGCGGCAGCGGTGCCGGTGGCGGCGAGCGGCGGGACCGGAAGGGTCGCGACGGTGGCGCTGCCGCCGAGAAGACCGCGTACGTTGAGCGCGTAGTCGCGATCAACCGCGTCGCCAAGGTTGTCAAGGGTGGTCGTCGTTTCAGCTTCACCGCGCTGGTCGTGGTGGGCGACGGTGACGGCACCGTGGGTGTCGGTTACGGCAAGGCCAAGGAAGTTCCGGCTGCCATCGCCAAGGGCGTGGAAGAGGCCAAGAAGAACTTCTTCAAGGTCCCCCGTATCCAGGGCACCATCCCGCACCCCATCCAGGGCGAGAAGGCTGCGGGCGTCGTCCTGCTCAAGCCGGCTTCCCCCGGTACCGGTGTGATCGCCGGTGGCCCGGTGCGCGCCGTCCTGGAGTGCGCGGGCATCCACGACGTGCTGAGCAAGTCGCTCGGTTCGTCGAACCCGATCAACATCGTGCATGCCACGGTGACCGCGCTTCAGGGCCTGCAGCGCCCCGAGGAGATCGCGGCCCGTCGTGGCCTGCCGCTGGAGGACGTGGCTCCCGCTGCTCTGCTGCGGGCGCGTGCAGGGGTGAGCGCGTAATGGCTCGCCTGGAGATCACGCAGACCAAGTCCTACATCGGCAGCAAGCAGAACCACCGCGACACGCTGCGTTCGCTCGGCCTGAAGCGGCTGGGTGACGTGGTTGTCAAGGAGGACCGCCCCGAGTTCCGCGGCATGGTGCACACCGTCCGCCACCTCGTGTCGGTCAAGGAGGTCGACTGACATGGCGGAGCAGAACCCGCTGAAGGTCCACAACCTCCGGCCCGCCCCGGGCGCCAAGACCGCCAAGACCCGTGTCGGTCGTGGTGAGGCGTCCAAGGGTAAGACCGCCGGTCGTGGTACCAAGGGCACCAAGGCCCGTTACCAGGTTCCGGAGCGCTTCGAGGGTGGGCAGATGCCCCTCCACATGCGCCTCCCGAAGCTGAAGGGCTTCAAGAACCCCGCCCACAAGCAGTTCCAGGTCGTGAACCTGGCCAAGCTGGCCGAGCTCTACCCGCAGGGTGGCGAGGTCACGGTGGCCGACCTGGTTGCCAAGGGCGCGGTGCGCAAGAACGAGCTCGTCAAGGTCCTGGGCCAGGGCGAGGTCTCCGTGGCGCTGCAGGTTTCGGTTGACGCCGTCTCCGGCTCCGCCAAGGAGAAGATCGCCGCCGCCGGCGGCACCGTCACCGAGCTCATCTGAGTTCGTTGGTTCAACTGACCGGGGATGCCCATCGATTGGGGCATCCCCGGTTGGTCGTTCCACGGGGGTACGGTCGCCGGTAAGGTGGCATGCACTGTTGTTTTCCGGGGCCAATGCCCCGGGCCCCCGCCGCATGGGCCGCGCCCGTGCGGTTTCCGGCCGTTACGTATTCGTCGATCCTCAAGACCGTTACCTCTCGCCCTCGGGGCGGGGGGCGCAGGAGGCACCGTGCTCACCGCGTTCGCCCGAGCGTTCAAGACGCCCGACCTGCGCAAGAAGCTGCTGTTCACGTTGGGCATCATCGTGCTCTACCGGATCGGAGCGCACGTCCCGGTCCCTGGGGTGAACTACGCGAACGTCGAGACCTGCATGAAGCAGGCCGGCGGCAACAGCGGGTTGTTCGCCCTGGTGAACATGTTCAGCGGTGGTGCGCTGCTGCAGATCACGATCTTCGCGCTGGGGATCATGCCGTACATCACGGCGAGCATCATCCTCCAGCTGCTCACCGTGGTCATCCCCCGGCTGGAGGCCCTCAAGAAAGAGGGGCAGTCGGGCCAGGGGAAGATCACCCAGTACACCCGCTATCTGACCGTGGCGCTCGCGGTCCTGCAGGGCACCGGCCTGGTGGCCACCGCCCGCAGCGGCGCGCTCTTCCAGAGCTGCCCGGTCGCCAGCGAGATCGTGCCCAGCGACTCGATCTTCACCACCATCACGATGGTCATCTGCATGACCGCCGGCACCTGCCTGATCATGTGGCTCGGTGAGCTCGTCACCGACCGCGGCATCGGCAACGGCATGTCCATCCTGATGTTCATCTCGATCGCCGCCGGCTTCCCGGGCGCCCTGTGGCAGATCAAGCTCACCGGCAAGCTCGCGGACGGCTGGATCGAGTTCTTCTCGGTGATCGCGGTGGGTCTGGCGATGGTCGCCCTGGTGGTCTTCGTCGAGCAGGCCCAGCGGCGCATCCCGGTGCAGTACGCGAAGCGGATGATCGGCCGCCGGTCCTATGGCGGTACGTCCACGTACATCCCGCTCAAGGTGAATCAGGCGGGTGTGATTCCGGTCATCTTCGCGTCGTCGTTGCTCTACATTCCAGCCCTGGTTGCACAGTTCAGCGGGTCGAAGGCGGGATGGGCGACCTGGATCGCCACCAACTTCACCAAGGGAAATCACCCGGTTTACATCGTTACGTACTTCCTGCTGATCGTCTTCTTCGCCTTCTTCTACGTCGCCATCAGCTTCAACCCCGAAGAAGTTGCCGACAACATGAAGAAGTATGGTGGCTTCATCCCGGGTATCCGGGCTGGTCGCCCGACGGCCGAGTACCTCAGCTACGTGCTCAACCGGATCACGTGGCCGGGCTCGCTGTACCTGGGGCTGATCGCGCTCGTACCAACAGTGGCGTTGGTGCTGTTCAACGCGAACCAGAACTTCCCGTTCGGCGGGACGAGCATCCTCATCATCGTGGGTGTGGGTCTGGAGACCGTGAAGCAGATTGAGAGCCAGCTTCAGCAGCGCAACTACGAAGGGTTCCTCCGCTGATGCGAATCGTCCTCGTCGGGCCCCCGGGGGCCGGCAAGGGTACGCAGGCTGCGTACCTTGCCAAGAACCTCGTGATCCCGCACATCTCCACGGGGGACCTGTTCCGGGCCAACATCAGCCAGGGCACCGACCTCGGCAAGCAGGCCAAGGCGTTCATGGACGCCGGTGAACTCGTTCCCGACGAGGTCACCATCGGCATGGCCCGCGACCGGATGAACCAGCCGGACGCCGCCGGCGGCTTCCTGCTGGACGGCTTCCCCCGCAACGTCTCGCAGGCCGAGGCGCTCGACGAGGCCCTCAAGGAGGACGGCGTCACGCTCGACGCGGTCCTGGACCTGGAGGTCCCCGAGGAAGAGGTGGTCAAGCGCATCGCCGGCCGCCGCATCTGCCGCAACGACTCCAGCCACGTCTTCCACGTGACCTACAGCGCGCCGAAGCTGGAGGGCGTCTGTGACGTCTGCGGCGGCGACCTGTACCAGCGTGACGACGACAGCGAGGAGACCGTCCGCAAGCGGCTGGAGGTCTACCACACGCAGACCGAGCCGATCATCGACTACTACAAGGCCCAGGACCTGGTCGTGACCATCCCGGCACTCGGGAAGGTCGAAGAGGTCACGGAGCGCGCGATGGCCGCGCTCCAGGGCGGTAAGTAGCGGACAGCTCCGTACGGCCGCGGTGTCCAGCACGGGCACCGCGGCCGTACTGTTGGTCGGGTACGACGTCAGACAGCACGGACGGAAGGGCGTAAGCCGCGATGGTGGAGATCAAGACCCCCGAGCAGATCGCGAAGATGCGCGAGGCGGGGCTGGTGGTCGCCGCCATCCACGCCGCGACCCGGGAGGTCGCGGTGCCGGGCGCCACGACCAAGGACCTGGACGACGCGGCGCGCAAGGTGCTCGCCGAGCACGGCGCGAAGTCGAACTTCCTCGGCTACGGCGGCTTCCCCGCGACGATCTGCACCTCGGTGAACGACGTCGTGGTCCACGGCATCCCGGACACCGACACCGTGCTGGCGGACGGCGACATCATCTCCATCGACTGCGGCGCGATCGTCGACGGCTGGCACGGCGACGCCGCGTACACCGCCTTCGTCGGCTCGGGTCATTCCGCGGAGCTGGTCGAGCTCAGCCGGGTCACCGAGGGCTCGATGTGGGCGGGCATCGCCGCGGTCGCCAAGGGCAACCGACTGGTCGACATCTCCAAGGCGATCGAGGGCTACATCCGCCGCCAGCCCCGCCCGGCCAGCGGCAAGTACGGCATCGTCGAGGACTACGGCGGCCACGGCATCGGCTCGCAGATGCACATGGACCCGCACCTGCTGAACTACGTCGACCGCAAGCGCGGCCGCGGCCCCAAGCTGGTGCCCGGTTTCTGCATCGCGATCGAGCCGATGGTGAACCTCGGCACCCCGAAGACCCATGTGCTCGAGGACGACTGGACCGTGAAGTCGAACGACGGCAGCTGGTCCTCGCACTGGGAACACTCGGTCGCGCTGACCGAGCAGGGCCCGCTGGTGCTGACCGCGCCGGACGGTGGCAAGGCCCGGCTCGCGGAGCTCGGGATCACCGCGGCGCCGGACCCGCTGGCGTAAGGATCACCCACCATGGGCAATAATCCTGGATTCGTCTTTTCCCGGACCCTGACGTAGACTGACGCGTCGGCTCTCGTGCATCCGTATGCCTGTTAAAGGGTCGGACGCATCGCAGGTGATTCACCTGCGAATGACAGCCGCCAAAAGGTAGCCGATTCGAAGGGCGAAGCGTGGCCAAGAAGCAAGGTGCCATCGAGATCGAGGGCACCGTGATCGAGTCCCTCCCGAACGCGATGTTCAAGGTGGAGCTTCAGAACGGTCACAAGGTCCTCGCGCACATCAGCGGCAAGATGCGGATGCACTACATCCGTATCCTTCCGGATGACCGGGTCGTCGTGGAGCTCTCTCCCTACGACCTGACGCGTGGGCGGATCGTCTACCGCTACAAGTAGATCTTGTCGGCACCCCGCTCCCGTGGGGTGACGGCACTGACCCGGAGAACCTCACATCCCATGAAGGTCAAGCCGAGCGTCAAGAAGATCTGCGACAAGTGCAAGGTGATCCGCCGCCACGGCCGGGTCATGGTCATCTGCGACAACCTGCGCCACAAGCAGCGCCAGGGCTGACGCACGCCGACCACCTGCATTTCGCAGTTCGCGCGACGCAAGCACCACACGTTCATACGCAGTCACCCGACCCCCCCGCACCAGCGGCGTGGGGACGACACCCCCGGCTCGGAGGCCGGGGACCCGGCTCGTAATTCTGCAGAGTCTTACGGGAACGGTGCTGCGGAAGACCTCCGAATAGCCATCAGGAGCCACATCAATGGCACGCCTCGCAGGCGTTGATCTCCCGCGCGAAAAGCGTGTGGAGGTCGCCCTCACCTACGTCTTCGGTATCGGGCGGACGCTCTCGCAGCAGACCCTCGCCGCCACCGGCGTGAACCCGAACACCCGGGTCCGCGACCTGGCCGAGGAAGACCTCGTCAAGATCCGCGAGTACGTCGACAACAACCTCAAGACCGAGGGTGACCTCCGTCGCGAGATCCAGGCCGACATCCGCCGCAAGGTCGAGATCGGCTGCTACCAGGGTCTGCGTCACCGTCGCGGTCTGCCGGTGCACGGTCAGCGCACCAGCACGAACGCCCGTACCCGCAAGGGTCCGCGTCGCGCGATCGCCGGCAAGAAGAAGCCGGGCAAGAAGTAGTCCTCAGCAGGACGCTCACCAGCGGTCTTCGCTGTAGGACCGACCACCTCCACGGGAGAAATTCATGCCTCCGAAGGGCCGTACGGCCGGCGCCAAGAAGGTGCGCCGCAAGGAGAAGAAGAACGTCGCCCACGGGCACGCTCACATCAAGAGCACGTTCAACAACACGATCGTCTCGATCACCGACCCGACCGGGAACGTGATCTCTTGGGCCTCTGCCGGCCACGTCGGCTTCAAGGGCTCGCGCAAGTCCACCCCCTTCGCCGCGCAGATGGCCGCCGAGTCGGCCGCCCGCCGCGCGCAGGAGCACGGCATGCGCAAGGTCGACGTCTTCGTCAAGGGTCCCGGCTCCGGCCGTGAGACCGCGATCCGCTCCCTCCAGGCCACCGGCCTCGAGGTCGGCTCGATCCAGGACGTCACCCCCACCCCGCACAACGGATGCCGCCCGCCCAAGCGCCGCCGCGTCTGACCATCTGAAGTAGGAGACAACTAGACAATGGCGCGTTACACCGGGGCCGACTGCAAGCGTTGCCGTCGGGAGAAGCAGAAGCTCTTCCTCAAGGGGAGCAAGTGCGAGAGCGCGAAGTGCCCGATCGAGATCCGTCCTTACCCCCCGGGTGAGCACGGTCGCGGGCGCACCAAGGACAGCGAGTACCTGCTCCAGCTTCGTGAGAAGCAGAAGTGCAGCCGCATCTACGGTGTCCTTGAGAAGCAGTTCGTGAACTACTACAAGGAAGCGAACCAGAAGACCGGCAAGACCGGTGAGAACCTTCTGCGCATCCTTGAGACCCGCCTCGACAACGTGGTCTACCGGGCCGGCTTTGCCAAGTCCCGCGACCACGCCCGTCAGCTGGTCCGTCACGGACACATCACCGTGAACGGCCGCAAGACCGACATCCCGTCGGCTCGTGTGGCAGTGAACGACATCGTCGAGGTCCGCGAGGGCTCTCGGAACCTGACCCCCTTCGAGGTGGCCAAGGCCGAGGCCGGCGAGAAGACCGTTCCGGCGTGGCTGGAGGCGATCCCCTCGCAGCTGCGGATCCTCGTGCACAGCCTGCCCGAGCGCCAGGTGATCGACACCCAGGTGCAGGAGCAGCTGATCGTCGAGCTTTACTCGAAGTAAGGCTTGTCGGCCCCCGGCACGTCGGGGGCCGGTGGGTGTGGGCGGTACGGAGCTTCGGCGTCGTACCGCCCGTACCCTTGTCGGTACAGCGGGCGTCAAATAGCGGGCGCCCACGACTGAAGGACCGAAAAACATGCTGATTGCTCAGCGTCCCTCCCTGACCGAAGAGGTCGTGGACGAATACCGCTCCCGGTTCGTGATCGAGCCGCTGGAGCCGGGCTTCGGCTACACCCTCGGCAACTCCCTGCGTCGTACGCTCCTCTCCTCGATCCCGGGTGCGGCGGTCACGTCCATCCGCATCGACGGCGTTCTGCACGAGTTCACCACCGTGCCGGGCGTCAAGGAGGACGTCACCGACCTCATCCTCAACATCAAGCAGCTGGTCGTCTCCTCGGAGCACGACGAGCCGGTCGTGATGTACCTGCGCAAGCAGGGCCCGGGCCTCGTGACCGCCGCGGACATCGCGCCGCCGGCCGGTGTCGAGGTGCACAACCCCGACCTGGTCCTCGCCACGCTCAACGGCAAGGGCAAGCTGGAGATGGAGCTGACCGTCGAGCGCGGTCGCGGCTACGTCTCCGCCGTGCAGAACAAGCAGGTGGGCCAGGAGATCGGCCGTATCCCGGTCGACTCCATCTACTCGCCGGTGCTCAAGGTCACGTACAAGGTCGAGGCGACCCGTGTCGAGCAGCGCACCGACTTCGACAAGCTGATCGTCGACGTCGAGACCAAGCAGGCGATGCGTCCGCGTGACGCCATGGCCTCCGCCGGTAAGACCCTGGTCGAGCTGTTCGGTCTCGCCCGCGAGCTGAACATCGACGCCGAGGGCATCGACATGGGCCCGTCCCCCACGGACGCCGCCCTGGCCGCCGACCTGGCGCTGCCGATCGAGGAGCTGGAGCTCACCGTCCGCTCCTACAACTGCCTCAAGCGCGAGGGCATCCACTCCGTGGGTGAGCTCGTCGCCCGCTCCGAGGCGGACCTGCTGGACATCCGCAACTTCGGTGCGAAGTCCATCGACGAGGTCAAGGCGAAGCTGGCCGGCATGGGCCTGGCCCTCAAGGACAGCCCGCCCGGATTCGACCCGACCGCCGCTGCCGACGCCTTCGGCGCCGACGACGACGCGGACGCCGGGTTCGTGGAGACCGAGCAGTACTGAATTCGACCGGCAGGGGTCCGGGAGCCTTTCCCGGGCCCTTGCCGTGTGCATCTTCCGCGGGGCGGCCGCCTCGTGGGAACTGACACCGGTACCTGATACGGCCGGTGCAGCAATGAAGGAGATACACCATGCCGAAGCCCACCAAGGGTGCCCGTCTGGGCGGCAGCGCTGCGCACGAGCGTCTCATGCTGCGCAACCTGGCCACCGCGCTCTTCGAGCACGGCCGCATCACGACGACCGAGGCCAAGGCCCGTCGTCTGCGTCCGTACGCGGAGCGTCTGGTGACCAAGGCGAAGAAGGGCGACCTTCACAACCGCCGTCAGGTCATGCAGCTGATCTCGGACAAGGGCGTCGTGCACACGCTCTTCACGGAGATCGCGCCGCGGTTCGCGGAGCGTCCGGGTGGCTACACCCGTATCACCAAGATCGGCAACCGTCGTGGCGACAACGCCCCGATGGCCGTGATCGAGCTGGTCGAGGGCGAGATCGCCAAGAAGGCGACCGTCGCCGAGGCCGAGGCCGCGACCAAGCGCGCGGTGAAGGAAGCCGATGAGGCCGCGGCGACCGAGGCTCCGGCCGAGGCGCCCGCCGAGGAGTCCAAGGACGCCTGAGGTTGACCTCGCGTGAAGCGGGTCCGTCCGAGAGGGCGGGCCCGCTTTCGTGTCTTTCCCAAGGGATCTGCCCGGAGAGGATCTCCCCGTGAGTGACGAAGTACGGCCCGGACACGTCCGGATCCGCCTGGACCTGTCGTACGACGGCTCCGCCTTCCACGGCTGGGCCAAGCAGGCCGGCGGCCGGCGCACCGTGCAGGCCGAGATCGAGGACGCCCTGCGCACCGTGACGCGGTCGGGGGAGACGACGTACGAGCTGACGGTGGCCGGGCGGACCGACGCCGGGGTGCACGCGCGGGGCCAGGTGGCGCACGTGGACCTGCCCGGGGAGCTGTGGGCTGAGCACCGGGAGAAGCTGCTGAAGCGGCTCGCCGGGCGGCTTTCCAAGGACGTGCGGATCTGGCGCCTCAGCGAGGCCCCCGAGGGCTTCAACGCGCGTTTCTCGGCGATCTGGCGGCGCTACGCCTACCGCGTCACCGACAACCCCGGCGGGGTCGACCCGCTGCTGCGCGGGCACGTCCTGTGGCACGACTGGCCGCTCGACGTGGACGCCATGAACGAGGCGGCCCGGCGGCTGCTCGGGGAGCACGACTTCGCGGCGTACTGCAAGAAGCGCGAGGGCGCGACGACCATCCGCACGCTCCAGGAGCTGAGCCTGGTGCGGGGCGAGGACGGGATCGTCACCGCCACGGTGCGGGCCGACGCCTTCTGCCACAACATGGTGCGCTCGCTGATCGGGGCGCTGCTGTTCGTGGGGGACGGGCACCGGCCGGCCGACTGGCCGGGGAAGGTGCTCGCGGCCGGCATACGCGACTCGGCCGTGCACGTGGTCCGGCCGCACGGGCTGACGCTCGAAGAGGTCGGGTATCCGGCGGACGAGCTGCTGGCGGCCCGCAACAAGGAGGCCCGGAACAAGCGGGCGCTGCCGGCGGGCGGCTGCTGCTGAGCCGCCCGCCGGGGAGCCGGCCGGTCAGGACGACCGGCCGGCCTTCTTCCGGGCTTCCTCCAGCTGGCGTTCGGCGGCCTTGGCGGCCTGGTCCTTGCCCCGCTGGGTGATCTGCGTGAACGCGTAGGAGCCGCCGTCCCGGGCGATCTGCCGGGCCTTGGTCTCCGAGGTGACGACGTCCTTGCCGTTGAGGTAGCCGGCGATCGTGAAGTAGGCGTAGCGGCCGGTGGCGTTGGTGGCCATCCGGCACTTGTGGCCCTGGCAGAAGTCCGAGGGGACCCCGCCGCCGGGCAGCGGCATGAGGTTGGTCCGGTTCTCGTTCATGACCTTGGCCGCCTTGGCGGGCGAGTCGAAGACCGCGATGCCGATGGTGACCGCCACTCCGCCCTTGGCGTACGTGGCGCGCAGCAGCTGCTTGCAGCCGTTGTGGGACAGCGAGGAGACCAACGCCCCCTGGGCGGCGGCGGTGCAGTCCTTTGTCGAGGCGGTGCTGGTGCGCGGGTAGCTGTGCTCGCCGATGACCATGGTCTTCTGAGGGAAGAGCGTGGCCGGGGTGAGCGGCGCGGTGTCCTTCTTGGGGTCGGAGATGTAGTCCTGCGGGTTCGGCGGCGGCGGTACGGAGACGTCCGGGAAGGACGGCTTGTCGTCCGGGGCCGCGGCCTGGCCGGACGAGGTGGGCGCGGCGGTCGGGTTGCCGCCGGGGGAGTCGCCGCCGGCCATCACCGCGGCGGCGACGATGCCGGCCACCGCGACGGTCGCCAGTGCTCCGCCGCCGATCCACATCCACCGCTTGCGGCGGGACTGCGCCTCGCCTTCCTCCGCGAGCGCGTCCCAGTCCGGCGTGGACGAGAAAGATCCCCCGGGGCCGTCGAAGGGCCCGCCTTGCCCAAAACTCATGGCGCGCATCCTAATGCGGTTGGTGGAACGCTTATAGGCCGGTCACAATCCCGCTCATGGGACATCTGGAAGCCGGGCACCTGGAGTACTACCTGCCGGACGGGAGGGTCCTCCTGGGGGACGTGTCCTTCCGGGTGGCGGAGGGCGCGACGGTCGCGCTGGTGGGGGCCAACGGCGCGGGCAAGACGACGCTGCTGCGGCTGCTCGCCGGTGAGCTGGCGCCGCACGGCGGAGCGGTGACGGTCAGCGGCGGGCTGGGCGTGATGCCGCAGTTCGTCGGCTCGGTGCGGGACGACCGGACGGTGCGGGACCTGCTGGTGTCGGTGGCCCAGCCGCGGATCCGGGAGGCGGCCGCGGCGGTGGACGCCGCGGAGCTGGCGCTGATGACCGAGGACGACGAGGCCGCGCAGATGGCGTACGCGCAGGCGCTCAGCGACTGGGCCGAGGCCCGGGGCTACGAGGCCGAGACGGTCTGGGACATCTGCACCACGGCCGCGCTCGGCGTCCCGTACGAGAAGGCGCAGTGGCGCCAGGCGCGCACGCTCAGCGGGGGCGAGCAGAAGCGGCTGGTGCTGGAGTCGCTGCTGCGCGGCACGGACGAGGTGCTGCTGCTGGACGAGCCGGACAACTATCTGGACGTGCCGGGCAAGCGCTGGCTGGAGGAGCAGCTGCGGCAGACCCGTAAGACGGTGCTGTTCGTCTCGCACGACCGGGAGCTGCTGGCCCGCGCCGCGGAGAAGATCGTCAGCGTCGAGCCGGGCCCGGCGGGCTCGGACGTCTGGGTGCACGGCGGCGGCTTCGACACGTACCACGAGGCGCGCCGGGAGCGTTTCGCCCGCTTCGAGGAGCTGCGGCGGCGCTGGGACGAGAAGCACGCCCA
Source organism: Streptomyces sp. NPDC048196 (assembly GCF_040652715.1). Lineage (NCBI taxonomy): Bacteria > Bacillati > Actinomycetota > Actinomycetes > Kitasatosporales > Streptomycetaceae > Streptomyces > Streptomyces sp. NPDC048196. The sequence goes on along the minus strand of NZ_JBEZMM010000028.1, from coordinate 20,370 downwards.
GCTCAAGAAGCTGGTGGTCACGTTGCGGCAGGCGGCCGCGGTGAGCCATGAGATGGCCTCGCGGTACGCGGCGGCGCAGACCCGGCTGCGGAAGTTCGAGGAGGCCGGGCCGCCGCCGGAGCCGCCGCGGGAGCAGGACATCACGATGCGGCTGCGCGGCGGCCGTACCGGCGTCCGGGCGGTGACCTGCGAGAACCTGGAGCTGACCGGCCTGATGAAGCCGTTCTCGCTGGAGGTCTTCTACGGCGAGCGGGTCGCGGTGCTGGGCTCCAACGGCTCCGGCAAGTCGCACTTCCTGCGCCTGCTGGCCGGGGACGCCGACGACCCGGTGGCGCACACCGGCAGCTGGAAACTGGGCGCCCGTGTCGTGCCCGGCCACTTCGCCCAGACCCACGCCCACCCCGAGCTGGTGGGCCGCCCCCTCCTCGACATCCTGTGGACCGAACACGCCAAGGACAAGGGCCAGGCGATGTCCGCGCTGCGCCGCTACGAACTGGAGAAGCAGGCCGAGCAGCCCTTCGACCGCCTCTCCGGCGGCCAGCAGGCCCGCTTCCAGATCCTCCTCCTGGAGCTCTCCGGCACCACGGCGCTCCTCCTGGACGAGCCGACCGACAACCTGGACCTGGAGTCGGCGGAGGCGCTGCAGGAGGGCCTGGAGGCGTATGAGGGGACGGTGCTGGCGGTGACGCACGACCGGTGGTTCGCGCGCTCCTTCGACCGGTTCCTGGTGTTCGGGTCGGACGGGGTGGTGCGGGAGACGGCGGAGCCGGTGTGGGACGAGCGGAGGGTGGAGCGGGAGCGGTAGCCGGCAGGCCCGGGGGAGGAGCCGGAGCGGGGCCGGGGCGGGCCGCCGGGAGGCGGTTCGGGGGGCGTTTTGACCCCGCCGGGGACGGCCCGGTATTCTGCTGGTTCGTTATGCGTATTGGCTTGCTCTATCTCACGTGAGGGGCCCTTACGCCGGTCCACCGGACTGATCACCAGCGGCAGACGATCGGGTTGCGTCACCCGTAGTGCCGCCCTGCTGCGTGATCGATCGTGGTGACCAGTACAGGACCCACCCCCGAGTCCTCACGGCCCGGGGGTCCCATCACTGAAGAAGCGAAGGCTACGACCGTGCGTACGTTCAGCCCCAAGCCCGGCGATGTCCAGCGCCAGTGGCACATCATTGACGCGCAGGACGTTGTCCTGGGCCGTCTGGCCAGCCAGGCCGCGTCCCTCCTGCGGGGTAAGCACAAGCCGGTGTATGCACCGCACGTTGACACCGGTGACTTCGTCATCATCATCAACGCCGACAAGGTGCACCTGTCCGGCAACAAGAAGACCCAGAAGATGGCCTACCGTCACTCCGGCTTCCCGGGTGGTCTGCGCTCCGTCCGTTACGACGAGCTGCTCGACAAGAACCCCGAGAAGGCCGTCGAGAAGGCCATCAAGGGCATGCTCCCCAAGAACACCCTCGGCCGTCAGATGCTCTCGAAGCTGAAGGTCTACGCGGGCGCCGAGCACCCGCACGCTGCGCAGCAGCCGGTGCCGTTCGAGATCACCCAGGTCGCGCAGTAAGTCCGGCCACCCCCTAAGACGACAGAGAATTCTTAAGGAGCATCGTGGCTGAGACCACCCCCGAGACCCCGCTGGACGAGGTCGAGGAGTACACCACCGAGACCGAGGTCGTGGAGTCGGAGTACACCTCCGAGTCCCTCGCGTCCCGCTTCGGCGACCCGCAGCCGGCAGCCGGCCTGGGCCGTCGCAAGAACGCCATCGCCCGCGTCCGGATCGTTCCGGGCTCCGGCCAGTGGAAGATCAACGGCCGCACCCTTGAGGGCTACTTCCCGAACAAGGTGCACCAGCAGGAAGTCAACGAGCCCTTCAAGGTGCTCGAGCTCGACAACCGCTACGACGTCATCGCCCGCATCGCCGGCGGCGGCATCTCCGGCCAGGCCGGTGCGCTGCGCCTGGGCGTGGCCCGTGCGCTGAACGAGGCGGACGTCGAGAACAACCGCCCCGCGCTGAAGAAGGCCGGGTTCCTCAAGCGTGACGACCGTGCGGTCGAGCGCAAGAAGGCCGGTCTGAAGAAGGCCCGCAAGGCGCCGCAGTACAGCAAGCGCTAATCACGCGCTGCATCATGCAGCTCGTGGCGTACGCCCCGGTGGCACTTCCCGTGCTGCCGGGGCGTTCGGCTATCCGGGACCGGGCGGCGTAGATCCACGTCCAGGGGCGTATACCTGGACGTGACGCTCTGGTCCAAGCTCAGAAACTCGGAGGACACCAGTGGGACGACTCTTCGGCACGGACGGTGTGCGCGGCGTCGCCAATGCGGACCTGACGGCGGAGCTGGCGCTCGGTCTCTCGGTCGCTGCGGCGCATGTGCTTGCGGAAGCCGGCACATTCGAGGGTCACCGGCCGGTGGCCGTGGTCGGGCGGGATCCGCGGGCGTCGGGGGAGTTCCTGGAGGCGGCGGTGGTGGCCGGGCTGGCCAGCGCCGGAGTGGACGTGCTGCGGGTGGGCGTGCTGCCGACCCCGGCGGTGGCGTACCTGACCGGCTCGCTGGGCGCGGGCCTGGGTGTGATGCTCTCCGCCAGCCACAACCCGATGCCCGACAACGGCATCAAGTTCTTCGCCCGCGGCGGTCACAAGCTCGCCGACGAGCTGGAGGACCGGATCGAGGAGACCTACCGCGCGCACAGCTCCGGCGAGCCGTGGGAGCGGCCGACCGGCGGCGGCGTCGGCCGGGTCACCGTCTACGACGCGGGCTTCGACAACTACGTCGCGCACCTGGTCGGCGTCCTGCCGAACCGCCTGGACGGGCTGAAGGTCGTCATCGACGGTGCGCACGGCGCGGCGGCGCGGGTCTCGCCGGAGGCGTTCGCCCGGGCCGGTGCCGAGGTCGTCACCCTCGGCACCGACCCCGACGGCCTGAACATCAACGACGGCTGCGGCTCCACCCACCTCGCGCAGCTGCGCACGGCCGTCGTCGAGCACGGCGCCGACCTCGGCGTCGCCCACGACGGGGACGCGGACCGCTGCCTGGCCGTGGACCGCGAGGGCAACGAGGTCGACGGGGACCAGATCCTGTCCGTGCTGGCGCTCGGCATGCGGGAGGCCGGGACGCTGCGGAAGAACACCGTGGTCGCCACCGTCATGTCCAACCTGGGCTTCAAACTGGCCATGGAGCGCGAGGGCATCGACCTGGTGCAGACCGCGGTCGGCGACCGGTACGTCCTGGAGGAGATGAAGGCGCACGGCTTCGCGCTGGGCGGCGAGCAGTCCGGGCACGTCATCGTGCTGGACCACGCCACCACCGGCGACGGCACGCTGACCGGGCTGATGCTGGCCGCCCGGGTCGCGGCGACCGGCCGTCCGCTCGGGGACCTGGCGGGCGTCATGGAGCGGCTGCCGCAGGTCCTGGTCAACGTCCCCGACGTCGACAGGTCGCGGGTGGCCACCTCGCCGGAGCTGACCCAGGCGGTCGCCGAGGCCGAGCGGGAGCTCGGCGGCACCGGGCGGGTGCTGCTGCGGCCGTCCGGCACCGAGCCGCTGGTCCGGGTGATGGTGGAGGCCGCGGACGAGGAGCAGGCGCGGGCGGTGGCCGGCCGGCTCGCGGACGTGGTCAAGTCCGCGCTGGGATAAGGCACTTGGGCCCCGCCCGCCCGGCGCGCCGTCAGTGGCGCAGCCGGCGGGCGGGGCCTGTTCCGTGCCGGGCCCACAGCAGTTTCTGGGCGACCAGGGTCAGGGTGCCGGCCACGATGATGCCCGCCAGGTTCAGCAGCAGCTGCTCCATGGAGTGCCAGGCCTGGCCGTACGCCCCGTAGGCGAGCGCGACCGCGGCGTTGGCGGCGGCCGGGACGGTCGTCACGGAGATCGCCACACCAACCAGGGCGCCCGATTTCGCGGACGTCAAGGAGAGCACTCCGGCGATCCCGGCCAGCACGGCGACGACGAACGAGAACCAGTCCGGCCGGTAGATGAAGTTGGTGTTGGGCCGCTCCGCCGCCAGCGCCCCGGCGTGGAACAGGTCCATCGCGTCCATGAAGAGGCTGAAGCCCACCGTCAGGACCATGGCCGCGGCGAAGCCCACGACCAGCGCCGTCACCGAGCGCCAGGCCAGCCGCGGCGCCCGCTGCACCAGCGCGGTGCAGATACCGGCCAGCGGGCCGAACTCCGGACCCACCGCCATCGCGCCGACGATCAGGATCGCGTTGTCGAGGACCACACCGCAGGCCGCGATCATCGTGGCGACCGTCAGGAACGCCAGGTAGGTGGCGGAAAGCGTGGACTCCTCGTGGGTGGCGTCGGTCAGCGACTCCCACAGCACCGCGTCGGCCCCCTCGCCGGGCGCCTCGTCCTCGGCCCGTTCGGCCCGTACGGACAGCGACAGGTCGATGTTCTCGATCGCGATCGAGCCTTCCTTGTGCAGGCCCAGCGCCCGCAGCCCGGCCAGCAGCCCGTCGGCGGCCTCCCGGGCGACGTCGCACAGCACCACGTCGCCCCGCGGGTCCCGGGCGGCCCCGGCCAGCACCGCCACATGGGCCGTACCGACCGTCGTCTCCAGCAGCTCCAGGGCCGCTTCGGTCCGGTCCGCCGGCACGATCAGTCGCAGATGCAGCACGGTCCGCGCACCCTTCCTAGAGCTTGCGCAGCGACAACCGCTGCACCTTGTGGTCCGGCCCCTTGCGCAGCACCAGGCTGGCGCGGCCGCGGGTGGGGGCCACGTTCTGCTGCAGGTTGGGCCTGTTGATGGTGCGCCACATCATGCGGGCGTAGTCGAGGGCCTCGTCCTCGGAGACCTGGGTGTACTTGCGGAAGTACGAGAACGGGTTCTGGAAGGCGGTCTCGCGCAGTTTGCGGAACCGGCCGAGGTACCACTGCTCGATGTCCTCGGCGCGGGCGTCGACGTACACGGAGAAGTCGAAGAAGTCGGCCAGACCGAGGCGGGTGCGGCCGTCCTTGCCGGGCAGCGCCGGCTGCAGGACGTTGAGCCCCTCGACGATGAGGATGTCCGGGCGGTGCACGGTGAGCCGCTCGCCGGGCACGATGTCGTAGATCAGGTGCGAGTAGACCGGCGCGGACACCTCCGCCTTCCCGGACTTCACGTCCGCGACGAAACGGGTCAGCGCGCGGCGGTCGTAGGACTCCGGGAAGCCCTTGCGGGACATCAGGCCGCGCCGGTGCAGCTCGGCGTTGGGGAACAGGAACCCGTCGGTGGTGACCAGCTCGACGCGCGGGTGCTCCGGCCAGCGGGCCAGCAGCGCCTGCAGCAGCCGGGCGGTGGTCGACTTGCCGACCGCCACACTGCCGGCGACCCCTATGACGAACGGGGTGCCGGGCTGCGAGCCGTGGCCGTCGCCGGCGTCGCCCAGGAAGGTGTTCAGCGCGCCGCGCAGATTGCTGGTCGCGCCGACGTAGAGGTTCAGCAGCCGGGACAGCGGCAGGTAGACGTCGCGGACCTCGTCCAGGTCGATGACGTCGCCCAGGCCGCGCAGCCGCTCCACCTCGTCGGCGGTCAGCGGCAGCGGGGTCTTCTCCCTGAGGGCGCTCCACTGGGCGCGCGTCAGATCGACGTAGGGGGAGCTGTCGGCGCGGCGGCGCGCGGGCGGATCGGTCGTCAGGGCCACGCGCCCATTGTGCGCAGCCGTCACACGCCGTTCATGCCGGGGTGTCATACGCCACCCCGGCCCGGCATGTGGCCTTCGCCACCTGCACCTCTGTACCGGACGGATTCGGCCCGGTACGGTCGGCGCGGGGGCGGCCCGCGATCCGGGCCGCGAAGAAGACACAGGGGGTGGCTGTGCGCACGCGCAAGCCAGCATTGCCGGGACTGCGGTACCGGCGCAGGAAGAACGGACCGGACGGCACGGCGACGGACCTCTTCGTCGCCCGGGTGCACGCCGAACTCGCCGAGGAACTCCCGGACGAGGACCTGGGCGAGGACCTCGCCGACTTCCTGGAACGGTACGAGCCGGCCGACGGACCCGGAGCCGACGCGGAGGCCGACGAGGAGTTCCTGGAGACGGTGCGGGAGGCGCACCACCGGATAGCGCGCGGGTATTGAGGGGCCGCGTCGTAGGCTGCCCCCATGTGCGGAATCGTGGGTTATGTGGGCGGGCAGAGCGCCCTGGACGTCGTCCTGGCCGGGCTGAAGCGGCTGGAGTACCGCGGCTACGACTCGGCGGGCGTCGCCGTGCTGGCCGACGGCGGGCTGGCCGCGGCCAAGAAGGCCGGCAAACTCGCCAACCTGGAGAAGGAGCTGGCGGACCGTCCGCTGCCGGCCGGCTCCACCGCCATCGGGCACACCCGGTGGGCCACCCACGGCGGGCCCACCGACGAGAACGCCCATCCGCACCTGGACAACGCCGGGCGCGTCTCGGTGGTGCACAACGGCATCATCGAGAACTTCGCCGCGCTGCGCACCGAACTCGCCGAGCGCGGCCACACCTTGACGTCCGAGACGGACACCGAGGTCGTGGCGCATCTGCTCGCCGAGTGCTACTCCTCGTGCGGTGAGCTGGCCGAGGCGATGCGGCAGGTGTGCCGGCGGCTGGAGGGCGCGTTCACGCTGGTCGCCGTGCACGCCGACGAGCCCGACGTGGTCGTCGGCGCGCGCCGCAACTCCCCGCTGGTGGTGGGCATTGGCGACGGCGAGGCCTTCCTGGCCTCGGACGTCGCGGCGTTCATCGCGCACACCCGCGAGGCGATCGAGCTGGGCCAGGACCAGGTCGTCGAGGCCCGCCGGGACGGGGTGACGGTCACCGACTTCGACGGGGCGCCCGCGGACGTCCGCGAGTACCACGTCGACTGGGACGCCTCGGCCGCCGAGAAGGGCGGCTACGACTACTTCATGCTCAAGGAGATCGCCGAGCAGCCCAAGGCCGTCGCGGACACCCTGCTGGGCCGGATCGACGGTTCCGGGGTGCTGTCCCTGGACGAGGTGCGGATCCCGCCGGAGGTGCTGCGGGAGGTCGACAAGGTCGTCATCGTGGCGTGCGGGACGGCGTACCACGCCGGCATGATCGCCAAGTACGCGATCGAGCACTGGACCCGCATCCCCTGCGAGACCGAGCTGGCCAGCGAGTTCCGCTACCGCGACCCGATCCTGGACCGGCGCACGCTGGTCATCGCGATCAGCCAGTCCGGCGAGACCATGGACACCCTGATGGCCCTCAGGCACGCCCGCGAACAGGGCGCGAAGGTGCTCGCCATCTGCAACACCAACGGCTCGACGATCCCCCGCGAGTCGGACGCGGTGCTCTACACGCACGCCGGTCCCGAGGTCGCGGTGGCGTCCACGAAGGCGTTCCTGACCCAGCTGGTCGCCTGCTACCTGGTCGCGCTGTACGTCGCGCAGGTACGGGGCACGAAGTGGGGCGACGAGATCCGGGCGGTGGTGCGCGAACTGGCCGCCATCGGCACCCAGGTCGATCAGGTGCTCTCCACGATGGAGCCGGTACGGGAGCTGGCCCGCAGCCTCGCCGACAAGGACACCGTGCTGTTCCTCGGCCGGCACGTCGGCTACCCGGTGGCGCTGGAGGGCGCGCTCAAGCTCAAGGAGCTGGCGTACATGCACGCCGAGGGTTTCGCCGCCGGTGAGCTCAAGCACGGCCCGATCGCGCTGATCGAGGACGATCTGCCGGTCGTCGTCGTGGTCCCGTCGCCGCGCGGCCGGTCCGTGCTGCACGACAAGATCGTCTCCAACATCCAGGAGATCCGGGCCCGCGGCGCCCGCACGATCGTGATCGCCGAGGAGGGCGACGAGGCCGTGGTGCCGTACGCCGACCACCTGGTGCGCATCCCGCACACACCGGTGCTGCTGCAGCCGCTGGTCTCCACCGTCCCGCTGCAGGTCTTCGCCTGCGAGCTTGCCACCGCCCGCGGCAACGAGGTCGACCAGCCGCGCAACCTCGCCAAGTCGGTGACGGTGGAGTGATCATCGGGGTGGGGATCGACGTCGCCGAGATCGACCGGTTCGCCGCGGCGCTGGACCGCACGCCCGAGCTGGCCGACCGGTTGTTCGTCGCGTCGGAACTGCTGCTGCCGAGCGGGGAGCGGCGCGGCACGGCGTCGCTCGCGGCCCGGTTCGCCGCCAAGGAGGCGGTGGCCAAGGCGCTGGGCGCGCCGGCCGGGCTGCACTGGACCGACGCCGAGGTGTACGTCGAGGACAGCGGGCGGCCCCGGCTGCGGGTGCGCGGCACGGTCGAGGCGTGCGCGGCCCGGCTCGGCGTACGGTCGTGGCACCTCTCGCTGAGCCATGACGCGGGGGTCGCTTCGGCCGTGGTGATCGCCGAGGGGTGACACTGGGGCCATGAGGACTGCCTACAGCGTGTCGACCGTGCGTGCCGCCGAGCGGGACCTGATGGCCCGTCTGCCGGAAGGGGCCCTGATGCAGCGGGCGGCGGCCGGACTGGCCGCCGCCTGCCGGGAGTTGCTGGGCCGGGTCTACGGCAGCCGGGTCGTGCTGCTGGTGGGCAGCGGGGACAACGGCGGGGACGCGCTGTACGCCGGGGCCCGGCTGGCCCGGCGCGGGGCCGGCGTGGTGGCCGTCCTGCTCTCGCCGGAACGGGCCCACCCGGGCGGCCTCGGCGCCCTGCGGGCGGCCGGCGGCCGGGTGTCGGACGACGCGCTGCGGGACCTCGCCCGGTGCGATCTGGTCGTGGACGGGATCGTGGGCATCGGCGGCCGCGGCGGACTGCGGCCGGATGCCGCCGAACTCGCCCGCGCGGCCTGGGAGTCGGCGCCCGTCGTGGCGGTCGACCTGCCCAGCGGGGTGGATGCGGACAGCGGCGAGGTGTCCGGCGAGGCGGTACGGGCCGATGCGACGGTGACGTTCGGGGCGTACAAGCCGGGCCTGCTGATCGATCCGGCCCGGGAGCGGGCGGGGGCGCTGCGGCTGGTGGACATCGGCCTGACGCTGCCCGGGGAGGCCGAGTTCGAGGCGCTGCAGCACGCGGACGTGGCGGAACTGCTGCCACGCCCGGCGGCGGAGAGCGACAAGTACCGGCGGGGCGTGGTCGGTGTGGTCGCCGGGTCGGCGCGCTATCCGGGGGCGGCGGTGCTGGCGGTGGCCGGTGCGCTGCGCGGCGGCGCGGGGGCGGTCCGGTACGTCGGCCCGGCCGCGGACGCGGTGCTGGCCCGCTTCCCCGAGACGTTGGTGCACGCCGGACCGCCGCACAAGGCCGGCCGGGTGCAGTCCTGGGTGATCGGCCCCGGCATCGGCGACGAGTCGGACGCCCTGGAGGACGTGCTGGCCTCCGACGTACCGGTCCTGGTGGACGCCGACGGGCTGCGCTTCCTGACGCCGGAACGGGTCCGGGCGCGCACCGCCGAGACGCTGCTGACGCCGCACGCCGGGGAGGCGGCGGCGCTGCTGGGCCGCGGCCGCGACGAGGTCGAGGCGGAACGGCTCGCGTCCGTACGGGAACTGGCGGCGCGCTATGCCGCAACGGTGCTGCTGAAGGGCTCGACGACGCTGGTCGCGCGGGAGAGCGGGCCGGTGCGGGTGAACCCCACGGGCACCGGCTGGCTGGCCACGGCCGGCAGCGGTGACGTCCTGTCGGGCGTCACCGGCTCACTCCTCGCCGCCGGCCTGCCCGCCCGCGACGCGGCATCCGTCGGCGCGTACCTCCACGGCCTGGCGGCCCGCCGGGCCGCGGGCCCCGAGGGCGCCCCCATCCTCGCCACGGAGGTGGCGGACCATCTGGGGGCGGCTTGGCGGGATGTGACGGGGTAACAGGTACCGGGCCGGTTCGGTGCGGGGCGGCCCGGGGGGCCGGGGCGGTCCGGTCCGGAGTGGTCCGGTCCGGGGCGGTTGTCGGGAATACCTCGACTCCGCGCAGCGTTGTGGCCCCGCAGGGGGCGCTCGTGACCCTTACGGGATCTGTTCGACCACCCCCTAGGGGCCCAAGCCGCCCCGCGCCCCCCCGGGCCCCAAGCCGCCCACCCCCGCCCAGCGTTACCCCGCACCCGCCACCGGCACCCGCCCCCGCGTCCCGCTCCCGGTGGCCCCGCGCCAGCCGTCTCCCGTCGCCGCCCACCTCCCGCCCCGCGTTACGCCGTTACGCGTTACGCCCCGCGGGGGAATGCCGCGGGCAGCAGGGCGAACCTCGTGGCCGGGCGAGCGGGACGGGGGTTCGGTCACGGCATGCGTGAGGGCATGAAACGCACGCTTGTGGCGCTGCTGGCCGGCGCCTCGCTGTTCCCGCTCGCCGGGCCGCCCGCGGTGGCCGTCGCCCCGTCAGCCGCCCGGCCCGCGGCCCCTGCCCGGTACGCGCACTCCGCCGCCGGTTACGCGCCCTCCGCCGGATACGCACCCGGGTACCCGGCCCTCACCCGGACCGCGGCCGCCGACCTCGTCCCCGGGATCCCGCGCGGTCCCCAGCGCCCGGCGCCCGGTGGGCGGCTGCACATCGAGTACGTCCCCCGGCCCGAGGCGGGGCACGCCGCCCGGTCGGCGCGCTGCACCCGCTTCACCGGGCCGTTCCAGCGGCAGGCCGAGCGCTATCTGCGGCGGAAGCCGGACGGGCGGCAGAGCGCGGGGGACTGCCGGGCGATCCGGCGGTTCCAGCAGGCGCACCGGATCGCCCCGGCGACCGGTTACGCGGGGCCGGTCACCGGCGCCGTGGTGCGGCTGCTGCGGGCCAGGAAGGACCCCAACCGGGCCGGCCATTGCCCGGTCCGTGCGGAGCGGACCGCGTGCGTCGACCTGGACCGGCAGCTGATGTGGGTGCAGCAGGCCGGACGGGTGATCTTCGATCCGGTGCCGATCCGTTCCGGTCAGCCGACGATGGAGACCCGTACCGGGACGTACCGGATCTATCTGCGGCGCAGGAACCACATTTCGAACCTGTACCACACGCCGATGCCGTTCGCGCAGTTCTTCGACCGCGGGGAGGCGTTCCACGGCGTCGAGGACGACATCTACGAGGGGCCCGGCTCGCACGGGTGCATCAATCTGACCTGGTCGGACGCGCGCAACCTGTGGTACGTGCTCAAGAAGCACGACCTCGTGCACGTCTGGGGGCGGAAACCCAGCGGGTGAGCACGTTTTTCGTGCCGGTCCCCCGGGGCGCCGCGCGATCGCCTGCGACACTGAGGGGGATGAACGAGACAGCGAACCGTGCCCGTGCCGTCGTCGACCTCGCCGCCGTGCGGGCGAACGTCCGTGCCCTGCGGGAACGCGCCCCCGGGGCAGAGCTGATGGCCGTGGTCAAGTCCGACGGCTACGGACACGGCGCGGTGCCGTGTGCCCGGGCGGCCCGGGCGGCCGGCGCGACCTGGCTGGGCACCGCGCTCCCCGAGGAGGCGCTCGCCCTGCGCGCGGCCGGTGACACCGGGCGGCTGATGTGCTGGCTGTGGACGCCGGGCGGGCCCTGGCGGCGAGCGGTGGAGCAGGACATCGATGTCTCGGTGAGCGGCCTGTGGGCGTTGCGCGAGGTGACCGAGGCGGCGCGGGCGGCCGGCCGTACCGCCCGTGTCCAGCTCAAGATCGACACAGGGCTCGGCCGCAACGGCTGCCAGCCCGCCGACTGGCCGGAGCTGACCACCGCGGCCCGCGCCGCCGAGGCCGCGGGCGCCCTGCGGGTCACCGGTGTCTGGTCGCACTTCGCCTGCGCCGACGAGCCCGGCCACCCCTCCATCGCCGCTCAGCTCGACGTCTTCCACCAGGCGCTCGGGACGGCGGAGTCGGCCGGGCTGCGCCCCGAGGTGCGGCACATCGCCAACACCCCGGCGACGCTCACCCTCCCCGAAGCCCACTTCGACCTGGTCCGTACCGGTATCGGCATCTACGGCATCTCGCCGAGCCCGGAAGTCGGCACCTCCGAGGACTTCGGGCTGCGGCCCGCGATGACCCTGGAGGCCGCGCTCGCGTCGGTCAAGCGGGTCCCGGGCGGCCACGGCGTGTCGTACGGGCACCGATACCTCACCCCCGGCGAGACGACGCTCGCGCTGGTCCCGCTCGGCTACGCCGACGGCATCCCGCGGCACGCCTCCGGCACCGGCCCGGTGCTGGTCGCCGGGAAGTGGCGGACGGTGGCCGGGCGGATCGCCATGGACCAGTTCGTCGTCGACCTGGGCGGCGACAGCGCCGACGTGGGCGATCTCGCGGTGCTCTTCGGCCCCGGCGACCGCGGCGAACCGACCGCGGAGGACTGGGGCCGGGCGGCCGGAACCATCGGGTACGAAATCGTCACCCGGATCGGAACCCGCGTCCCGCGCGTCTATGTGGACAGCGAGGTGGATGGCGGGGTGTTCGGGGCAGACGGGGCAGAAGAGGAACACGAGGCACAGGCGCCACACGACGGGAACGGAACGGCAGCCGGAACGGCAGCCGGAACGGCAGTCGGAACGGGAGCCGCCACGCGAGCTGGAACGGAGAGCGCAGCGAACAGTGCAACGGACCTCGCAGGGAACAGTGCAACCAGCACCGTAACGACCACCGCACCGGCCACCGCAGCACACAACGCACCGACCACCGCACCGACCCACGCAACCGACACCGCGACAGCTGGAACGGCCGATGGAGACACCGCGCTCACGGGGGGTACGGCATGACCGACGGCACTGAAGCCGCCGTGCAGGCGGTCGAGACGGCCGCCGAGGTGGCGGCCGAGGCCGCGAACAACTGGGCCAAGGCGGGCCGCCACGCCGGCATCGCCGGTGCCGCGATCGGTGTGGTCGCGGCCGGGGCGGCGGCCGGTGTGGCCATAGAGCGGCTGACGGTCGGCCGCGGGATGCGCCGCCGGGCCCGGCTCGCCCTGGACGCGGCCGGCCCGTACGGCACGCTGCGCGGCACGCCCGGCGCGGCGATCTCCGAGGACGGCACGGAGCTGTACTTCGAGATCGACGAGGTGGGTGCGGAGCCCGCCCGCCTGGAGAGGGGCGACCGCCGGGGCGGCAAACACGCCCGCAACGACCCGTCGGCCCGGCCGGTCCGCGGCAAGCAGGCCCGTGCCGCCCAGGAGGCCCAGGGCGGACTGCGCAAGCGGCTGACGGCGGCGCTGGGCCGGCGCCCGTCGGCCGCCCCGACGGTCGTCTTCAGCCACGGTTACTGCCTGAACCAGGACTCCTGGCACTTCCAGCGGGCCGCGCTGCGCGGCACCGTGCGCACCGTCCACTGGGACCAGCGCAGCCACGGCCGCTCGGCCCGCGGCCACGGCCAGATCGACGGCACCGAGAACGTCACCATCGACCTGCTCGGCCGGGATCTGAAGGCGGTGCTGGACGCCGCGGTGCCCGAGGGGCCGATCGTGCTGGTCGGGCACTCGATGGGCGGGATGACGGTGATGGCGCTGGCCGACCAGTTCCCCGAGTACGTCGCGGAACGGGTGATCGGCGTGGCCCTGATCGGCACGTCCGCGGGCCGGCTCAGCGAGGTCACCTACGGGCTGCCGTCGATGGGGATGAAGGCGTTCCACGCGCTCGCCCCGGGCGTGCTCAAGGCACTGGGTTGGCAGCCCGACCTGGTCGAACGCGGCCGGCGGGCCACCGCCGATCTGTTCGCCGGGCTGGTCAAGCGGTATTCGTTCGGCACGCCGGAGGACGTCGACCCGGGTATCGCGCGGTTCGGCGAGCGGCTGATCGAGGGCACCCCGATCGATGTGGTCGCCGAGTTCTTCCCGGCGTTCGCGGTGCACGACAAGACCGAGGCGCTGGTGGCGTACGACGCGGTGCCCGCGCTGGTGCTGGCCGGTGAGAGCGATCTGATCACGCCCGCCGACCACAGCCGGACGATCGCGGAGGTGCTGCCGGACGCGGAGCTGGTGTGCGTGCCCGGCGCCGGCCACCTGGTGATGCTGGAGCGGCCCGAGCTGGTCAACGAGCATCTGGTGGCGCTGGTGGAACGCGCGGCGGCAGCGGCCCGCAGTTCCGGCCACGCACGGGCGTGAGGCGAGGCCCTGCCGGGGCGTAGCGGTGCCGGCCGGGGCGGCGGGGGTCCCTGCCACGGCGTGGCGGTGTCGGCCAGGCGTGGTGGCCGGGCGACGCGAGAGGCTTCCGCGGCGCAGCGGTGTCGGTCAGGGGTGGTGGTCGGGTGACGCGAGAGGCTTCCGCGGCGCAGCGGTGTCGGTCAGGGGTGGTGGTCGGGTGGCGGGCGGGCCGTACCATTTGCGGCATGAGCACCACCGCCCCCGTTGCGCATGTCACTGTCAAGTCCCCCGATCAGATGCAGGAGTTGGGCCGCAGACTGGCCCCGCTGCTGCGCCCCGGCGACCTGGTGCTGCTCACCGGTGAGCTGGGCGCCGGCAAGACCACGCTGACCCGCGGGCTGGGCGAGGGCCTGGGCGTGCGCGGCGCCGTGACCTCGCCCACCTTCGTCATCGCCCGGGTGCACCCCTCCCTGACCGGCGGGCCCGCGCTGGTGCACGTCGACGCCTACCGGCTCGGCGGCGGGCTGGACGAGATGGAGGACCTGGACCTCGACGTCTCGCTGCCGGAGTCGGTGGTGGTCGTCGAGTGGGGCGAGGGCAAGGTCGAGGAGCTCTCCGAGGACCGGCTGCACGTCGTCATCGGGCGGGCCGTGGGTGCCGATGCCCCGGGTGGCGCCCACGGGCACCCGGAGGACGACGTCGACGACGTCCGTGAGGTGACGGTCAGCGGTTTCGGCGCGCGCTGGGCGGACGCCGGCCTGGCCGACCTGGGGCTCTGACCCGGCTGAGGATCGGGCCGGTCTGGGGTCTGACCCGGCTGAGGATCCGGCCGACCTGGGGCTCCGGCCCGGCTGACGATCCCGGCCGGCCCGATCGGGCCGGTGGTCCCCTTGGGCGGGCGGATATCCGGCCGTGGGTCCCGTAGTTTCCGACAAGCCGTCGGCAAGATGTTGCGTACCCGGTACCGGGCGTGGTCACATGGGATGTGACCCCAGTTAGGTCAGCCTAAGTATCGAGCTCGCCGAGTTCGGAGGCGGCCTAGCTTCTGTCGCTTGCCCCAGGAGCCCCGGGAGGCGTCCATGCCGGCCCACCAGCACGACGCGCGCGAGACGCCGACGATGAACGAACTGCTGGCGGCGTGCGCCGCGGCCAGCGCCGTTTCCACGCCCCCCGACGCCCCCGAGGAGTCCCGGAAGGAACGCCCGAAAGCCCGTAAGGACCGGCCGGCGGACCGGCCCGCCGCCGCGGAGGAGTCGCCGGCGGACGGCGAGGACAATCCGGCGTCCACTCCGGGCCGCACCGCGGCATAGCCCGTACGGGCTAAGAATCCGCTGGGGTCCACCCAGGGGAAGCCGCTAGGCCACCACTAGGCCACCACCACGACCTTGGTGCCCTGGAGTGCGAAATCCCACATCGCCTTGCCGTCGGCCCGGGACTCCCGGATGCCGCCGGTCTTCTTCTTGGCGGCGGGGTCGGGCCGGGAACCGTCGACGGCCGCGCTGAAGCCGACCGGGACGCCGCCGACGCCGCCGAACAGCACCACGTGCTCGATCGCGACCCCGTCCGAGCCGGTGATGCTCACCGACCGCGAGGTCACCGCGTACGCGCCGGGCGGCGGGCTCACCGTGCTGGGCGCGACCTGGTACGTCCGCAGCGCCTTGCCGTTCGCGCCGACCAGCCAGACCCGCTTGGCGGCGAGCGAGTACACCACCCGCTTGCCCGTGCCGGAGGCCGCCGGGACCGGCGCCGGAGCGGGCGCGCGGTGCTTCTTGCCGGAGCCGTCCTCATGGCCCTTGGCGGTGCCGTGGTGACCCTTACGGGCCGGCGCGAGGGAGTCCGGGGCGGAGGCCGCGGCCTGGTAGCCGAGCACCCCGACCACGACCACGGCGGCCGTGGTCAGTGCGGTGACGATCGTGCTGCTCTTAGCGGGCACCGCTGTGCCACCTTTCCGTACGGGCCTGGACCACGGGCCGACGGTAGCACCGCGACGGGCACCACCCGCCGCGCCGTAGTCTTAAAGACGTGCTGCTGCTAGCTCTTGACACCGCCACCCCCGCCGTCACCGTCGCGCTCCATGACGGTGAGCGGGTCCTCGCCGAGTCCCGCCAGGTGGACGCGCGCCGGCACGGCGAGCTGCTGCTGCCCGCCGTCGACCGGGTGCTGGCCGAGGCCGGCCGCAAGCTCGACGAGGTCAGCGCCATCGTTGCCGGGGTGGGCCCGGGGCCGTACACCGGACTGCGGGTCGGTCTGGTGACCGCCGCCACGTTCGGTGCGGCGCTCGACGTCCCCGTCCACGGCCTGTGCTCGCTCGACGGCCTGGCCCACGCCTCCGGCCTGACCGAGCCGTTCGTGGTCGCCACCGACGCCCGCCGCAAAGAGGTCTACTGGGCCCGCTATGCGGACGCCCGTACGCGCCTGACCGAGCCCGCCGTGGACCGCCCCGCCGACATCGCCGAGCAGGTGGCCGGCGTCCCGGCCGTCGGCGCGGGCGCGCTGCTCTACGACTCCGTCTTCACCGGCGTACGGCGCGACGCCCCCGAGCACCAGTCCGCCGGCGCGCTCGCCGAACTGGCCGCCGCCAAGCTGGCCGCGGGCGAGGAGCTGCTGCCGCCGCAGCCGCTGTACCTGCGCCGCCCGGACGCCCAGGTGCCCGCCAACTACAAGGTGGTCACACCGAAGTGAGTTCGGCCGCCGAGCTGCGCGAGATGCGCTGGTGGGACATAGCCCCGGTGCTGGAGCTGGAGCACCGGCTGTTCCCCGAGGACGCCTGGTCGCGCGGCATGTTCTGGTCCGAGCTGGCACACGCCCGCGGCCCGCGGGCCACCCGCCGCTACCTGGTCGCCGAACTCGCGGGCCGGCTGGTCGGCTACGCCGGGCTCGCCGCCGTCGACGGCACCGGCGACGTCCAGACCATCGCCGCCGCCCGCGACCAGTGGGGCACCGGCCTCGGCGCCCGGCTGCTGACCGAACTCCTCGGCGCCGCAACGGACTTCGAATGCCACGAGGTGCTGCTGGAGGTGCGCGTCGACAACCTCCGCGCCCAGCGCCTCTACGAACGCTTCGGCTTCGAGCCGATCGGCTTCCGGCGCGGCTACTACCAGCCCGGCAACGTCGACGCCCTGGTGATGCGCCGCACCACCCAGACCTCCTCCGAAGCACCCTCCGTACAAGGAACCTGACAACCATGGCTGACTCACGCGGCGGACCGCTCGTCCTCGGCATCGAGACCTCCTGCGACGAGACCGGTGTCGGTATCGTCCGCGGCCACACCCTCCTCGCCGACGCGGTCGCCTCCAGCGTCGACGAACACGCCCGTTTCGGCGGCGTGGTGCCGGAGGTGGCCTCCCGCGCCCATCTGGAGGCGATGGTCCCCACCATCCAGCGCGCCCTGAAGGACGCCGGCGTCGCGGCGAGCGACCTCGACGGCATCGCGGTCACCGCGGGCCCGGGCCTGGCCGGCGCCCTGCTGGTCGGCGTCTCGGCCGCCAAGGCGTACGCCTACGCGCTCGGCAAGCCGCTCTACGGCGTCAACCACCTCGCCTCACACATCTGCGTCGACCAGCTCGAACACGGCCCGCTGCCGGAGCCGACGATGGCGCTGCTGGTGAGCGGCGGCCACTCCTCGCTGCTGCTGGCCCCGGACATCACCTCCGACGTGCGCCCGCTGGGCTCGACCATCGACGACGCGGCCGGCGAGGCGTTCGACAAGATCGCCCGGGTGCTGAACCTCGGCTTCCCCGGCGGCCCGGTCATCGACCGCTACGCCCGCGAGGGCGACCCGGACGCGATCCGCTTCCCGCGCGGGCTCACCGGCCCCCGCGACCCCGCCTACGACTTCTCCTTCTCCGGTCTGAAGACGGCGGTGGCCCGCTGGATCGAGGCCAAGCGGGCGGCCGGCGAGGAGGTGCCGGTGGCGGACGTCTCGGCGTCCTTCCAGGAGGCCGTGGTGGATGTGCTGACCCGCAAGGCGGTACGCGCCTGCAAGGACAACGGCGTCGAGCACCTGATGATCGGCGGCGGGGTCGCGGCCAACTCCCGGCTGCGGGCGATGGCCCAGCGCCGCTGCGAGGACGCCGGGATCACGCTGCGGGTGCCGCGGCCCAAGCTGTGCACGGACAACGGCGCGATGGTCGCGGCCCTCGGCGCCGAGATGGTGGCGCGCGGCCGCGCGGCCTCCGCCTGGGACCTGTCCGCGGACTCCTCGCTCCCGGTCACCGAACCGCACGTCCCGGCGGAGACGCCCGAGGGCGACGGCCACCACGGTCACGACCACGGCCATGGTCACAGCCACGGTGACGGTCACAGCCACGACCACGTCCACGAGCTGAGCAAGCAGAACCTCTACCCGTGAGCCTGCTCGTCCTCTCCTGGTAACTGCTCCTCGATTCCCCCTCGTGACGGGGCGTCGGTCCGGAATGTCGGCCTCCGGACCGGCGACATCTGAGGATCGGTGACAACCGCCGCCTCCCCGGACTCCGCGACCGCCGCGAGGTCTTACCCTGGTGCAGCACCGGGCGTGTGGGGAGGCGGCAGGCTGTGGACTGGTTCTGGTGGGTGTTCATCTTCTTCATGGCGGGCGGCTTCGCGAAGGTCGCGGACACCGCCCGTACGGCGCTGCGCACCCGCCACGAGCGCAAGATGGAGCGGCTGGCGTCCGCCCGTCGGGAACGGCAGGCGCTGGAGGCCTCCCAGAAGCCGCCGGAGCCGGTGTGCGGCTGCACCCACCACCTCGCGAAGCATGACAAAAAGGGCAAGTGTCATGAGCGGGTGGAGATCCCGGTCGCCTGGGACGCCGACCACAAGCCGGTCCAGTACGAGGCCGGCCAGTGCACCTGCCAGCAGTACGTCGGCCCGCAGCCGCTCTCCCAGATCTACGCCGAGGACCTCACCGACCTGGCCTGACCACCGGTCAGACCCCGTTCGCCGGCTGCCCCAGCAGCATCGTCGGCGCCCCTGCCACCCGGGTGAGGAAGATCGTGCAGGAAGTGCCGCCGCCACCCAGCTTCAGCTTCTTGCGCAGCTCCTCCGGCTCCACCGCGGAACCCCGCTTCTTGATCACCGCGACACCGACCCCGCGCTCCCGCAGCAGCGCCTTGAGCCGTTTGACGTTGAACGGCAGCACATCGGTGATCGCGTAGGCGGTCGCGAAGGGGGTCGGGCGCAGCGCGTCGGCGGTGACGTACGCGATCGTCGGGTCGATCAGCCGCCCGCCGAGCCCGGCGGCGACCTCCGCGACGAGATGGGCACGGATGACGGCACCGTCCGGCTCGTACAGATAGCGGCCCACCGGCCCCGGCTCCGGATCCGGCAGACCGGCCCCGAGCAGCGAGTCCCCACCGGGCAGCAGCGTCGCCCGCCGCCCACCGACCACCGGCGCGTCCTCCTGACCGACCACCGGCGCGTCCTCGCGGGCGGGCACCGACTCGTCGCTCCCGCCGGGCACTGGCTTCTCGCTCCTGCTGGGTACCGGCTTCTCGCTCCCGCCGGGCGCCGGCTTCTCGCTCCCGTCGGGCACCGGCTCCCCGCCCCCGCCGGGCCGGGCGAACCACACCACCGCCTCCTTCACCTCGCCCCCGTAGGAGATCCACTCCGTCTCGGCGTCCTCGGGCAGCGCCTCGTGCGGCACCCCTGGAGCGATCTTCAGCGCCGCGAACGGGGCGGTACGGGCGGCCTCGACGGCCCATGACAGCGGCGGCGAGTACGCCTCCGGATCGAAGATCCGGCCTCCGCGGGCCTTGGTGCGGCGCGCCGGGTCGACGAACACCGCGTCGTACCCGGTGGTGTCCACCTCCGTCACGTCCGCGCAGCGCACCTCGATCAGTTCCGCGAGCCCCAGTGCCTCGGCGTTCGCCCGTGCCGCCGCGCAGGCCAGCGGGTCCCGGTCGACGGCCAGCACCCGGATCCCGGCCCGCGCCAGCGCCAGCGCGTCCCCGCCGATCCCGCAGCACAGATCGGCCAGCGTCCGCACGCCGAGCCCGGCCAGCCGTGCCGCGCGGTGCGCGGCGACCGAGGCGCGGGTGGACTGCTCGACCCCGTTCGGCGTGAAGTACATCCGCTGTGCGTCGGCCCCGAACTTCACGGCCGCCCGCTGCCGGAGCCGCGCCTGGGTGAGCGCGGCGGAAACGAGCGGTGCGGCGTGGTCCCGCCGCAGCCGGGTGGCTGCCGCCAGCTCGTCGGCGGGATCGTGGTCCCGCAGCTCCCACAGCAGGGCCTGCCCCTCCGGGGCCAGGAGAGCAGCGAAGTCATCGAGGGCCTGGTCGTCCGTCACGAAACCATTGTCTCCCCCTGCCCCACGTAGCTGGCCGGCCCGCCGCGGGGCTCGCTCGCCGTTGCCGCTTTGCGGCGCCCCGCACGTACCCGTCTCTCCCGCCGCGGGTGGTCTCGCCGTTGCGTTTGCGGCGCCTCCCACGTACCTGTCTGTCCCGTCGCGGGGCGTCTCGTCGTTGCGCTTTGCGGCGCCGCCGCACGTTGCTGTCTGCTGCGCCGCGGGTGTTGTTCGCCGTTGCGCCTGCGGCGG
>NZ_JBEZMM010000027.1:0-107356 GCF_040652715.1 Streptomyces sp. NPDC048196 | reverse complement strand
GGGGGGGGGGGGGGGGCGGCTCCTAAATTCCCGCGCCGGCCCGCAGCACCAGCCGGGCCGGGGGGCCCCCGTGCCCCCCCCGCGGGGGGGCGGCCCGGGAATCACTCCCCGGGCCGCCCGCCCGCTTCCGCGCCCGCTTCGCCGTCGTCCTCCGCGCCGCTCTCCATGTCCTCGACCTCGGCCAGCGCCTCCTGGAGCCACTGCACCCAGAAGGTCTCCAGCCCGACCCCGGCCCGCAGCACGAGCCGCCGCAGCCGGTCCTCCGGGTCGGCCACCGTCCCGAAGTCGCGCGCCTCGATCTCCTCGTACTCCGCCAACTGCCGTTGGTGCAGCGCCAGATGGCGCCGCAGTTCGGCGTCCAGCCCGGCCCGGCCGACCACCGCAGCCGCCCGCAGCCGCAGCACCAGCGCATTGCGCACCGGCTTGGCGTCCTGCTCGCCGGACGCCCACGCGGTCAGCTCCGCGCGCCCCGCCGGCAGCACCTCGAACTCCTTCTTCTGCCCGCGCGACGGCTGCTCGGAGGGCAGCGCCCGGATGAACCCGGCCTGCTCCAGCTTCCCCAGCTCCCGGTAGATCTGCTGGTGCGTGGCCGGCCAGAAGTACCCGATCGACCGGTCGAACCTCCGGGTCAGCTCCAGCCCCGACGACGGCTTCTCCAGCAGGGCGGTGAGGATCGCGTGGGGGAGGGACATGGGGGAATCCTAGGCAGGCCGGGCGTCGATCCGGGTGCCGCCGGCGGCTCAGAGAGCCGCCGCCAGCTCCGTCCCCTGCTTGATGGCGCGCTTGGCGTCCAGCTCGGCGGCGACGTCCGCACCGCCGATCAGATGCACCGCCCGGCCCTCCGCCCGCAGCTCCTCGTACAGGTCCCGGCGCGGCTCCTGCCCGGTGCACAGCACGACGGTGTCCACCGGCAGCGTGCGGGCCTCGCCGTCGACCGTGACGTGCAGCCCCGCGTCGTCGATCCGCTCGTACGTCACCCCGGGAACCATCGTCACGCCCCGGTGCCGCAGCTCCGTGCGGTGGATCCACCCGGTGGTCTTGCCCAGCCCGGCGCCCACCTTGGACGCCTTGCGCTGGAGCAGGTGCACCTGGCGCGGCGGCGCGGGCCGCTCCGGCGCCCGCAGCCCGCCCCGGTCGCCGTAGCCGGTGTCCACGCCCCAGCCCCGGAAGTACGTCTCCGCGTCCCGGCTCGCCCCGTCGCCGGCGTCGGTCAGGAACTCCGCGACGTCGAAGCCGATGCCGCCCGCCCCGATGACCGCGACCCGCGCGCCCACCTCCGCACCGTCCCGCAGCACGTCGAGGTAGCTGACCACGCTCGGGTGGCCGATCCCCTCGATCTCCGGGATCCGCGGGGTGACACCGGTGGCGACCACCACCTCGTCGTACGCCCCCAGGTCGGCCGCGGTCACCGCGGTCTTCAGCCGGACGTCCACCCCGCGCAGCGCCAGCTGCTCGCGGAAGTACCGCAGCGTCTCCTCGAACTCCTCCTTGCCCGGCACCCGCTTGGCGATGTTCAGCTGCCCGCCGATCTCGTCCGCGGCCTCGAACAGCGTGACCTGGTGCCCGCGCTCGGCGGCCGACACCGCACAGGCCAGCCCGGCCGGCCCGGCCCCGACCACCGCGAGCCGCTTGCGCAGCCGGGTCGGCGCGAGCACCAGCTCGGTCTCGTGGCAGGCCCGCGGATTCACCAGGCAGGAGGTGATCTTCCCGCTGAAGGTGTGGTCGAGGCAGGCCTGGTTGCAGCCGATGCAGGTGTTGATCTCCGCGGAACGCCCGTCCGCCGCCTTCGCCACGAAGTCCGGGTCGGCGAGGAAGGGCCGGGCCAGCGACACCATGTCGGCCCGCCCGTCGGCGAGCAACTCCTCGGCGACCTCGGGGGTGTTGATCCGGTTGCTGGTCACCAGCGGCACCGAGACCGCACCCATCAGCCGCTTGGTCACCCAGGTGTACGCCCCGCGCGGCACCGACGTCGCGATGGTCGGGATGCGGGCCTCGTGCCACCCGATGCCGGTGTTGATGATCGTCGCGCCCGCCGCCTCGATCTCCTTGGCGAGCGTGACGACCTCCTCCAGCGTCGAGCCGCCCGGCACCAGGTCCAGCATCGACAGCCGGTAGATCAGGATGAAGTCCGGCCCGACCCGCTCCCGGGTCCGCCGCACGATCTCCACCGGGAACCGCATCCGGTTCTCGTACGAGCCGCCCCACCGGTCGGTGCGGTGGTTGGTCGCGCCGACCACGAACTCGTTGATCAAGTACCCTTCCGAGCCCATGATCTCGACCCCGTCGTACCCCGCCGACCGGGCCAGCTCCGCCGCCCGTACGTAGTCCTCGACGGTCTGCTCCACCTCGGCGTCGGTGAGCGCATGCGGGGTGAACGGGCTGATCGGCGCCTGGATCGCACTAGGCGCGACCAGGTCCTGGTGGTACGCGTACCGCCCGAAGTGCAGGATCTGCATCGCGATCCGCCCGCCCGCGGCGTGCACCGCCTCGGTCACGGTCCGGTGCTGCGCCGCCTCCGCCTCGGTGGTCAGCTTGGCCCCGCCCTCGTACGGCCGGCCCGCGTCGTTCGGTGCGATCCCGCCGGTGACCATCAGCCCGACCCCGCCGCGGGCCCGCTCCGCATAGAACGCGGCCATCCGTGCGAACCCGTTCTCCGCCTCCTCCAGGCCGACGTGCATCGACCCCATCAGCACCCGGTTGGGGAGCGTGGTGAACCCGAGGTCGAGCGGGCTCATCAGATGCGGATACGGGTTCTTCGGGCTCACGGGGGCCTCCTCGGGCGGTCCTCGGGCGGGTGGACTGATACCGGTTCTAGACCAGGCGGAGGCGGTTATGCAACAAG
Organism: Streptomyces sp. NPDC048196; assembly: GCF_040652715.1. Classification (NCBI taxonomy): domain Bacteria; kingdom Bacillati; phylum Actinomycetota; class Actinomycetes; order Kitasatosporales; family Streptomycetaceae; genus Streptomyces; species Streptomyces sp. NPDC048196. Next base: position 104,514 of record NZ_JBEZMM010000027.1, on the reverse strand, counting down.
TTGCAAAAACTGTGAGGGAGGCGACGTGGGCGGCGGGGTGCCGGCCCGCCCGCCGTTCCGCCCGGGCGGTCGTACCGAATGCGTGACGATCTCCGCACCGTGCGTCGTGTCACAGACAACGCCCCGGAATGTGTGGCAACGTCAACTCCTTCCAGCTCCCACCTCAACTGCCCTCGGCCCCGAGGGAGTTGACGTAAAAAAACGTGCAGCAACGTGCAAAGACGTGCAATGACGCGCCATGACGTGGACGCCTGCCGCACCCCGGTGCCCGCAGGCGTCTCCACGCCCGCGGAGAGGAACGCATGAGCACCGTGAACAGCATCGGCACCGCGCACGACCCCGCCCCCGCCCCCGTCACCGCGCAGCCCCCGACCCTCGACGAGGTGGTCGACACCGGCCGATACCCCCTGGCGGACCCCGACGGCCCCGAGGCGCAGGCCGTCGTCGCCCGCGCCCGGCACGAGCTGGACACCGTCGGCTGCACCGTCCTGCCGGACTTCGTCCACCCCGCCCGGCGCGCGCTCCTCCGGGCCGAATGCGCCGAGATCGCCCCCCGCGCCCACTTCGACGTCGAATCGGTCAACGTCTACAACATCGCCGTCGACCGGGACCTGCCGCCCGGCCACCCCGGCCGCACGGTCTTCGAACGCGGCAACGCCTTCGTCGCCCGGGACCGCATCCCGGCCGGCGCCCTGATCAGCCGGCTGTACTCCCACCCCGCGTTCCAGCGCTTCGTCGCCCGCTGCTTCCGCCTGCCCCGGCTGTACGAGCTCGCCGACCCGTACTCCGCGCTCGTCCTGAACGTCGTCGAACCGGGCAAGGAACACCCCTGGCACTTCGACACCAACGAGTTCACCGTCAGCATGCTCACCCAGGAGGCCGGAGCCGGCGGCGACTTCGAGTACTGCCCGAACATCCGGTCCGCGCAGGACGAGCGCTTCGACGACGTCCGCGACGTCCTTCAGGGCCGGGGCGGGCGGCTGATCCACCGCCTGCCGCTCCGCCCCGGCGACCTGCAGCTGTTCAAGGGCCGCTACTCGCTGCACCGGGTCAGCCCGGTGCGGGGCGCGACCGCCCGCCACTCGGCGATCTTCGCCTACAGCGAGCGCCCCGGCGTCATCGGCAGCGTCTCCCGCACCCGCCAGCTCTTCGGCCGGGTCGACCCCGCACACCTGGCCGCCGAGGGCCGCGCGATACGCGGCGACCAGCTGCTGGACTAGCCCCCCGGCACACCCCGCCCCGAAACCGCACACCCCGTCCCGAAACCTCGCAACCCACCCGGAACCGCGCCACCCACCGGGAACACCGCACCCCGCACCCGTACACCGAAACGAGACGCACGTGACCAACAGTCAGGGGACCGTAGACGTGACCGACAGCCACGGCACCTCCCTCCCGCCCACCGGCCGGGGAACCGCCCCCACCCCCACCTTCGCCCTGGAGGACACCCTCCCGCGGGTGCCGCTGCCCTCCCTGGAGGAGAGCTGCGAGCGGTTCCTCGCCTGGTGCCGGCCCCTGCTGACCCCCGCCCAACTCGCCGAGACCGAGGCCGAGGTGGCCGCCTTCCTCCGCCCCGGCGGCCCCGGCCGGGTGCTCCAGGCCGCCCTGGAGGAGTACGACGCCACCGAGGGCGTGCACAGCTGGCTCGACACCTTCTGGCCGTACCGCTACCTCGGCCGCCGCGACCGCATCGCCCTCAACGCCAACTTCTTCTTCCTCTTCCAGGACACCGGGCAGGCACAGCTGGACCGGGCCGCCGGCCTGATCGCCGGGGCCCTGCACCACAAGCACCAGCTGGACCGGGAGGCCCTCCCGCCGGTGGTCCAGCGCGGCCGCCCGCAGACCATGGAACAGAACAAGTTCCTGTTCTCCACCACCCGCATTCCCGGCCCGGAACAGGACACCGTCCGCGCCCCTTACACGCCCGAGTGGCCCGGCCCGTCCGACGCCCGCCACATCGTGGTCTTCTTCCGGGGCCGCATGTACACCCTCGACGTCCTCGGTCCCGACGGCACCCCGCACACCCTCGACGACCTGAAGGACGGCCTGCAGGCCGTCCTTCAGGCCGACCCCGGTGCGGAACCGGACGCCCCGGTCGGCCACCTGACCACCATGGCCCGCGCCGAATGGGCCGCCGCCCGCGCGTCCCTCCAGGCCCTGCACCCCGACAACGCGGCGGCCCTCGACACCGTCGAAACCGCCCTCTTCTGCCTCTGTCTGGAGGACTTCGCCCCCGCGGACATCCGGACGGCCTGCGACGAACTCCTCTACGGCGACCGCGGCAACCGCTGGTTCGACAAGGCCGTCTCCTTCATCGTCTTCGCCGACGGCCGCGCCGGCATCAACGTCGAACACTGCGAACTGGACGGCACCACCATCCTCAGCTTCGTCGACGCCCTGCTCGCCACCCCGCCCGAGGACCACTCCCGCCTCTCCGGAGCACGCCCCCAGGGAGCCCCCACCCCGCACCCCCTCACCTTCCACCTCGACGACGCCCTCCGCGCCCAGGTACGCTCCGCCGCCACCGCCTTCGCCCGGTACGGCGCCGACACCGCCACCACAACGGTTTCCTTCGACGACTTCGGCGCCACCACGGCCAAGTCCCTGGGCGTCTCCCCGGACGCCTTCGTCCAGCTCGCCTACCAACTGGCCCACCAGCGCGCCAAGGGACGCCTGGGCGCCACCTACGAGTCGATCGCCACCCGCCAGTGGCGCCGCGGCCGCACCGAGGCCATGCGTGTGGTCACCCCGGAGATCGTGGACTTCGTCGCCACCCTGCAGGACCCCGCGACCGACCCCGCCACCCGCCGCGCCGCCCTCCACATCGCGGCCCGCGCCCACGTCACCCGCGCCAAGGAATGCCAGGCCGGCGACGCCCCGGAGCAACACCTCTGGGAACTCGAACTCATCCAGCGCCGCCGCGGCCCCGACCTCGGCCTGACCGAACAGCCCGCCCTCTACCGCACCCCCGGCTGGCTGGTCATGCGCGACGACTACCTCAGCACCAGCTCCGCCCCCTCCACCCACATCCAGTACTTCGGCTTCGGCTCCACCAGCCCCCGCTGCATCGGCGTCGCCTACGTCCTCCTCCCCGACCGCTTCCACCTCTACCTCTCCACCCCCCGCCCGGTGGCCGCCGAAATGCACGCCTTCGCCGATCACCTCCGCGAGGCGGTACACGAACTCCGGGAGCTGCTGGCCCCCGACCGTCCCACGGCCTGACACCGCACGCCGCCCCCGCCGCCGGCCATCCGGCGGCGGGGTGGCGTCATGCCGGGCACGGCTACTTCAGCAACCGCGACAGCCGCCGGTCGGCGAGCGGCTTGCCCCCGGTCTGGCAGGTGGGGCAGTACTGCAACGACGAGTCGCTGAACGACACCTCGCGGACGGTGTCCCCGCAGACCGGACAGGGCTCCCCGGTCCGCCCGTGGACCCGCATCCCCGTCCGCTTCTCCGCCTTGAGGTCCTCCGGCGCCAGCCCCCGGGCCCGCTCGACCGCCTCGGCCAGCGTCGTTCCGACCGCCGCGTACAGCCGCGTCACCTCCTCCCCGGACAGATCGGCGGCGAGTTTGAACGGCGACATCCGCGCCGTGTGCAGGATCTCGTCCGAATAGGCGTTGCCGATCCCGGCCAGCACGCTCTGGTCCCGCAACACGCCCTTGATCTGCCGGCGTTCACCCGTCAGCATCCCGGCGAAGGCCGCCCGGGTGAAGCCGTCCTCCAGCGGATCGCGCCCGAGCCGCGCGAGCCCGGGCACCTCCTGCGGATCCCGCACGACGTACAGCGCGAGGTGCTTCTGACTGCCCGCCTCCGTCACGTCGAAGCCCGCACCCTCGGGCTCCCGGAGCCGCACCCGCAGCGCCAGCGGCCCCCTTCCCGGACGCGGCGGAGCCGCCGGCAGCCGCTCACTCCACCGCACCCACCCCGCCCGTCCCAGATGCATCACAAGAAACAGCTCCCCGGCCCGGAGCGCGAGGAACTTGCCGTACCGGGCCACGCCCTCGAAAGCCCGCCCCTCCACCGCACCCAGCGGCGGATCGTAGGTCTTCAACGCAGCCACCGACACCAGCTGCGCCCGGTCCACCACCCGCCCGGCCAGCCGCTCCTCCAGGAACCGTCCCAGCGCCTCGACCTCCGGCAATTCAGGCATATCCCCAGTCTGCCGCGGAGTCCGGCCCCCGGCCACAGAGCCCCGCCCAGAGCCCCGCCCACGCCCACAGCCCCGCCCCCGGGAAGGGAAAGGAAGTGTGAATCCGCTACGGGGATCCGTACCGTGGATTACCTTGCCCCCGTGGACCAGTTGATCTCATCGGACCCGACACACATAGGCCCGTACCGCCTGATCGCCCGCCTGGGCGCCGGCGGTATGGGCCTGGTGTATCTGGGCCGTTCCGAGGCCGGGCGGACCGTCGCGGTCAAGGTCGTCCAGGACGAGCACGCACAGCATCCGGAGTTCCGCAGGCGCTTCGCCCGTGAGGTGGCCGCGGCCCGGCGGGTGGGCGGCACCTGGACGGCGGACGTGCTCGACGCCGACACCGAGGCCGCGGTGCCCTGGGTGGCGACCCAGTACATTCCAGGGCCCGACCTGACCACCGTGGTGGCGGACGACTACGGGCCGCTGCCCGAGCACTCCGTCCGGCTGCTGGCCAACCGCCTCGCCCTCGCCCTGCAGGCGGTGCACGAGGCGGGCCTGATCCACCGCGACCTCAAGCCGTCCAATGTGCTGGTGACGGTGGACGGACCGCGCGTGATCGACTTCGGTATCGCGCGGGCCATGGACACCCTCGCCGGGGACAGCCTGCACACCCGCACCGGCATGCTGATCGGATCCCCCGGCTTCATGTCGCCCGAGCAGGTACGCGGCCTCGAACTCACCCCCGCCAGCGATGTGTTCTGCCTGGGCGCCGTCCTCGTCTACGCCGCCACCGGCCGTCTCCTCTTCGGCGCCACGGAGACCGGCCTGAACGCCCACCTCTTCCGCATCGCCGAGGAGGAGCCGGACCTGACCGGCGTACCGGAGCCGCTGCTCGACCTCGTACGCGCATGCCTCGACAAGGACCCGGCCGGGCGGCCCGCCCTCCAACAGGTCGCGGCCCGCACGGAGACGGACGCGGAGGGGGAGTGGCTGCCGGGCGCGGTGCTGGCCCAACTCGGCCGGCACGCCGCCCGGTTGCTGGACTACGGCCCCGAGACGGCCGTCAGCACGCCCGGTGCGGCTCCCGCCGGGGCGCCCGTGGTGGCCCCCGCAACCCCCGCCACCCCGCCCGGCCCGCCGCAGCCGTCGACACCCCCACCGCCCGCGTACTCACCCACCGCCCCGGCCCGGCCCGCCACCCCGCAGGGCTTCGGACCACCCCTGAACCCGCCCTCCCACGCCTGGCCCCCACCGGCCTCCCCACCGAACCTCCAGGACCCGCCCCCGCACCCCAGGCGCTGGTGGGGCCTCGCGGTGGTCGGTCTGGTGCAGCTCTTCGTACTGCTCGACGCGACGTCCCTGCACCTGGCGATGCCGACGATCGTGGCGGACCTGCACCTGCCCGCCGACGCCCTGAGCTCGCTGTTCACCGCGTACGAACTGGCCTTCGCCGCACTGCTGTTGCTCGGCGGCCACCTCGCCGACCTGATCGGCCGCAAGCGGATGCTGCTCATCGGGCTGGCCGGCTTCGCGGCGGCCGCCGCGTTCGGCGGAACGGCCCCCACGTCGGGCGCGCTGGTCTGCGCCCGCGCCCTCCAGGGCGCCTTCGCCGCCCTCCTGTCGCCCGCCGTACTGTCCCTGGTGGCGGCCGACTTCCCCGACCCGAAGGCACGGGGCCGGGCCTTCGGGATCTACGTCACGATCATCGCCGGCGGCTCGACCATGGGTCTGTTCACCGGCAGGTGGCTGATCGAGAGCCTGAGCTGGCGCTGGTGCCTGTTCGTCGACGTCCCGCTCGCCGTGATCGCCGTGATCGGTGTGGCCACCCTGGTCCACGACCGCCCGCCCCGCCCCCGCCGCCGCCTCGACGCTCCGGGCCTGCTGCTCGGCACCGCCGGGTTGGTCGCCCTGGTCTACGGCTTCCAGGAAACCGGCCGGCGCGGCTGGCTGGACCTCCTCGTCCTGGCCCTGCTCGCCCTCGGCGTCGTCCTCCTCCTGGCCTTCGCCCTCTGGCAGCGGAGGGCCCCCGACCCACTCCTCCCACCCCACCTCACCCAGGACCGCACCCGCCTCGGCTCCTTCCTCGGCCTGTTCCTGACCGGCGCGGGCACGCTCGCCCTCTTCCCGACCCTGATGACGTACCTGGAGAACGTCCGCGGCTACTCCCCGGCCGCCACCACCACGGCCCTCCTCCCCGCGGTCGCCGCGATCCTCATCGGCGCCACCCAGGTCTCCGCCCGCCTGCTGCACCGCGTACCGGCGCGCCACCTGATCGCACCGGGCCTGCTGCTCACCGCCTGCGGCCTCCTCCTGTTGACCCGCCTGGAGCCCGACAGCGACTACACCACCGTGCCCCTCCCCGGCATGGTCCTGGCCGGCCTCGGCCTGGGCATGGCCCTGATGCCGCTCTATTCCCTCGCCACGGGCGGCACCGCCGCCCAGGACTCCGGCGGGCTCGCGGCAGTGACCAGCACGGCCGACAAGGTGGGCGCGGCGCTCGGCACCGCGCTGTTCAGCAGCGCCGTCGCCGCGGCCATCGCCGCCCGACTGGCCACCACCAACGAACTTCCGCCGACCTTCGCCGCCGCGGCCCGCAGCGGCCACGTCATCCCCCCGGCCGGCCTCCCACCCCAACTCGCGGAAATCATCACCAAGGCAACGGTGGGCGGCTACACCGACGCCCTGTGGTGGTCCCTCGCCCTCACCCTCCTCGCCGCCGTGTCCACGGCCCTGCTGCTCAGGCCCACGGCCCCTACGACCCTGGGAGCCGGACATGAGTAACTACCCCGACGAACAACCCGATCCGCTCGACTCGATGCTGGAGAAGGTCGAACGCGGCGAGGAAATCCCCACCCCCGGACGGAAGCACGAGACCGGAGACCGCGACCTCCACGACGAGGAATGGCGCCCCCACGACCGCAACGGCCCCTACGGCCAACAACGACGCCGCCGGAACTGACCCCCTTCCTCCGCCACCCCACACAAATGGGCCGTCGGCCGTGCCTCCCGAAGGGGAGGAACACGACCGACGGCCCGAGGACTTCCCAGCCCGGCGCGGAAAACCGCGCCGGGCTGTGGCGTTCTTAGATGTCGTAGTAAAGCTCGAACTCGTGCGGGTGCGGCCGCAGCTGGATCGGGGCGATCTCGTTGGTGCGCTTGTAGTCGATCCAGGTCTCGATCAGGTCGGCGGTGAAGACGCCGCCCTGCTGGAGGTACTCGTTGTCCTCTTCGAGGGCGTCGAGGACGGCCGGGAGGGAGGTCGGGACCTGGGGGACGCCCGCGTGCTCCTCGGGAGCGAGCTCGTAGAGGTCCTTGTCGATCGGCTCGGCCGGCTCGATCTTGTTCTTGACGCCGTCCAGGCCCGCCAGGAGGAGGGCGGAGAAGGCGAGGTACGGGTTCGAGGACGGGTCCGGGGCGCGGAACTCGACGCGCTTGGCCTTGGGGTTGGAGCCCGTGATCGGGATGCGCATGGCCGCGGAGCGGTTGCGCTGGGAGTAGACCAGGTTGACCGGGGCCTCGAAGCCGGGGACCAGGCGGTGGTAGGAGTTCACCGTCGGGTTCGTGAAGGCGAGGAGCGAGGGGGCGTGCTTGAGGATGCCGCCGATGTAGTAGCGGGCGGTGTCCGAGAGGCCCGCGTAGCCCTGCTCGTCGTAGAAGAGGGGCTCGCCGCCCTGCCACAGGGACTGGTGGACGTGCATGCCGGAGCCGTTGTCACCGAAGATCGGCTTGGGCATGAAGGTGGCGGTCTTGCCGTTGCGCCAGGCGACGTTCTTCACGATGTACTTGAAGAGCATCAGGTCGTCGGCGGCGGCAAGGAGGGTGTTGAACTTGTAGTTGATCTCCGCCTGGCCGGCGGTGCCGACCTCGTGGTGCTGGCGCTCGACCTGCAGGCCGGCCTTGTCCAGCTCCAGGGAGATCTCGGCGCGCAGGTCGGCGAAGTGGTCGACCGGCGGGGCCGGGAAGTAGCCGCCCTTGTAGCGGACCTTGTAACCGCGGTTGTTCTCCTCGGAGCCGGTGTTCCAGGCGCCGGCCTCGGAGTCGATGTGGTAGAAGGACTCGTTCGACTTGGTCTCGAAGCGGACGTTGTCGAAGACGTAGAACTCGGCCTCCGGGCCGAAGAACGCGGTGTCCGCGATGCCCGTGGAGGCGAGGTAGGCCTCGGCCTTCTTGGCGATGTTGCGCGGGTCGCGGCTGTACTGCTCGCCGGTGATCGGGTCGTGGATGAAGAAGTTGACGTTGACCGTCTTGTCCCGGCGGAACGGGTCCACACGAGCGGTGGAGAGGTCGGCACGCAGCGCCATGTCGGACTCGTGAATGGCCTGGAAACCACGGATCGAGGAGCCGTCGAACGCCAGCTCTTCGGCCGGGTCGAAGGCCGCTGCCGGGATCGTGAAGTGCTGCATCACACCGGGCAGGTCGCAGAAACGGACATCGATGAACTTGACGTCCTCGTCCGCGATGAACTTCTTGGCCTCGTCGGCGTTCTGGAACATCCAACTCCTCCTAGCCCGGTCACCGGTCGGCGGACGCGGGATTGCTACTCGGAACGCGACCAGTCCGGTGGCGCGCTCGCCCGACCATAGGCAGGCGGGATTTCTCAAGCATGACCCATTTGTTTCGCCGAGGTTAACCGCCGCGCGGTCCCCTTTACCCCCCAGTGTGCGCCAATGCGAGGGATTGCGGACCCGGTGGTGAGGCCAGGTTTCCGCCACCGTTACGGGCGGCCCGCCTGCGCGGATACCGGCCCTCGGGGAAGGGAACGTATGCGGTCCCAGTACCGTGGACGGGTGGACAACAGGCAAGCAATCGGATCGTGGATCTCCGGGCCCCGCGCGGCAGCCGAGGACATGGGCGTCGAATTCGGATACCGCGGGCAGCGGCTCGGGCTGCCGGAGGAGGGGCCGGGGGCGCTCGCCCGCCCCGGGCGCCGGTTCGCCGCCCTCTTCATCGACTGGGCGCTGTGCCTGCTGATCGCCTACGGGCTGCTCAGCGGCGGCCGGGCGCAGTCGGCGAGCAACTGGGCACTGGTGGTCTTCGCGGTGCTCAGCGTGCTGACGGTCGGCACGGTCGGCTTCACGCCGGGCAAGCGGCTGCTGGGCCTGCGGGTGGTCGCCGAGGGCGGCGGCCGGATCTCGCTGCCGCGGGTGGTGCTGCGGACCCTGCTGCTCGTCCTGGTCATCCCCGCCGTCGTCTGGGACCGGGACGGCCGCGGACTGCACGACCGCCTGGTGCGCGCCGTACAGGTCCGGATCTAGCCGCCGGATCGACATGACGCACGAGATGACGTGACGCACCGGGTCGACATGGGACACGGATCACGTGACGCACCGGGTCGACATGGGACACGGATCACGTGACGCACCGGGTCGACATGACACACGGATCACGTGACGCACCGGGTCGACATGACGCCCGGATGACGTGGCACACCGGGTCCGACATGGGACACGGATGACGTGACACACCGGCTCGGCATGAGACACGGGTACACGGGTGGCATGACACACGGGTGGGGCCCGGGACCGTCGCGGTCCCGGGCCCCACCCGTGTCGGATCGGGGGCTGCGCTCAGCGCGCTTTGCCGCCGCCCTTGGGCATCCGCATGCCCTTCGGCATCGGGCCCTTCGGTACGGGCATGTTGCTCATCAGGTCGCCCAGCGCGCGCAGCCGGTCGTTGACCGCGGTGACCTGGGCGCCGGGGAGGACCCGGGGCAGCTTCAGCAGGGTCGTGCGGAGCCTCTTCAGCGGGACCTGGCCCTCGCCGTCGCCCACCACGATGTCGTGGACCGGGGCGTCGGCGACGGTACGCGCCATCCGCTTCTTCTCGGCGGCCAGCAGGCCGCGCAGCCGGTTCGGGTTGCCCTCGCCGACCAGCACGATGCCGGCCTTGCCGACGGCGCGGTGCACGACGTCCTGGCTGCGGTTCATGGCCACCGCCGGGGTGACGGTCCAGCCGCGCCCGACGTTGTCCAGTACCGCGGCCGCCGCACCGGGCTGGCCTTCCATCTGCCCGAAGGCCGCGCGCTCGGCACGACGTCCGAAGAGGATCGCCATCGCCAGGAAGGCCAGGACGAAGCCCAGGATTCCGGCGTAGACGGGGTGGCCGATCGCGAAGCCGATGGCAAGGAGGACGCCGAATACGACGATGCCTGCGCCAGCGACGACAAGACCGACCTTGGAGTCGACCCGACGGGTCATCTTGTAGGTCAGGGCGATCTGCTTCAGCCGCCCGGGGTTCTCAGCGCCGGCAGCGCCGTTGGAGTGTGCCTTCCTCGCCATACAGCGAAGTTTACGTGGCGTGCGGGCGGCGGGTCGCCGCGGCCTCCAGTACGTACGCCGCCTCGTGGCGGTCCTTGGCGCGGCGGCGGTCCTCCAGGACCGACGTCCAGGCGTTGCGGCGGGCGGTGCGCTGGCCGCCGCGCATGAGGACGGCCTCGACGGCCCGCAGGGCGCCGGTGACGGAGGGAAGGGGGCGGACGGGTGTGGCGCGGAGCGGCGCGGCCTGCATGGTCAGTGACTCCCTCTGGCTGTTCGGACAAGCAGGGGTGGTGTGGGAGCGGTGCGTGCATCCATCGTCACTCAACGGTGTTACCAACGGATGACCTGCCGGTCAAACACCAATGAAACGTTGACGCGGCCCGCCACGCCCCCTGTCCTGAGGGGAGTGCGGGCCGCGTGGTTCCAGCATGTGCCACATTTCACAAGACGGCGCGCCGGGGAGCGCCGGCCGGACTCAAACCGCCTGACTGGACGCCTCGACCTCGCGCCGCTCGATGGCCTGCTGGTAAAGGCGGCCGGCGCGGTACGAGGAGCGGACCAGCGGACCGGACATGACGCCCGCGTAGCCGATCTCCTCGGCCTCCTCCTTGAGCTCCACGAACTCGGCCGGCTTGACCCAGCGCTCGATGGGGTGGTGCCGGACCGACGGGCGCAGGTACTGGGTGATCGTGATCAGCTCGCAGCCCGCTTCGTACAGGTCCTGGAGCGCCTGGCTGATCTCCTCGCGCTCCTCGCCCATGCCCAGGATCAGGTTGGACTTGGTGACCAGGCCGGCCTCGCGGGCCTTGGTGATCACCTCCAGCGACCGCTCGTAACGGAAGCCGGGGCGGATCCGCTTGAAGATCCGCGGGACCGTCTCGACGTTGTGGGCCAGCACCTCCGGGCGGGAGGAGAAGACCTCGGCGAGCTGCTCGGGGACCGCGTTGAAGTCCGGGATCAGCAGCTCGACGCCGGTGCCGGGCATCGCGGCGTGGATCTGCCGGACGGTCTCGGCGTACAGCCAGGCGCCGCCGTCCTCCAGGTCGTCGCGCGCGACGCCGGTGATCGTGGCGTACTTCAGGCCCATGGTCTGCACGGACTCGGCGACCCGGCGCGGCTCGTCGCGGTCCAGCGCCTGCGGTTTGCCGGTGTCGATCTGGCAGAAGTCACACCGACGGGTGCACTGGTCGCCACCGATGAGGAACGTCGCCTCGCGGTCCTCCCAGCACTCGTAGATGTTGGGGCAGCCCGCCTCCTGGCAGACCGTGTGCAGGCCCTCGCTCTTGACCAGGCCCTGGAGGTGGTTGTACTCGGGACCCATTTTCGCCCGGGTCTTGATCCACTCGGGCTTGCGCTCGATGGGGGTCTGGCTGTTCCGGACCTCCAGGCGCAACATCTTGCGTCCGTCGGGTGCGACTGCGGACACGACCGGCTCCCTACCACTTCGTTTCTACGGCGCACACCAGGGTACGCCCGATAATTCGCACGTCTTTACGTGCATGGCAACCCCAGGTCGCAGGGTCGCATTCCCGCGCTGGCCGGGGCGGTCGGACCGTCCCGTACCGCCGGGCGGTCAGACCGCCCGGGGCAGCAGCTCGGCGTTCTCCAGGACGTCGCGCAGATGCTTCTCCACCACGGGCAGCACCTCGGCGATGGTGATCTCCCGGCCCAGCTCACCGGCGAGCGAGGCCACCCCCGCGTCCCGGATGCCGCACGGCACGATCTTGTCGAACGAGGTGTTGTCCGGGTTCACGTTCAGCGAGAAGCCGTGCATCGTGACGCCCTTGGCGACCCGGATGCCGATCGCGGCGAGCTTGCGGTCCTCCCGGCGCTGGCCGGCGTTGGACGGCGCGTACTCCGGGCCGTTCAGCCGCGGGTCGAACAGCTCGTCCGCCAGCCGCGGGTCGAAGTCCAGGTTCAGCCCGCCCAGCGCCGGCCGCTCCTCCAGCGGGTCGCCCAGCACCCAGACGCCGCTGCGGCCCTCGACCCGGCTGCCCTCGATGCCGAACTCGGCGCAGGCCCGGATCAGCGCCTCCTCCAGGCGCCGCACGTGTGCGACGACGTCCACCGGGCGCGGCAGCTTCTGGATCGGGTAGCCGATCAGCTGGCCGGGGCCGTGCCAGGTGATCTTCCCGCCGCGGTCCACGTCGACGACCGGGGTGCCGTCCAAGGGGCGCTCGTCGTCGGACGTGCGCCGGCCCGCGGTGTAGACGGACAGATGCTCCAGCAGCAGACAGGTGTCGGGCACCTCGTCCGCGAACCGGGCGGCGTGGATCCGGCGCTGCTCCTGCCAGGCCGACTCGTAGTCGACCGCGTCGTCACCGAAGCCCAGGTGGACAAAGCGCAGCCCCTCGGGTGCGGGGGTCTCCCCCCGAGAGATCGCAGTCACGGCAGCTCCCATCCGAACTTCTGTTGCGCTGTGCGGCAACGTTGATGCCTTTCGATGCGTTCGCGCCCCCAGCAACTGTACGGCGGCCGGATCCGGTCCCCGCAGGCGGCCGGTGTACCCCCAGCAACCACAGCCCCGCCCCTGCTCACACGATCGGATGAACGCGGGACGCAGGCCGCAAGTACGGCACCGAAGGCCGTTACATTCACGCCGTTCCAAGAGGGCGATGAGCATGCCGGACCGGGTGGGCCGAAACCGGCGCCCGGCCCGGAAGGCAGGAGACCGTAAAGCTGATGACGGAACGACCCGCACACACCCCCAACCGACAGCTCGCCGCGCTCATCGCCGAGGCGGGCTTCTCCAACGCCGGTCTGGCCAGACGGGTCGACCAACTCGGTATCGAGCACGGCCTCGACCTCCGCTACGACAAGACCTCGGTCACCCGCTGGCTGCGCGGTCAGCAGCCCCGGGGCACCACCCCCGCGCTGATCGCGGAGGTCTTCACCCGCCGGCTCGGCCGCCGGCTGTCCGCCCAGGACCTCGGCCTGGACGCCTGTGCGCCGGTGTACGCCGGGCTGGAGTTCGCCGCGAGCCCCACCGAGGCGGTGGACATCGTCAGCGGACTGTGGCGCAAGGACTCCGGCAGCCACGCCGAGCTCCGCAAGATCGCCTTCACTCCGGCCGGGCTCGTGGTGCCCAGTCGCGACTGGCTGATCGGCCGGCCCGACGACCGGGTGGCCCGCGGCGAGCCGGCCACCGGCGAGGCCCCGGGTGGCGGCCCCGGTACGGGCACGGGTGCCGGCGCGGCCGAGAGCGTCGGCCGGGTGCCCGTCCAGGGCGGCCGGGCCTCGGTGCCCCGGCAGCGCCGGACCGCCGACCGGGTCGACCGCACCCAGGGCTCCAAGGTCACCTCCGGCGACATCGCCGCCCTGCGCTCGGTCGGCGAGCTGTTCCGGGCGCTGGACCACGCCTACGGCGGCGGCCACGCCCGGCAGGCCCTGGTGCGCTATCTGGAGCACGAGGCCGAGCCGATGCTGCGCGGCACCTACGGCGAGGCCACCGGCCGCCGGCTGTTCGCGGCGGTCGCCGATCTGACCCGCCTCGCGGGCTGGACCTCGTACGACATCGCCGCGCACGGCCTGGCGCAGCGGTACTTCGTCCAGGCCCTGCGGCTGGCCCAGGCGGCCGGCGACCGGGCGTACGGCTCCTACGTCCTGGTGACGATGAGCCGGCAGGCCGTCTATCTGGGGCACGGCAGGGAGGCCGTCCAGCTGGCGCGCGTCGCCCAGCAGGGCATCGGCAGCGGCGCGCCGCCCGCCGTCCAGGCGCTGCTGCACTCCGCGGAGGCCCGCGGCCACGGTGTCCTGGGCGAGGTCCGGGCCTGCACGGCGGCGCTGGCCCGCGCGGAACGGGCGCTGGAGATCTCCCGCCCCGGGGACGACACCCCGTACTGGGCGCGCTTCTTCGACGAGGCCCAGCTCGCCGACGAACTGGCGCACTGCCACCGCGATCTCCAGCAGTACCGCGCGGCCTCCCAGCACGCCGAGCGCTCCCTGCAGCTGCGCGCCGCCGGGTTCGCCCGCAGCCGGCTCTTCTGCCGGGTGGTGCTGGCGACCGCGCGGCTGGGCCTGGGCGAGCTGGAGCAGGCCTGCACGCTCGGCGCTGAGGCGGCGCTCCAGGCGTCCGAGATGCGGTCGGTGCGGGCCCATGAGTACGTCAGGGAGTTCGAGCGCCGCCTGGAGCCGTACCGGGACGCGGCGCCGGTGCGCGGCTACCGTGAGCGGATCGCCGCGCTGGGCTGAACAGCCGCGCGGGGAGCCGGGCCGGGCGGTGCGCCGGGCCCGGCCGGCCCCGGTGGTCAGGCCGCCGGGCGCAGGACGTCCGGTTCGGTGGTGAGGGCCGGCAGCCCGAAGTCCGTCAACAGGGCGCGGGCCGCCCGCCGGCCCGAGTTCAGCGCCCCCTGGAGCGTGCCGGCGTCGCGGTGGTCGCCGCAGACGTAGAGCCCGGCCAGCACCCGTACGGGCCGCTGCGGATCGTGCGGGGCCGGCATCGCCGGGACCGCGTACGGGTCGTGATGGCCGGTCAGCAGCTCCCAGTCGTCGGTGCGCGCCCCGTAGAGCCGCTCCAGCTGGGGCCGGACGGTCTTGTCGAGGACGGACAGCGGCAGCGCCGCCGCGGCGCCGAGCACGGTCGTGGTGATCAGCGGCCGGCCGGGCGGCGTACGGGACGGGTCGACCGCCCCGGCGCGGAAGCTGCAGGCGACCGGCCCGTCCACCGGCAGGATCGCCGTGGTGGCGTCCCGGCACGGCATGCCGCGGCCGTCCGCACCGGGCGGGGCGGTGTGGTGCAGCACCGTCACCGGGTGGAAGGCGGGCACCCGCAGGCCCGGGAGCAGTTCGGCGGCGTCGCGGGCACCGGTGGCCAGCAGGACCGCCCGGCAGGGGATCCGGCCGTGCTCGGCGGTGCTGACGCCCGTGGTGGAGACCGAGGTGACCTGGACGGAGGTGCGGACCGTGCCGGGCGGCAGGCCGGCCGCGAGCAGGTCGGGGACGGCCGAGGCACCGCCGGCCGGCACCCACAGGCGGCCGGCCTCCGCGTAACCGCGCAGCGCGAGCGCGGCGCTCCGGCTGGAGCCGCGCAGCCGCGGATCGCACAGCAGCATCCCCAGCAGCGGTCGCAGGAAGACGTCCGGGGTGCGGGGCGGGAAGGTGGGCCGGGTCGCCAGGGCGTCCTGGATCGGACGGTCGGCGCGCGCGAGGGCGCGCGCCGCGGAGAGTGCGCCCCTTGTGCTCCGGGAGCCGCTGATGTGCTGCGCCCGCTGGCCGTTGTGCACGCTCAGCACCGGGGCGAACGGACGGAGCGTCAGATCTCCGAGCCCCGGCGTGCGGCGCAGTGCGGCGGCGGAGACGGCCAGCGGCCGGCCGCAGCGGTCCAGCCGGAAGCCGTCGAGCCGGTCGGTGACGGAGCGGCCGCCGATCCGCGCCGCGGCCTCCAGGACCGTGACCGACACCCCCGCGCCGGTCAGGTGGCGGGCGGCGGCGAGACCGGCCGGGCCGGCTCCCACGATGACGACGTCCACGGTCGATGCGGTACGCAGCACATGGCCTCCCGAGGTCGGTCCCAGCGGCGGTGCACGCATTGTCATGCCCTCTGAGGCCGCGAGGAATGCCGAGTGGTGTGTGCGGAAAAGTAGGGAGCCGCCGGCGCGTACGACAGGGGGCGTACGGGGCGCGCAGAAGCGCCCCTGGCGAATGTTTGCCGGCGGCTGCCGGCGGCCGCGGCCGTCTATCGGGGCTGGACGGCGCCCGGCCGCGCCCCCTCAGTCGAGCGCCGCCCGGACCGCCTCGACGATCCGCGGGTGCGCGAACGTGAACCCGGACTCCAGCAGCCGCTTCGGCACCACCCGCTGACTGCCCAGCACGTCCCCGGCGAACTCACCGAGCGCGATCCGCAGCACCGGCGCCGGGACGGAGAACAGCGTGGGGCGGTGCAGCACCCGGCCCATCACGGCGGTGACTTCCCGGTTGGTCACCGGTTCCGGCGCGGTGAGGTTGACCGGACCGGTCAGCTCCTCGGTGGTCACGAGGTGGCGGAGCGCCGCGATGTGGTCGTGCAGGGAGATGAAGCTCCAGTACTGGCTGCCGTCGCCGAGCCGCCCGCCCAGACCGAGCCGGAAGACCGGGAAGAGCCGCCCCCAGGCACCGCCCGAGCGCGCCACGACCAGGCCGGTGCGGGCGAAGACGGTACGGATGCCGGCGTCCTTCGCCGGCCGCGCGGCGGCCTCCCAGTCCACGCACACTTCGGGCAGGAATCCGTGGCCGGCCGGCGCGCCCTCGTCCGTCCGCCGGTCCCCGGTGTCCCCGTAGTAGCCGATCGCGCTGCCCGAGACGAAGACCCGCGGCGGGACGTCCATCGAGGCGAGCGCCTCCGCCAGGGCCCGGGTGCCGAGCACCCGGCTGTCGCGGATCTGCTGCTTGTACGCGGCGGTCCAGCGGTGGTCGCCGACGCCCGCGCCCGCGAGGTGGACCACCGCCTCGCAGCCGGCCAGCCCCGCGGTGTCGACCTGCTGCCGCGCGGGGTCCCAGCGCACCTCGTCGGCGGCCGCCGGGGCGCGCCGTACGAGCCGGACGACGTCGTGGCCGTCCGTGCGCAGGGAGCGTACGAGGGCCGTGCCGATGAGTCCGGTCGAGCCGGTGATCGCGATCCGCATGCGCCCATACTGCCCGGGCCCGGCGTCCGGCGACGGCAACTGCCCGGCGCGGGGCCCGAGTCCCTATGGCCGGAAACGGTCCCAGAGGAGGGGGAAGCGTTCGGCGAGGGTCTCGTCGTCGTCGAAGTCGATGTACGTGCCGAGGGGTTCGCGGGGCGGCGGCGGCAGTTCCAGGTCCGGCATCGACCCGCCGGTCATCTGCTCGTAGGCCTCGTCGGCCGCGTACCCCACCTCCTCGGCGTCCCCGTCCACCGACTCGTCGAAGTCGTCGAGGAGCTCGGCGAGCTGGTCCGGGTCGTGCACCCCGCCCTCGAAGACCTCCCGGCCCTGGGCGATCAGCCAGCAGCGGAAGTAGTCGAAGGCGTCGTCGCTGCAGCCGTCCAGCAGGACCGCGGCCGCCGCCCACAGGTCCCAGGTGTACGCCCGGTTGTAGCGGGACTCGAAGTGGCGGGCGAAGTCCACGACGGCGTCCGGGTCGCGCCTGAGCAGCCGCTCGACCAGCGCGTCGGCCTGCTCCTCGGGTTCCCCCTCGGCCGCCTCGCGCGAGTCGTCGATCAGCTGCCAGAACTCCGTCTCGTCCATCACCGCTCCAGCATCTGCCCTGCCGGGGCGTGCCGCATGCGGAGTCCCCCGGATGCTGCCGTGCCGACGTACGGGCCGGACCGGGCCGGACGCGGGCGGCCTTCCGGGGCGGGGGACGGGGGATGAGCAGGCAGGGAGCGGGGCGACGGGCGGGCCGGGCGCGGGCGGTGGCCGGGAGCGTACGGGCCGCGCGGGGCCGGCCGGGCCGTCGGGTGACCGCCCCAAGAATCACTCGTTGGAAGGCGTGCAACAACCGAACGACGGCATACACGGCATAGTCGGTAAATCTGCCAATTCCTGAAGGGCTGTTTCAGGCCATGCCCATGGACGAACGCACCCGGGCCGACGTCGAACGGGCCGAGGCGGCCCTCGTCGAGCACTATCCGCGGCTGGTCCGCCTCGCCTATCTCGTCCTGCCCCCGTCGATGGGCCGCCACCGCCGGGTGCTCACCGCGCACGGCCTGGTCCAGCGGGCCCTCCCGCGCACCGGTCGCCGGCGCCGCCCGGACGGCGGGCTGCCGGCCCAGCGCGGCCCGCTGCCCGAGAACGGCTACGACCTGGTACGGCTGCGGACCCTGCGGCTGGCGCTGGCCCACGAGGCCCGGCCCGGCCGCGGGCTCCCGGCGGTGCCCCGGGTCTGGGGCCTGCGGCTCTTCCCCCGGGCCGGCGGCGTCGACGAACTCGCCCTGGACCAGGCGCTGTCCGCCGTCCCGGCGTCGGTCCGGGCCGCCATCGGACTGTGGCAGCTGGAGGGTCTGGACGAGGACGCGGTACGGGCGCTGCTGGACCGGGCCGGGGCCACCGACCCCGAGGCCGCGCAGCGGGCGGCCGAGCAACTGGACCGGGAGACCGGCGCGGGGGCCGCGGCGCTGCTGAACTCCGGGGAATTCGACCCCTGTACGGTCCAGACCCGGCCGACGGACCTGCTGCGCCGCCGGCAGCGGCTGCGGGCCGCGGTGGCGCTGGCGGCCGTCGCGGCGATCGGCGCGGTGGTCGCGGCGGTGCCCAGCGGTGGCGGCGATCCGGCGGCCCGCCCGGCGACCCCCGCCGAGCAGGCGCTGGACCCCATCAAGCTGCTGCGCACCCGCACCGAGCAGTGGTCCGACACCGCGCGGCTGGACTTCACCGCCTGGCCCGCGCGCGGCCGGCAGGCCGGCGACGAGGAACTGCTGGGCCGGGCGCTGCGGGTCTGGGCGGCACCGCCCGCCGACGCCCGGATCACCGCCTCCGCGGACACCTCCACCCGCCCACCCGACCATCCGCCGCAGCTGCTGTACGCCGGTCTGATCGACAACGTCATGGTGGTCGTCCTCCACGACGGCGAACGACTGGTCCGCTACGCCGAACCCGAAGACGCCACCCCCACGCTGCACTTCGCGCGGGTGGACGACGCGGACCTGACGACCGGCGCCGCGCTGGTGATCGGCCGCGGCAACGGCTGGATGCGCTATCTGCTCGCCCCCTGGATCTCCGACATCGCCGTCCGCGACCTGCTCGCGCCGGGCGCCCCGCCGCACGGGCTGCACGTCGCCCCCGACGGCGTCACCGACCGCATCCCGCTCCCCCCGCCGACGGGCGGCGGCTGCGGGCACTGGCCGGTGGCGCAGTTCCGCCCCTCGACGCGGATCGGGGCGCCGGCCCCGCCCTTCCTGCTGGCCGACCTCAACGACCTCGTCCCCGTCCACCTCACCTACGTACCGCCGCCGCCCGCCGGCGCGGCGGGCCCGGTCGCGGGGCAGCGCGAGGCCACCGACCCCGCGGCCCTGGGGACCTGGGCCCGTACGGCCTGCGGGCTGGGCGCGTTGCGGGGCGCCGGCGTACGGTCCGTCAGCGACTGGGCGTTCGCGGTGCAGCGCCTCCCCGAGGACGGTGGCAGCGCGACCTGGGTGTGCACCCGCGCCGACACCTGGCGCGGGCCCGGGAGCGCGACCGTCCGCTTCCTGCCGTCCGCCGTACGTCCGGGCGACCCCGGCCGGATCGCCGGCCGGTCCGACGACACCGCCGCCTGCAGCCGCTACGGCCCGCACGTCGTCGGGCACGTCCCCTGGCGGTCGCCGTCCGGGAAGTGGTACCTGCTGGCCGCGGGCGGCCCGGACGTCGTGGGTCTCGACGCCACCGGCGCCCTCCGGGCCACCGCCGAAGGCCCCGCCCTTGCCGCACCGGCCCCCGGCCCGGCCCCCACCGCCGAGGTCGTCGGCCGGCTGCGGAACGGGGGGAGCGTGCGGGCCTTCCGGCCGTAGGGGAGGGGAGGGGAGTGGCCAGGGGGAGCCGGCCGGCGGTGCGGTGCGCGGCGTCCGCCCCGGGCGGGAATCCGGACAGAAGGTGTCGGGATTCGGTGCCAGAGTCACCGTGCGCCGGGCCGGGCGAGCCCTGGTGGGCCGCCGGCCCGTGCGCGCGGCATCCGACAGTGGGGCACCTGACATCGAGGAGTGGAACGTGACGAGTGGGCACGCGACGAACGGCGGGCCGGACCGGCCGGTGACCGCGGAGCTGACCGGGCGGGTGGCGCTGGTCGCCGGGGCGACCCGGGGCGCGGGCCGGGCGATGGCCGTGGAGCTGGGCCGGGCGGGCGCGCTGGTGTACGTCACCGGGCGGACCACCCGTGACCGGGTCAGCGAGGTGGGCCGTCCGACCGAGACGATCGAGCAGACCGCGGAGCTGGTGACCGCAGCGGGAGAGGCGGCCCGTAGGGCCTCGGTCAAGGGTGGTGGTGGGCGACGGGTGGGCGGCACCGGGATCGCGGTACCGACCGACCATCTGGAGCCGGCGCAGGTCAAGGCACTGATCGAGCGCATCGACCGGGAACAGGGGCGGCTGGACGTCCTGGTCAACAGCGTCTGGGGCGGCGACCATCTGCTCGAATTCCACACCAAGCTCTGGGACCTCGATCTGGCCGACGGCCTGCGGATGTTCCGCCTCGGCATCGACACCCACGTCATCACCAGCCATTACGCGCTGCCGCTGATGAACCGGCGGCCCGGCGGACTGCTGGTCGAGGTCACCGACGGCACGGCGTCCTTCAACCGCACCTACCGCGAGAACCTCTGCTTCGACCTCACCAAGAACGCCCCGCACCGCATCGCCTTCGGTCTCGCCGCCGAGGTGAGGGAACTGGGCGGCACGGTGGTGTCGCTCACCCCCGGCTTCCTGCGGTCCGAGGAGATGCTGGACCACTTCGGGGTGACCGAGGAGACCTGGCGCGAGGCGGTGGCCAAGGAGCCGCACTTCGCGATCGCCGAGTCACCGGCCCTGATCGGCCGGGCCGTACGGGCGCTGGCCGCCGATCCCGACAAGGCGCGCTGGACCGGCCGGTCGCTCTCCAGCGGCCAGTTGGCGAAGGAGTACGACTTCACCGACACGGACGGCTCCCGCCCCGACTGCTTCGGCTACTTCGAGGACGTGGTCTTCGGCGACAAGGACGCGACCGCGGCGGACTACCGCTAGGCATCCCGGTCACTCCCGTACAGCGCGGCCGTGCGCCGGGCGGCCGCCGCGAAGCGGTCACGCAGTGCGGCGGGGGCGAGGACCTCGCCCTCGGGACCGAGGGCCAGCAGCTGGGAGTACGCGACCTCGTCGGACTCCACGCGGAGGGTGACCGTCAGCCGGCCCTGCGCGTCCGGCCCGCCGGCGGCCCGGGCGGCGTCGATCGCCTCGCGGGCCGCCGCGGCCTCGGTGACCTGCGGCAGGACCCGTATGCCGTGCTCGGAGAGCCGGAGCACCACCTCGGTACGGAGGATCGAGCGGGCGAACTCCGCGGCCCGCTCGGCCCAGAACGCCGGCAGGTCGAACGATGCGTCCCGGGTGAAGGCGCCGGGCCCGTCGTCGAGCACGTCGACGGCGGTGAACCGGTCGATCCGGTACACCCGGAAGTCCCCCTGCGCCCGCGCCGCCAGATACCACACCCCCGCCTTCAGCACGAGGCCGTACGGCTCCAACTCCCGCCGCACCTCGGTGGGTTCGGCGCCCTTCGCCTTCCGGAGGTAGCGGGCCGCGATCCGGCGGTCGGACCACACGGCCTCGGCGATCGCGGGCAGCAGGCCGGGCGTCTCGGGCTCCTTGTACCAGGCGGGGGCGTCGAGGTGGAAGCGCTGGGCGGCGCCCGCGGCGGCGTCCCGCAGCTCCGGCAGCAGGGCGGCGGAGACCTTCAGCCGGGCGGCGGAGGCGGCGTCGGCGAGCCCCATCTCCCGCAGCGCACAGGGCACTCCGGAGAGGAAGAGCGCCTCCGCCTCGCTGCGGCCGAGTCCCGTGAGGCGGGTGCGGTAGCCGCCGATCAGGCGGTAGCCGCCGGCCCGGCCGCGGTCGGCGTAGACGGGCACCCCGGCCTCGGAGAGGGGAGAGCACGTCCCGCGCGACCGTGCGCTCGGAGACCTCCAGCTCCCGCGCCAGCTCGGCGCCGGTCATCGCCGGGCGCGACTGGAGCAGCAGCACCATCTTGATCAGCCGGGCAGCACGCATGCCTTCATGATGCCGGGGACCACTGACAACGCCGGGGCGCGGCGGGGGCGGACGGTCAACGCCGGGGGCGGACGGTCCGCCCCGGCCGGCAGAAGGAAGGCCCGGCCGTGGTCAGGGCGTGACCGGCCGGGCCGTGGGTTCCCGTGCGGAGGTTCCGGGCGCGGGTGGGTGACCTCCGCACGGGAGTATGGGTGCCCCTGGTCGGGGGCGGCTCAGAAGCCGTAGCGCTCGCGGGCCTCCTTGACCGCGGACGCCGGGACGTCGCCGCGGCGGGCGAGCTGGGCCAGGGCCGCGACGACCAGCGACTCGGCGTCGACGCCGAAGTGGCGGCGGGCCGCCTCGCGGGTGTCGGACAGGCCGAAGCCGTCCGCGCCGAGGGAGGACCAGTCCTGCTCGACCCACTGCGCGATCTGGTCCGGGACCTGGCGCATGTAGTCGCTGACCGCCAGGACCGGCGTCTCGACGCCGCTGAGCGCCTCGCGGACGTACGGCGTGCGCTGCTCGCCGCGCAGGGTGGCCTCGTCGGCCGCCAGCGCGTCGCGCCGCAGCTCCGTCCAGGAGGTCGCGGACCACACGTCGGCGGCCACGCCCCACTCCTCGGCGAGCAGCCGCTGGGCCGCCAGTGCCCAGTGGATCGCGGTGCCGGAGGCCAGCAGCTGGATCCCCGGGGCGTCGGCGGGCACCGTGACGCCCGCCGTGGCCGCGGTGTTGAAGCGGTACAGGCCGCGGACGATGCCCTCGTCGACGCCCGCGGGCTTGGCCGGCTGGGGCATCGGCTCGTTGTAGACCGTGAGGTAGTAGAAGACGTTCGGGTCCTCGCCGGGGGCGGTCTCGCCGTACATGCGGCGCAGGCCGTCCTTGACGATCGCCGCGACCTCGTACGCGAACGCCGGGTCGTACGACAGCGCCGCCGGGTTGGTCGACGCGATCATCGGCGAGTGGCCGTCCGCGTGCTGCAGGCCCTCACCGGTCAGCGTGGTGCGGCCGGCCGTGGCGCCGACCAGGAAGCCCTTGCCGAGCTGGTCGCCGAGCTGCCACATCTGGTCGGCGGTGCGCTGCCAGCCGAACATCGAGTAGAAGATGTAGAACGGGATCATCGTCTCGCCGTGCGTGGCGTACGCGGTGGCGGCGGCGATGAAGTCCGCCATCGAACCGGCCTCGGTGATCCCCTCGTTGAGGATCTGGCCGTCCTTGGCTTCCTTGTAGTACATCAGCTGGTCGCGGTCGACCGGCTCGTAGGTCTGGCCCTTGGGGGAGTAGATCCCGAGCGACGGGAAGAGCGACTCCATGCCGAAGGTGCGCGCCTCGTCGGGGACGATCGGCACCCAGCGCTTGCCGGTCTGCTTGTCGCGGATGAGGTCCTTGACCAGCCGGACGAAGGCCATGGTGGTGGCCACGGACTGGTTGCCGGAGCCCTTGTCGAAGGCGGCGAAGGCCTTGTCGGCCGGGGCCGGCAGCGGCGCGAGCGGGTGGGAGCGGCGGGCCGGGGCCGGGCCGCCGAGGGCCGCGCGGCGCTCCTGGAGGTAGCGGACCTCGGGGGAGTCGGCGCCCGGGTGGCCGTAGGGGACCTGGCCGTCGGTGAAGTCGCTGTCGGGGATGGGGAGTTCGAGCAGGTCGCGCATGACCTTGAACTCGTCCACCGTCAGCTTCTTCATCTGGTGGTTGGCGTTCTTGGACTCGAAACCCTTGCCGAGGGTGAAGCCCTTGACCGTCTGCGCGAGGATCACGGTCGGGGCGCCCTTGTGCTCCACGGCCGCCTTGTACGCCGCGTAGACCTTGCGCGACTCGTGGCCGCCGCGCGAGAGGTGGAAGCACTCCAGGATCTTGTCGTCGGAGAGCAGCTTCGCCATCTCGACGAGGGCGGGCTCGGCGCCGAAGAAGTGGTCGCGTATGTAGGCCGCGTCGCGGGTCGCGTAGGTCTGGAACTGGGCGTCCGGCACCTCGCGCAGCCGGCGGGCCAGCGCGCCGGTGGTGTCGAGCCGGAAGAGCTCGTCCCAGGCGGTGCCCCACAGCGTCTTGACGACGTTCCAGCCGGCGCCGCGGAACTGGGCCTCCAGCTCCTGCACGATCTTGAAGTTGGCGCGGACCGGGCCGTCCAGGCGCTGCAGGTTGCAGTTGATGACGAAGGTGAGGTTGTCCAGGCCCTCACGGGAGGCGAGCGCGAGCGCGGCGGTCGACTCCGGCTCGTCCATCTCGCCGTCGCCCAGGAACGCCCAGACGTGCGAGTCGGAGACGTCCTTGATACCGCGGTGGGTCAGATAGCGGTTGAAGCGTGCCTGGTAGATGGCCGAGAGCGGGCCGAGGCCCATCGACACGGTGGGGAACTCCCACAGCCAGGGCAGCCGCCGCGGGTGCGGGTAGGACGGCAGGCCCTTGCCGCCGGCCTCGCGGCGGAAGTGGTCGAGGTGCTCCTCGGTGAGGCGGCCGTCGAGGAAGGCGCGGGCGTAGATGCCGGGCGCGGCGTGGCCCTGGATGTAGAGCTGGTCGCCGGATCCGCCGGTGGAGGAGTCCTCCTTGCCGCGGAAGAAGTGGTTGAAGCCGGTCTCGTAGAGCCAGGCCGCGGAAGCGAAGGTCGCGATGTGGCCGCCGACGCCGTACTTGGCGCCGCGGGAGACCATCGCGGCCGCGTTCCAGCGGTTCCAGGCGGCGATCCGGGCTTCCATCGCCTCGTCGCCCGGCACGGCGGGCTCGGCGGCGGTGGGGATGGTGTTGAGGTAGTCGCTCTCCAGGAGCTGGGGGAGCGCGAGCCCCGACTGCTCCAGGGTGCGGCGCATCAGGTAGGCGGCGCGATGCGGGCCCGCCGCCTTGGTGACGGCGTCGAGCGACTCGCGCCACTCGGCCGTCTCCTCGGGGTCGCGGTCCGGGAGCTGGTCGAGCTGGCTGTACGGCAGGCGCACGGGGTCGGGCATGGGTGGCCCCTTTCCGGACGGGAGGGAAGCTCGGGGGTGCCGTCGAGGAACGGGCCGCGCCCGTGGGCTGCGGCGGGATCTCGACGGCACCCGGATGCGAGTTCGGCAGTTTCGGCAGGCAGGGTGTCGCGCCCCGTCGGAAGACGATACGCCCCTGATCGATGATCGATCAACGCTCGGCGAACGAAAAACCGCAGGTCGGCACGGGGTGCCGCGAATTTGGGCACTCGGTGCCAGCCCCGGAGGGGTCCTCCGCTATGCCGCGCCGGGGCCCCGCGGGCTCGCCCGGCGCATCCGCTCAGACCCTCGGTGCGCAGCTCAGCACGTGTGTCTTGAGCAGGGTGCCGATCTTCGGGTCGCGCCGCCGGAACGCGTCCACGATCTCCTGGTGGTCCTGGGCGTGCGAGCGCTGCTCCGGGCTGAACCAGCGGATCGACAGCGCCGTCCAGACCTCGATGCCCAGCGACTCCCAGGTGTGCAGCAGCACGGCGTTCCCGGCGGCCCGCACGATCTCCCGGTGGAACGCCACGGTGTGCCGCACCTGTGCCTCCCCGTCGCCCGCCAGGTCCGCCTCGCGCAGCGCCGCCACCTCCCGCTCCAGCGCGGCGGTGTCCTCCGCCAGCCGCCCGGCGGCCAGCTCGGCGGCGACCTGCTCCAGCCCGGCCCGCACCGGGTAGCTCTCCTTGAGGTCGGCCGCGGTCAGATTCCGGACCCGTACGCCCTTGTTGGGTGCCGACTCGATCAGCCGCAGCGACTCCAGCTCGCGCAGCGCCTCCCGCACGGGCGTCTGGCTGACCTCCAGCTCCACCGCGATCCGCCGCTCGACGATCCGCTCGCCCGGCTGCCAGCGGCCGCTGACGATCCCCTCAAGGATGTGCTCGCGGATCTGCTCGCGCAGCGAATGGACGACGGGCGGGGTCATGAGGTGCTCCTTCAGAGCGGGTGGTGACGCGGCGGGTGGCGAGGGGGCCATTATCCGGGACGGCGGCCGGACGGCGGCATGCAGAAGGGCCGGCTCCGGTCCGTACGGATGCCGTACGAACCGGTGCCGGCCCCTGCTGCTACCCGCCTACCGGGCGACTGCCGGGCTCAGAGACCGATCTCGGTCTCGAACTCGGCGGCCTCCAGGATCTGCTTGACCGTGGTCAGGTAGCGGGCGGCGTCGGCGCCGTCCACCAGACGGTGGTCGTAGGAGAGCGCGAGGTAGGTCATGTCGCGCACCGCGATGGTCTCGCCGAGGTCCGGGTGGTTGATGACCACCGGACGCTTGACGGTCGCGCCGATGCCCAGGATGCCGACCTGGTTCGGGGGCACGATCACGGTGTCGAACAGCGCGCCGCGCGACCCGGTGTTGGAGATGGTGAAGGTCGCACCGGAGAGCTCGTCCGGGGTGATCTTGTTCGCCCGGACCTTGCCCGCCAGCTCCGCCGTCTTACGGGCGATACCGGCGATGTTGAGGTCGCCCGCACCCTTGATGACGGGGGTCATCAGGCCCTTCTCCGCGTCCACCGCGATACCGATGTTCTCGGTGTCGAAGTAGGTGATGGTGCCCTCGTCCTCGTTGATCCGGGCGTTGACGACCGGGTGGGCCTTCAGCGCCTGGACGGCGGCCTTGACGAAGAACGGCATCGGGGAGAGCTTGACGCCCTCACGCTGCGCGAAGGCGTCCTTGGCCTTGTTGCGCATCCGCATGATCGCGGTGATGTCCACCTCGACCACGGTGGTCAGCTGCGCCTGGCCGTGCAGGGCCTTCATCATGTTGTCGCCGATGACCTTGCGCATCCGCGGCATCTTGACGGTCTGACCGCGCAGCGGCGAGACCTCCAGCGCCGGGGCCTTCGACGCGGCCGGGGCGGCGGCAGCGGCCGGGGCGGCCTGCTGCTGCTTGGCGGCCTCGGCGGCGGCGATGACGTCCTGCTTGCGGATCCGGCCACCGACACCGGTGCCCTTGACCGTGGCGAGGTCCACGCCGCTCTCCGCGGCGAGCTTGCGCACCAGCGGGGTGACGTAGGCGCCCTCGCCCTCACCGGCGGCCGGGGCCGGGGTGACGGGAGCCGGGGCGGCCGGAGCCGGCGCGGGGGCCGGAGCCGGAGCCGGCGCCGGGGCGGCAGCGGCCGGCGCCGGAGCGGCCGGGGCGGGCGCCGGAGCCGGGGTGGGCTCGGCGGCGGGGGCCGGAGCGGCCGGGGCCGGAGCCGCGGGGGCGGCGGGGGCCGCGCCCTTGGCACCGATGACGGCGAGCTTGGCGCCGACCTCGGCGGTCTCGTCCTCGCCGACCACGATCTCCAGCAGGGTGCCGGAGGCCGGCGCCGGGATCTCGGTGTCGACCTTGTCGGTGGAGACCTCCAGCAGCGGCTCGTCGGCCGAGACCTCCTCGCCGACCTCCTTCAGCCAGCGGGTGACGGTGCCCTCGGTGACGCTCTCACCGAGCGCGGGGAGGACGACGTCGGTGCCCTCGGCACCGCCCGCGGGGGCGGCGGCGGGGGCCGGGGCCTCGGCGGCCGGGGCCGGAGCCGCGGCGGGCTCGGGCTGCGCGGCCGGGGCGGGGGCCTCGGCGGCGGCCGGGGCCGGGGCGGCAGCCGGGGCACCGGTGCCGTCGTCGATGACGGCCAGCTCGGCGCCGACCTCAACGGTCTCGTCCTCGGCCACCTTGATGGAGGTCAGGATGCCGGCGGCCGGGGCCGGGATCTCGGTGTCGACCTTGTCGGTCGACACCTCCAGCAGAGGCTCGTCGGCCTCTACGCGCTCACCCTCGGCCTTCAGCCAGCGAGTGACGGTGCCCTCGGTGACGCTCTCGCCGAGCGCCGGAAGGGATACGGAAACCGCCATGGTTTCGGTTGCTCCTTACGAATTGCAGGATGTGGTCGTCGCGCCCGGACTCGGGTCAGTCGTGGGAGTGGAGGGGCTTGCCGGCCAGGGCCAGGTGGGCCTCGCCGAGCGCCTCGTTCTGCGTCGGGTGCGCGTGCACCAGCTGCGCAACCTCGGCCGGCAGGGCCTCCCAGTTGTAGACCAGCTGGGCCTCGCCGACCTGCTCGCCCATACGGTCACCGACCATGTGGACGCCGACCACGGCACCGTCCTTGACCTGGACGAGCTTGATCTCGCCCGCGGTCTTGAGGATCTTGCTCTTGCCGTTGCCCGCGAGGTTGTACTTCAGGGCGACGACCTTGTCGGCGCCGTACAGCTCCTTGGCCTTGGCCTCGGTGATGCCCACCGAAGCGACCTCGGGGTGGCAGTACGTCACCCGCGGCACGCCGTCGTAGTCGATCGGGACCACGTTCAGACCGGCCAGCCGCTCCGCCACCAGCATGCCCTCGGCGAAGCCGACGTGCGCGAGCTGGAGGGTGGGGACGAGGTCACCGACGGCCGAGATGGTCGGCACGTTGGTCTGCATGTACTCGTCGACGAGGACGTAGCCGCGGTCCGTCGCGACGCCCTGCTCCTCGTAGCCCAGGCCCGCCGAGACCGGCCCGCGGCCGATCGCGACCAGGAGCACCTCGGCCTCGAAGGTCTTGCCGTCGGCGAGGGTGACCTTGACGCCGTCGGTGGTGTACTCGGCCTTGTCGAAGAAGGTCCCGAGGTTGAACTTGATGCCCCGCTTGCGGAAGGCCCGCTCCAGCAGCTTGGAGCTGTTCTCGTCCTCGACCGGGACGAGGTGCTTGAGGCCCTCGACGATGGTGACGTCGGTGCCGAAGGACTTCCACGCCGAGGCGAACTCGACGCCGATCACGCCGCCGCCCAGGACGATCGCGGACTTCGGCACGCGGTCCAGCTTGAGCGCGTGGTCCGAGGAGATGATGCGGTCGCCGTCGATCTCCAGGCCCGGCAGGGACTTCGGCACGGAGCCGGTCGCCAGCAGGACGTGGCGGCCCTGGACGCGCTGGCCGTTCACGTCCACGGAGGTCGGGGAGGACAGGCGGCCCTCACCCTCGATGTACGTCACCTTGCGGGAGGCGATCAGACCCTGCAGGCCCTTGTACAGGCCCGAGATGACGTCGTCCTTGTACTTGTGGACCGCCGCCATGTCAATGCCCTCGAAAGTGGCCTTGACACCGAACTGCTCGCTCTCGCGAGCCTGGTCGGCGATCTCACCGGCGTGCAGCAGTGCCTTCGTGGGGATGCAGCCGTTGTGCAGGCAGGTACCGCCGACCTTGCCCTTCTCGATCAGGGCGACGTCCAGGCCCAGCTGCGCCCCGCGCAGGGCAGCGGCGTAACCACCGCTACCGCCTCCGAGGATCACTAGGTCGAAAACGGTGCTGGCGTCGTTCGCCACGTCACGTCCTCCATGCATGGATGCGCCGGACCGGTCTGCGATGACCGGACCGCGGCTGTTGTTCGGCCGCTTTAATTTCGGCCCTGGGTAAGGGGGGCCCTGTCCTGCCGAGAACCCATCTTCGCACTTGTTCAACGAAGCCGGGACGGCGGGCCGGGCTCTGGACGGTTGATCACCGCCCTCAATGGGGTTACCGGTGCGTATGCACGTGCGGATTTCGTTGAGG
Organism: Streptomyces sp. NPDC048196; assembly: GCF_040652715.1. NCBI lineage: Bacteria > Bacillati > Actinomycetota > Actinomycetes > Kitasatosporales > Streptomycetaceae > Streptomyces > Streptomyces sp. NPDC048196. The sequence continues at coordinate 75,081 of NZ_JBEZMM010000027.1, read as the reverse complement.
GCGAACAGTGCCCCGTACGCACACCGACGGCCCCGGGCTGTGAGCTCGGGGCCGTACGGACAAAACAGACCAGACGGGCCGGCGTCAGCCGAGGTCGCCCGCGGCGGTGCGCTCGGCCAGCCGCACCAGGGTGCGGACCGCGGAGCCGGTACCGCCCTTGGGGGTGTAGCCCCAGGGCGAGCCCTCGTGGAAGGCCGGGCCGGCGATGTCCAGGTGGGCCCACGGGATGCCCTCGCCGATGAACTCCTTCAGGAAGAGCCCGGCGACCAGACCGCCGCCCATCCGCTCACCCATGTTGGCGATGTCGGCGACCGGCGAGTCCATGCCCTTGCGGAGGTGCTCGGGCATCGGCATCGGCCAGGACTGCTCGCCGACCTCCTCCGCGATCTCGTGGATCGAGGTGCGGAAGGCCTCGTCGTTGGCCATGATCCCGAAGTGCCGGTGGCCGAGTGCCAGCACCATCGCGCCGGTCAGCGTGGCGACGTCCACGATCGCGTCCGGCTCCTCCTCCGAGGCCCGGGCCAGCGCGTCGGCCAGGACCAGCCGGCCCTCGGCGTCCGTGTTGAGCACCTCGACGGTCTTGCCGCTGTACATGGTCAGCACGTCACCCGGGCGGGTGGCGGAGCCGGACGGCATGTTCTCGGCGAGCGCCAGCCAGCCGGTGACGTTGACCGGAAGGCCCAGCCGGGCCGCGGTCACGACGGCGGCGAACACCGCGGCGGCGCCGCTCATGTCGCACTTCATGGTCTCGTTGTGGCCGGCCGGCTTGAGCGAGATGCCGCCCGAGTCGTAGGTGATGCCCTTGCCGACCAGCGCCAGGGTCTTGGTCGCCTTGGGGTGGGTGTGCGCGATCCGCACCAGCCGCGGCGGGGCCTCCGAGCCCTGGCCGACGCCCATGAGGCCGCCGTAGCCGCCCTTCTTGAGCGCCTTCTCGTCCAGCACCTCGACCTTGAGGCCGAACTCCTTGGCCGCGGCCTGTGCCTCGGCCGCGAAGGACTTCGGGTCGAGGGCGTTGGAGGGGGTGTTGATCAGGTCGCGGGCGCGGTTGATCTCCGCGGCCAGCGCCTGCGCGCGCTCGGTGGCGGCCTTGAACTCCTTGTCGCGCGGCTTGCCGCCGAGGATCGCGACCTCGGCCAGCGGCGCCGACTTGCCGTCGTTCTTCTTGCCGTTCTTGCCGTTGCCGGCGCCGTTGCTGCGGAACGCGGTGAAGGCGTAGGCGCCGAGCAGCGCGCCCTCGCCCACCGCCGCGGCGGCCTCGGCGTCCTCGACCGGCAGCGCGAAGCCGGCCTTCTTGCTGCCGGCCAGCGCCCGGGCGGCACTGCCCGCGGCGCGCCGCAGCGCCTCGTGGTCGTAGTCGTCGCCCTTGGCGGGCGCGTCGCCCAGGCCGACCGCCAGCACGACCGGCGTCTTGAGACCGTCCGCCGCGGGCAGCTTGGTCACCTCGCCCTCGGCACCACTCGCGCCGAGGGTCTCCAGCACACCGGCGAGCTTGCCGCCGAACGCCTTGTCCACGGCCTCGGCGCCGGGGGCCACGACGACGCCCTTGGCGCCCTTGGCCACGCCGACGACGACGGCATCCGCACGCACCGTTGCGGCGGAAGAAGTACTGAGGGTCAGTGCAGTCACGGTGATGAGAGTCCTGTTCCGTCCGGGAATCCGTTGTCGCGCCTTGGCGCGCTGCTGCGGCCGAGCCTACGCTCGGCGGCGCCGCGAGGCCCGGCCCGCTGCCGTACCGGTGCGGACCGTTGCGCGGCGGGCCGTGCCGATCTCGGCCAACTCATGGACGATACAAGGGAATTGGCGGAATTGGCGGAATCGCCGGATCAGCCGAGGGTCAGCGCCAGCAGCGCGGTCAGCCCGGCACCCTCCGCGAGCGCACCGAACACATCCCCGGTCACCCCGCCGAACCGCCGCCGGCAGTGCCCCAGCAGCAGTTCGCCGGCCGCCAGCCCGAGCACCGCCGCCAGCCCCGCGTGCACCGCGCCGTACGGGCCCCACACCGCGCCCGCCGCCGCACAGCCCGCGACCACCAGGGCGGCGCACAGCAGCGCCGCACGCACCGGCACCGTCCCCGCGACCGCCGCGCCCAGCCCGTCCGGCCGGGCCGCCGGCACCCCCGTACGGGAGGCCAGGGTCAGCGCGCACCGGCCGGTGACCGCGGCCACCGCCGCCCCCAGCGCGCCGTACGCCCAGCCCGTCGCGTACAGCCCGGCCAGCGCCGCCACCTGGGCCAGCAAGGTGAACAGCAGCGTGAGGACGCCGAACGGGCCGATGTCGGACTGCTTCATGATGCGCAGCGCGTCCTCGGCGGGCTTGCCGCTGCCCAGTCCGTCGGCGGTGTCGGCGAGCCCGTCCAGATGCAGTCCGCGGGTGAGGACGGCGGGCACCGCCGCGGTGCCGACCGCGGCCAGCAGCGGACCGCCGCCGAGCAGCAGCAGCGCCCCGCCGAGCGCCGCCGCGAAGCCCCCGACGACCAGGCCGGCCAGTGGCGCGCAGAGCATCCCGCCGCGGGCCGCCGCCCGGTCCCAGCGGTGCACCCGCACCGGCAGCACGGTCAGCGTGCCGAACGCGAAGCGCAGCGCGTCCGCGCGGGCCGGGGGAGCGGGGGTCTCGGTCATCGCGGCAGGCTATCCGGGCGTCCGCCGCGCCCGCCTGCCGCCCCCGGCCGTCACGAGAGGGCCTAATGGTGCCCATGGGTCACTGGTGGTACCGCAACATCGTGGAGCCGGGGAAGCTGCCGCTGCTGCTCGCCCTGGCCTCCTTCGTGCTGACCTTCCTCGTCACCCGGGCCGTCACCCGGCTGATCCGGGCCGGGAAGGGACCGTTCCACGACATCTCGCCCGGCGGGCTGCACGTCCACCACGTGGTGCCCGGCGTGGTGCTGATGGTCGCCGGCGGATTCATCGCGATCGCCGGCGGTCGGCGCGGCTTCGGCGCCGGCGTCGCCGCGGTGCTCTTCGGGATCGGCGTGGGCCTCGTCCTGGACGAGTTCGCGCTGATCCTGCACCTGGACGACGTGTACTGGACGGAGGAGGGCACCAAGAGCGTCGAGGCCGTCATCCTCACCGTCGCCCTGGTCGCGCTGGTCCTCGGCGGCTTCCTGCCGTTCGGCGTCAACGAACTCACCCCGGACGAGACCACCGACCGCCTCACCGTCGTCCAGACGGTCGCGGTGAACTTCCTCTTCGCGCTGCTCGCGCTGGTGAAGGGGAAGGCGCGGATGGCGGTCATCGGGGTCTTCGTGCCGTTCGTCGCGCTGTTCGGCGCGATCCGGCTGGCCCGGCCCAACTCACCGTGGGCCAGGCGCCTCTACCGCAACCGGCCCCGGGCGCGGGCCCGGGCGAGGGTCCGCGCCTACCGCCACGACCGCCGCTGGTCGGGCCTGCGCCGCAAGGTGGAGCACCTCATCGGCGGCGCCCCCAGCCGCTGACGCGTTGCGCGTCCCGCGGCTTGACCGGCCGCCAGGCCTCCCACAGCCCGCACACCACCAGCACCCCGAGGATCGCCGCGAGGTGCTCCTTGCCGGCCAGGTTGTTCTTGATGAACAGCACCTCGAAGACCATCGAGAGCACCACCAGCGAACCGGTGAACCACGCCCGGTAGCGCCAGCACACGAACACCGCCAGGCCCACCACGGCCGCCGACGGGCCGGTGTCGATGACGTACTTGTCCGAGTCGGGCAGGCCCAGCGGGCTCTGCGGGCCGATCCAGATCCCGATCCGGGCGTACATCGTTCCGGCGAGCGTGGCCACGTAGGCGACCAGCAGCGTCTTCCGCCAACCCAGGCAGGTCTCCGCGATGCCGAAGACCACCAGGATCTGCGCCAGCGCGCCCCACACCGGGAGGTCCAGCGCCGGCACGAACAGCGACAGCGGGGTGCGCAGCAGCGCGATCCACAGGTGCTCGTACGCCTGGACCGAGCCGATGTCCTGGATGGCGTGGTAGCCCCACGCCTGGTTCTGCACGAACTGGAAGACCAGCGTCAGGCAGACCGCGGCGAGCGTCACCGGGATCGCCCGCAGCCTCGCGGAGACCAGCTCCGACCGCACCGTCCGCAGCAGCGGCCCCCACTCGGCCCCCGCCGCCCGGCGCAGAACGGCTATGTCCCGCCGCCCCGCACGGGCCACACTCATCTCACGTTCTCCAGGTGCTTGCGGTTCAGCCACTTCGGCAGACCAGGTGCTTCCAGGAAGCCTTCCGCCCGGGCGGCGGCCAGGCCGATCCGCAGCAGATCGGTGCTCTTCTCGAAGAGCATGAACCGCGGCTCCCAGATGGGCCGGTATTTCGCGTTGGCGCGATAGAGCGATTCGATCTGCCACCACCTGGAGAAGAAGCTCAGCAGCGAGCGCCACAGGCGCAGCACCGGGCCCGCGCCGAGCCGCGCGCCGCGTTCGAAGACGGAACGGAACATCGCGAAGTTCAGCGAGAGCTGAGTGATCTCCACCTCTTTCGCGCGCTGGATCAGCTCCAGCACCATGAACTCCATCAGCCCGTTCTCCGACGCGCGGTCCCGCCGCATCAGATCCAGCGACAGGCCCTTCGCCCCCCACGGCACGAAGCTCAGCAGCGCCCGCAGTTCACCCTGGTCGTCGGAGCACTCCAGCATCACGCAGCGGCCGTCCGCCGGATCGCCGAGCCGGCCCAGCGCCATCGAGAAGCCCCGCTCGGTCTCCCCGTCCCGCCAGTCGTCGGCCAGCTCCAGCAGCCGCGTCATCTCCTCGGCGGGAATGTCCTCGTGCCGCCGGATGCGGACGGTGTAGCCGGCCCGCTCGATGCGGTTGTACGCCTGCCGCACGGTGCGCATCGCGCGGCCGCCGAGGGTGAACTCCGCGGTCTCCACGATCGCCTCGTCGCCCAGCTCCAGTGCGTCCAGGCCGTGCCGGGCGTAGATCGTGCCGCCCTCCTCGCTCGCGCCCATGACGGCCGGCGCCCAGCCGTGCGCCCGGGCCTCGGCCAGCCACACCTCGATCGCCCCGGGCCACGCCTCGGGGTCGCCCAGCGGATCGCCGGAGGCCAGCGACACCCCGCCCACCACCCGGTAGGTGACCGCCGCCTTGCCGCTGGGCGAGAACAGCACGCTCTTGTCCCGGCGCAGCGCGAAGTAGCCCAGCGAGTCCCGGTCGCCGTGCCGGTCCAGCAGGGCGCGCAGCCGCTCCTCGTCGTCCTCGGTGAGCCGCTCGGTGCTGCGGACCGACCGGAACGCCGCCCACAGCACGGCCACCAGCAGCAGCGTGCTCAGCACGTTGATGGTGACGTTGACCCAGTTCGGGGTGTCGATCCCGGGGAAGCGGTGGTCGTCGGCGGCCAGCGACACCAGGCGCATCAGGCCGTAGCGCCAGCGCATGACGAACGTCGAGGACGCGCCCTGGGCGGTGTTGGTGACGGTCACCAGCAGCGCCGCCAGCAGCGAGGTGACCAGCAGCCCGCCGACCGCGACCGCCGCCGCCAGCTTCGGGTTCGACCGGTCGCCCTTGGCGTAGAACTCCCGCCGGCCGGCCACCAGCGCGACCGCGAACACCGCCGTCACCACCAGCGACACCCAGTTCTGCGGATGCCCGCGGAACTCCGGCGCCGCCACCAGCGCGAAGCCGAACAGCCCCGCCAGCAGCCCGGAGAGGACCAGGTTCAGGATCCACGCGGCCCGTTTGCGGCGCCGCAGCGTCACCGACAGGAACAGCGAGAAGGCCCCCGACGCGAACCCCGCGGTCAGCAGGTACGGGGTGAAGTACTCCTCGACGTTGTGCCGGCGGATGTCGTTGCCGAACGACACCCACACCGCGCTCAGCAGATTGAGGAACGTGACCGTGCGCAGGTACCAGATGCCGAATGCGGCACCGCGCTGTGACCAGGTGCCGCCGCGCTGCTCGCGGCGGTCTTCGTCCGGACTCAAGCGATGTCTCCCATAAAAAACGTGTAAAGCCGAGATCTTATGGGGCGCCGCCGGTGGTCCGGTACGGGCGGGAAGGAGCGCCGCCCCGGCCGGGGCGGCGCGCACCTCAGTCGTGTACGGGAAGTTCTGCCGCCAGGGCCGCGGCCGCCTGCACCAGTGGCAGGGCCAGCAGCGCCCCCGTCCCCTCGCCAGCAGTGACGCCGTGGTCGAGCAGAGGGTTGAGTGCGATCCGGTCCAGCGCCTTGGCCTGCGCCGGCTCGCCGCTGGCCTGACCGGCCAGCCACCAGTCCGGCGCCCGGAATGCCACCCGCTGCGCCACCAGCGCACAGGCCGCCGAGACCACCCCGTCCAGGATCACCGGCGTCCGGCGCACCGCGCTCTGCAGCAGGAACCCGGTGATCGCGGTCAGGTCCGCGCCGCCGACCGTGGCCAGCAGCTCCAGCTGGTCGCCGAGCACCGGCCGGGCCCGCCGCAACGCGTCCCGGATCGCCGCGCACTTGCGCATCCACGCCAGGTCGTCGATCCGCGCCCCGCCGCGCCCGGTGACCACCGAGGCGTCCGTGCCGCACAGCGCGGCGACCAGGGTGCTCGCCGCGGTCGTGCCTCCGACGCTCAGATCGCCCAGCACCACCAGGTCCGTACCGGCGTCCGCCTCCTCGTCCGCGACCGCCATCCCGGCCCGGAACGCCGCCTCGGCCTCCTCGGCGGTCAGCGCGTCCTCGACGTCGATCCGGCCGCTGCCGCGCCGCACCCGGTGGCGGGTGACCTCCTCGGGCAGCTCCCCGGGGTCGCAGTCCACCGCCATGTCCACCACGCGCAGCTGCGCCCCGGCGCCCCGGGCCAGCACCGCGGCCGGGCTCGCGCCGTCCAGCACCGCCCGGACCAGGTCCTTCGTCCCGCCGGCCGGCCGGGCCGAGACGCCCAGCTCCGCCACCCCGTGATCACCGGCGAACAGCACCACCCGGGCCTGCCGGATCGGCCGCACCGGCACCTGCGCCTGCGCGCCGGCCAGCCACTCGCCGAGCTCGTCGAGGCGGCCGAGCGCGCCCGGCGGTACGGACAGCCGCGCCCGCCGCTCCTCGGCGTCACGGCGCACCCCGCCATCGGGGCGCTCGATCAGATGGGCGAAGTCATCGAGGTTCAGGGCGCTCATTGGCCGCAGATTACCGGCAATGCGTTCGGCGTGCGGCGGGGTTGCGGCCGCCGTCGCCGGCCCCGCTCCCGCCCCGCCGCGGCCGCTCGCCCTCCGGTACGGAAGCGGGCCCGGCCGCGAAGCGGACCTCGTACACCCGCGGCCGCAACGCCCGTGGGACCGGCGGCCGGTGCCGCCCCGGCGCCGGCCGGCGGACGTACCCCGGTACCAGGCCCGGACGGCCCGCGACCAGGGCGGCCGCGCGCCGCGGCAGCGCGTCGAAGACCAGCGCACCGTCGGGGAACCGCGCCGCGCACGCCGCCAGCAGCGCCCGCCCGGCCGGCAGCGGCAGCCGCCGCAGCACCCCGGCCGCGATCACCACCACCCCACGGGACGTCCCGGGCACCGCGGCCGGCCACTCCCGGCCGGCCGGCTCCCGGGCGAGGGTGTGCCGCCGGGCGGTGTCCGGCAGCAGCATCCGGCGCACCGCGGCGGCCTCCTCCGGCAGCACCGACAGCCAGTACAGCCGCCCGTTGTCCAGCCGCCAGAAGCCGGTGCCGAGCCCCTCGTCCAGCGCGACCACGGTCGCCTCCGGGCGCTCCGCCAGATAGGCACGCACGGCCGCGTCCACACACTCGGTCAGCCCGTATCCGGTCACGGTTCAAGAGCACCCGGCGGCGCGCCCCCGGGCAAGCGGACACGGGCGCGGCCGGGCCCGCGTCATCCGCGCAGCGCAAGCGCCTGACCCGCGACGACCAGCAGCACCTGCTCGCACTCGGCGCCGAACGACGCGTTCAGCCGCCCCAGTTCGTCCCGGAACCGGCGGCCCGCCGGCGTCGCCGGCACCACCCCCGAGCCGACCTCGTTGCTGACCGCCACCACCGGCCGCTGCGTCGCCCGCACCGCCGCCACCAGCGCGTCGGTCCGCTCCCGCAGCGCCTTCCGGCCGCCGCCCTCCCAGGTCGCGTCGTCCCACGCCCCGACCTCGTCCATGGCGTGCGTCAGCCACAGCGCCAGACAGTCGATGAGCAGCGGCGAACCGCCGCCCGGCCGGTCCGCCCCCGAAGCCCCGCCGGCCCCGTCCTCGGCCAGCAGCGGCACCAGATCGCAGGTCTCGACGGTCCGCCAGCTGCTGGGCCGCCGCTCCCGGTGCAGCGAGACCCGCGCCGCCCAGTCCGCGTCGCCGTCCCGGCTGCCGCCGGTGGCGACGTACAGCACGTCCGGGAACGCCGCCAGCCGCCGCTCCGCCTCCACCGATTTCCCGCTGCGCGCCCCGCCGAGCACCAGCGTCCGGCGCGGCAGGTCCGGCACCGCGTGGTACTCGCCGACCACCAGCGAACTGCCGTCCGGCACCGCCCGCGCCCCCACCGCCGCCAGCCTGCGGTGGAGTTCGGGCCCCGGCGGCACGTCGTGGTCGAGGTGCACCGCCACCACGTCCGTCGCCGCGTCCACCGCCCCGCTCGCCCGCAGCCGCGCCAGCGCGTCCGGCCGCCCCAGGACGTCGAGCAGCACCAGGTCGTACGGGCCGTTCCCGCCGGCGCCGTCGTAGCCGCCGCCGGCGATCCCGTTCCCGTCCACCAGCCCGGCCGGTGCCGCGCCCGGCGGCAGATACAGCAGCCGCTCACCGGCGGGCCCGGAGATCTCGTACGCGGTGCCCGGGATGTCCACCGCGAGGGCCCGGATCCGGTGCCCGTCGAGCAGCGCCAGTTCCCGGCCGTCCGCGACCCGGCCCGGGGTCGGCAGCCCGGCCGGCACCTCCATCGCCGGCCCCTCGTGCGGATGCGACAGCAGCACCTGCCGTACGCCCGCCAGCGACTGCCCGGCGCGGGCGGCCGCGAAGGCCGGACCCGGCGTCAGATCGATCAGCAGCGCGCCGTCGACCAGCAGCGCGGTCGCCGCCCGCGCCTCGTCGCCGACGGCGGTCGCACAGGCGGCACACGGGCAGCCGGGCCGCGGCAGTCCCAGCGGGGCCCCGGTGCCGAGGAGAGTCACATCCACACCGCGAGTTTCTCGCGTCCGCTCCCGGTGAGCGCGGCGGGGGCGGACTCGACACGGCCGTTAGGCTCTCGATCAGCACGGAAGCACGACTTCACGTACCCGGTGGGACCAGGAGGCGGACATGGCGTGGACGTGGCGGTTCGAGAAGGCGGACGGTACGGAGGCGGTACCCGCCGTGGAGCCGGAGGAGTTCACGACGCAGGGCGACGCGGAATCCTGGATCGGCGAGGAGTGGAAGGCCCTCCTCGAAGGCGGCGTCGAGCAGGTCCGCCTCTTCGAGGACGGCCAGGAGATCTACGCCGGCCCGATGAGCCTCAAGGCGGCCGACGAGGACTGAGCGGCCCGCCCGGACAGCACGAAGGGCCGGACCCGCCGCCCGGCGGATCCGGCCCTTCGTCGTATCCGGAAATTCGAGAGTTACGGCCGCTGGCCCCGCTTGACCTGCGGCTTCGGCAGCCGCAGCCGCCGCATCTGGAGCGTGCGCATGACCGCGTAGGCCTTCACGCCCTTGAGGTTCTCGTTCGGGAACTTCTCCTGCAGCCGCTTGCTCAGGCGGAACCAGATCAGGATCGAGTCCAGCACGATCAGCACGATGATCACGAGCCACAGCAGCAGCGCGATGCTCTGGATCGACGGCACCCGGACCATGGTCAGCACCAGGATCACCACGGCCATCGGCAGGAAGAACTCCGCGACGCACCAGCGCGAGTCGACGTAGTCCCGGGCGAACCGGCGCACGGGTCCCTTGTCCCGCACCGGGAGGTACCGCTCGTCGCCGTTGGCCAGCGCCTCGCGCTGCCGGGCCATATCGGCGCGGCGGGCCTCACGCTGGGCCTTCGCCGCGTCCTTGCGGTTGGTGGGGGTGTGCGCACGGGCCCGGCGCTGCGACTGGGAGTCGCTGCGCTTGGGCGTCGGGCGGCCCTTGGGGGCCTGCGGGTCGCGGGGCTGCTGGGGCTGGTCCGCGGTCACCTTGGCGGTCGCGGCCTGCTCATCCTTCGAACGGCTTCGGAACACAACACCCAAGAGTACGTGGTCGCCGCCCCGGGACCAGGGGCCGACGGGCACGATCCGGCAACGGCACCGCCCGGAAGGCGGCGCCGACCCCCCGTCCGGCGACGCCCCGCAACCCCTTCCCTACTCCTTGCGCGGGAGAAAAGGCCGTCCCGATCGTCCTGGAGGAGGAGCGCATCCGGGCGCGAACAGTGCGGTAATGGAACCAGGGCCCGTACTGTGGGGTCTGTAGATGTGCTGGAGCCTAAGCCCGATGCAAGTCGGTCAGAAGGGGGCGCGCGAGGCCCATGAGCGATGGTGTCATGAAGCGGATGGGGATGATCTTCCGCGCGAAGGCCAACAAGGCCCTGGACCGGGCCGAAGACCCGCGCGAGACCCTCGACTACTCGTACCAGAAGCAGCTGGAGCTGCTGCAGAAGGTACGCCGCGGCGTCGCCGATGTGGCGACCTCCCGCAAGCGCCTGGAGCTGCAGCTCAACCAGCTCCAGGGCCAGTCCGCGAAGCTGGAGGACCAGGGCCGCAAGGCGCTGGCGCTCGGCCGTGAGGACCTGGCCCGCGAGGCGCTGACCCGGCGCAGCGCGCTGCAGCAGCAGGTCACGGACCTGGAGACGCAGCACCAGACGCTGCAGGGTGAGGAGGAGAAGCTCACGCTCGCCGCGCAGCGGCTGCAGGCCAAGGTCGACGCCTTCCGCACGAAGAAGGAGACGATCAAGGCGACGTACACGGCGGCCCAGGCGCAGACCCGGATCGGCGAGGCGTTCTCCGGCATCTCCGAGGAGATGGGCGACGTCGGTCTGGCCATCCAGCGCGCGGAGGACAAGACCGCGCAGCTGCAGGCCCGGGCCGGTGCGATCGACGAGCTGATGGCGTCCGGCGCGCTGGACGACCCGTCCGGCATGGCCAAGGACGACATCACCGCCGAGCTGGACCGGCTCTCCGGCGGCAGCGACGTCGAGCTGGAGCTGCAGCGGATGAAGGCCGAGCTCGCGGGCGGTTCGTCGGCCGGCCAGCAGGCCATCGAGAGCGGTCAGGGCGGCCAGGGCCGGCCCGCCCCGCAGCAGGACCAGCCGCGTTTCGACAAGCAGTGACGAGCGGCGGCGGTTAGCCTCGCAGGGATCGCGAGACCGTCGGAGCGGACCAAGGGAGACCGTCGTGATCGTACGGATCATGGGGGAGGGCCAGGTGAAGCTGGACGATGCCCACTTCATCGAGCTCAACAAGCTGGACGACGAACTGCTCGAAGAGATGGAGAGCGGCGACGAGGCCGGCTTCCGGCGCACGCTCGCCGCTCTCCTGGACGCGGTGCGCCGTATGGGCACCCCGCTTCCCGACGACGCCCTCGAACCGTCCGAACTGATCCTGCCGTCCCCCGACGCCACGCTCGCCGAGGTCCGGGAGATGCTCAGCGACGACGGCCTGATCCCGGGCTGAACCCGCCGCGGACGGCCACCCGGCCGTCCGCGCCCCTGCGGCCGGCCGCCACCGGCCGCCCCTTTCCAGTGCACCGGCACCCGGCGCCCCGGTCCCCCGCGGACCGGGGCGCTACCGTTTGCTGTTGTGAGTCTCCTCGACCCCCGCCCGGACGCCGCCCGCGCCGGCCGCTTCGCCTGGTGCCGGGCGCATCCCCTCGCGTTCGACGCGGCCCTGGCGGTGGCCGTCTTCGGCTGCATCCTCTTGGGGGCGGTGGCCGACCCGCACCGGGTCCACGGACCGCGCATCGTCCCGCACGAGCTGACCGTCACCACCGTGGTGCTGGCCGCGCTGGCCTGCGCCCCGCTCGTATGGCGCCGCCGGCTGCCGCGTTCGGTCCTGGCGGCCACCGGCACCCTCACCCTCGTCGAGCTGGTCGCCGGCGCGAGCAGTCCGCGCGCCCCGGTGGCGGTCGCCGCGGTGATCGCCCTCTACACCGTCGCCTCCCGCACCGACCGCCCCACGACCTGGCGGATCGGCGCCCTCACCGTCGTCGTCCTGACCGCCTCCGCGATGCTCTACGGCCCCCGCCCCTGGTACGCCCAGGAGAACCTCGGCATCTTCGCCTGGACCGGTATGGCCGCCGCCGCGGGCGACGCGGTCCGCAGCCGCCGCGCCTTCGTCGACGCCATCCGGGAACGCGCCGAACGGGCCGAGCGCACCCGCGAGGAGGAGGCCCGCCGCCGGGTCGCCGAGGAGCGGCTGCGCATCGCCCGGGAGTTGCACGACGTCGTCGCCCACCACATCGCCCTGGTCAACGTCCAGGCCGGGGTCGCCTCGCACGTCATGGACAACCGCCCCGACCAGGCCAAGCAGGCCCTCGCACACGTCCGGGAGGCGTCCCGTTCGGCGCTGGAGGAACTCCGCGCCACGGTCGGCCTGTTGCGGCAGTCCGACGACCCGAAGGCGCCGACCGAGCCCGCGCCCGGCCTCGGCGTGCTCGACCAGCTCGTCGACGGCTTCGTGCGCGCCGGGCTCCCGGTGGAGCTGGAGGTGCCCGAGGCCCCCGGCCCGCTGCCCGCCTCCGTCGACCTCACCGCCTACCGCGTGGTCCAGGAGGCGCTGACCAACGTCCACAAGCACGCCGGGGAGGGCGCCCGGGCCACCATCCGGATCGCGTACCACGCCTCCGCGCTGACCGTGACCGTCCTCGACGACGGCGCGGGCACGGCCCACGTGCCGGGCCGGCGGCCCGCCGACCGGTCCGGCCCGCCGGCCGGGGGCACCGACGGGCCGGAGGACAACGGCGGCGGCCACGGTCTGATCGGGATGCGCGAGCGGGTCTACGCGCTGGGCGGCACGATCGTGACCGGCCCGCGCGCGGCCGGCGGCTTCCAGGTGCGGGCCACCCTTCCACTGCAGACCGTCCGTACGGGGGAGACGACATGACGATCAAGGTGCTGCTCGCCGACGACCAGGCGCTGCTGCGCAGCGCGTTCCGCGTGCTGGTCGATTCCGAACCGGACATGCGGGTGGTGGGGGAGGCCTCCGACGGCGCGCAGGCCTACGAACTGACCAAGGCCGAGCGGCCCGACGTCGTCCTGATGGACATCCGGATGCCCGGCGTGGACGGGCTGGCCGCCACCCGCATGATCAGCGAGGACCCGGACCTCACCGACGTCCGGGTGGTCATCCTGACCACCTTCGAGGTCGACGACTACGTGGTCCAGTCGCTGCGCAACGGCGCCAGCGGCTTCCTCGGCAAGGGCGCCGAACCGGACGAGATGCTCGGCGCGATCCGGATCGCGGCGGGCGGTGAGGCGCTGCTGTCGCCCGCGGCGACCAAGGGCCTGATCGCCAAGTTCCTCGCCCAGGGCAGCGGTCCGGGCGACGGCGGGCCCGACGGCCCGGGCGCCGAGCGGCTGACGATGCTGACCGGCCGGGAGCGCGAGGTGCTCGTCCTGGTGGCCGGCGGACTGTCCAACGACGAGATCGGCGAACAGCTCGCGGTCAGCCCGCTCACCGTCAAGACGCACGTCAACCGGGCGATGGCCAAGCTCGGGGCGCGCGACCGCGCACAGCTGGTCGTCATCGCCTACGAATCGGGCCTCGTACGCCCACGGGTGCAGTAGAGGTGGAGCGGCCCGTACTCCGAACGCGGTACGGGCCCCGGGACGGAAACCGACCTGCGAGCGAGGAAAACCGGCCTGGTCATGGCCGAAGGTGTAAGTGGGCCCGCAATGGGCCCCCGCCGTCGGCCCCGACGAAGGGCGCCTGCCCGCTCCGGCCCGGCCGACCGTCCCGCCTTCAGAACAGAAGAGAGAGACCCCACCCATGTCCTGGCTGTCCCGGCTCAGCCTCGTACAACGGGGCCTGATAGCGCTGATGTCGATCGTCGCGATCGCCTTCGGCGCCATCGCGATACCCCAGCTCAAGCAGCAGCTCCTGCCCTCCATCGAACTCCCGATGGTCTCCGTGCTCGCGCCGTACCAGGGCGCCTCGCCCGATGTCGTCGAGAAGCAGGTGATCGAGCCGCTGGAGGACGGTGTCCAGGCGGTCGACGGCATCAAGAGCGTCACCTCGACGTCCAGCGAGGGCTCGGGCGTCATCATGGCCCAGTTCGACTACGGCAACGATTCCAAGCGCCTGGTCGCCGACGTCCAGCAGGCCGTCAACCGGGCCCGGGCCAAGCTGCCCAAGGACGTCGACCCGCAGGTCGTGGCCGGCTCGACGGACGACATCCCCACCGTCGTCCTCGCCGTCTCCTCTTCCACGAAGGACCAGCAGACCCTCGCCGACCAGCTCAACCGCGGCGTCGTCCCGGACCTGAAGAACATCGACGGGGTCAGCCAGGTCACCGTCAGCGGTGTCCAGGACCGGATCGTCGCGGTCACCCCCGACGACAAGAAGCTCGCCGCCGCCGGGCTGACCGCGCAGGCGCTCGGGCAGGCGCTGGAGGCCGGCGGCACGTCCGTGCCGGCCGGTTCGTTCGCCGAGCACGGTCAGAGCAGGACCGTCCAGGTCGGCGCCGGCTTCACCTCCGTCGCGCAGATCAAGGACCTGACCGTCCCGCCGGCCGCGGGGGCCGGTGGGGCCGCGGGCGGCCCGTCCGCGGGCAAGGCGGTCCGGCTCGGCGACGTCGCCACCGTCAAGGAGGAGCCGGCCGCGCCGACCTCCCTGACCCGCACCAACGGCAAGCCCAGCCTCGCCGTCATGGTGACGATGGACCAGGACGGCAGCGCGGTCGCGATCTCCGACGCGGTCAAGGACAAGCTCCCGAAGATCCATCAGGACCTCGGCGAGGGCACCTCCGTCACGGTCGTCTCCGACCAGGGCCCGGCGGTCTCCAAGTCCATCGAGTCGCTGACCACCGAGGGCATGCTCGGCCTGGCCATGGCCGTCATCGTCATCCTGGTCTTCCTGCTCAGCCTGCGCTCGACGCTGGTCACCGCGGTCTCCATCCCGCTCTCGGTCGTCATCACCCTGATCGTGCTGTGGACCGGTGACCTGTCCCTGAACATGCTCACCCTCGGCGCGCTCACCATCGCGATCGGCCGGGTCGTCGACGACTCCATCGTCGTCCTGGAGAACATCAAGCGGCACCTGGGCTACGGCGAGGAGCGCCGCGAGGCCATCCTCTCCGCCGTCAAGGAGGTCTCCGGCGCGATCACCTCCTCGACCCTCACCACCGTCGCGGTGTTCCTCCCGATCGGCGTGGTCGGCGGCATGGTCGGCGCGCTCTTCGGCTCGTTCTCGCTGACCGTCACCGTCGCCCTGCTCTCCTCGCTGATCGTCTCCCTCACGGTCGTCCCGGTCCTGTCGTACTGGTTCCTGCGCGCCCCGCAGATCCCCGAGGGCACCACGGCGGACGAACTGCGCCGCCAGGCCGAGGAGAAGGAGACCCGCAGCGCCCTGCAGCGGCTCTACGTCCCGGTCCTGCGCTTCGCCACCCGCCGCCGGGTCACCAGCCTGGTCATCGCGGTCGTCGTCCTCATCGGCACGTTCGCCATGGGCCCCCTGCTGAAGACCAACTTCTTCGACCAGGGCGACCAGGACACCCTGACCGTCAAGCAGGAGCTCAAGCCCGGCACCAGCCTCGGCGCGTCCGACACCCAGGCGAAGAAGGTCGAGAAGCTGCTCGCGGCCGACGACGACATCGCCGACTACCAGGTCACCGTCGGCTCCTCCGGCTTCATGGCGGCCTTCGGCGGCGGCACCGGCGCCAACCAGGCGTCCTACCAGGTCAAGCTGAAGGACTCGGCGGACTCCGGCAAGGTCACCGACCATCTGCGCACGGAGCTCGACAAGCTCGGCCCGGCCATCGGCGACACCACGATCACCGCGGGCGGCGGCTTCGGCAACCAGGACCTCAGCGTGGTCGTCAAGGCCGGCGACGCCGATGTGCTGAAGCGGGCCAGTGAGCAGGTCCGCACGGCCGTCGCCGGACTCGACCACGTCACCGACGTCCAGAGCGACCTCGCGCAGAGCGTGCCGCGGATCTCCGTCACGCCCAACGCCAAGGCCGCCGCGGCCGGTTACAACCAGACCACGCTGGGCGGCGCCGTCGCCCAGGCGGTCCGCGGCACCACCACCGGCACGGCCGTCCTGGACAACACCGAGCGGGACATCGTCATCAAGGCGGCCCACCCGGCCACCACCGAGGCCCAGTTGAAGAAGCTGGCGATCCCGACCCCGGCCGGCCCGGTGCCGCTCGGCACCCTCGCCACGGTCAAGACCGTGCCCGGCCCGGTCCAGATGACCCGGATCGACGGGGCCCGCTCGGCGACCATCACCGCCAAGCCGACCGGCGACAACACCGGCGCGGTCAGCACCGAGCTGCAGACCAAGATCAACGGCCTGAAGCTGCCGGAGGGCGCGACCGCCACCATCGGCGGCGTCTCCCAGGACCAGTCCGACGCGTTCTCCTCGCTCGGCCTGGCCATGCTGGCCGCCATCGCGATCGTCTTCATGCTGCTGGTCGGCACCTTCCGGTCGCTGATCCAGCCGCTGATCCTGCTGGTCTCCATCCCGTTCGCGGCCACCGGCGCGGTCGGCCTGCTGCTCGCCACCGGCACCCCGCTGGGCGTCCCGGCGATGATCGGCATGCTGATGCTGATCGGCATCGTGGTCACCAACGCCATCGTGCTGATCGACCTGATCAACCAGTACCGGGCCCAGGGCTACGGCGTCGTCGAGGCGGTCGTCGAGGGCGGCCGGCACCGGCTCCGCCCGATCCTGATGACCGCCCTGGCCACGATCATGGCGCTGCTGCCGATGGCCGCGTCCATCACCGGCGACGGCGGCTTCATCTCCCAGCCGCTGGCCGTGGTCGTGATCGGTGGCCTGATCAGCTCCACCCTGCTCACCCTCCTCCTCGTCCCGACGCTCTACGCGATGATCGAACTCCGCAAGGAACGCCGCACGAAGAAGAAGGCCGCCAAGCGTGCCGACAAGGCCGGCACCCCGGCCGATGAGACCGAGCCCACCCCGGAGCACGTGAGGGTCTGACGACCCCGCCCTCCCGGACGAGCCCCCGCAGCCGCATGCCGGCCGCGGGGGCTCCTTCATAGCCGCCCGCGCAGCGCGCCCCACCCGCACGCCGGTGGCTCCGCGTCCTCCAACTGACCTCCCGTCATACGCCTTTCAGTGGTTTATGCCTGCATGTCGGCATGCATGGGCCGGAGTTGAGAAGCATGGCCACCGGTATATGCCGCATATGCCGCTCCGGGAGGAGAACGATGACCGTCCCCGCATCGCCCGCCGACGGCGAGCCGCACGAACTCCCCGGCGACGGGCTGCACGATTCGTCCGAAGAACCCGCAGGCCACCTCCCCGCCCAACTCCCCGACGAAATCACCGACTTCGTCACCCACTGCGTCCCGCTCACCGGCTTCGCCGCGTTCGACCTGCACGCCACCGGCACCGCCCGGCTCTACCTCGACACCGCCCGACGTCAGGTCGGCGAGGACCGCTTCGCCGCGTTCTGGGCCGCCTGGAAACGCGCCGTCGCGGAAGGGCACGGCCCCGAGGTGCTCACCCCCACCCATCGCGAGGTGGCCCGGGCGCTGATCTACCTCTGGTACACCGGTGCCTGGCCGCGT
The DNA here is from genome assembly GCF_040652715.1 of Streptomyces sp. NPDC048196. NCBI lineage: Bacteria > Bacillati > Actinomycetota > Actinomycetes > Kitasatosporales > Streptomycetaceae > Streptomyces > Streptomyces sp. NPDC048196. Next base: position 57,539 of record NZ_JBEZMM010000027.1, on the reverse strand, counting down.
CTCGCCCCGGCCGCGCACGCCGATCTGCGGCGCGAGAGCGCCAACACCGAGTTCGTCCCCACGCCGAGCGCCTACGCGGAGGGCCTGGTCTGGCGCACCTTCCACGGCCACCCGGCGGGCGCCAAACCGCCGGGCTTCGGCACCTGGGCCGTTGCACCCCCCGAGCTGCCCGACACCGCCCGCCTGCGCGCGGACCTCGGCCTCGCGGACGTCCCCTACCGCACCGGCCTGGCCGCCGAGGTCCCCCCGGAGGACATCCCCGCCCACCTGCTCCCCGGCCAGCGCGTCAGCCGCGACGTCCCCCCGTCCGCCGTCCCCACCGCGGCCGCCCCTGGAGCCGCGGCGGCCTCTGCAGCCGCAGCCACCCCCAAGGTCATCGACACCCCCGAGGTCCCCGTCACCCCCGAGGAGGGCACGTCATGAGCGAGACCGTCTCCGCGGAGGGCGCAGCCCGCCGCCGCTACGACGCGATCATCGTCGGCGGCGGCTGGGCCGGCTCCGCCCTCGCCAAGCGCCTGGGCGCCCAGGGCTGGCAGGTCCTCGTCCTGGAGGCCGGCAACGGCGGCACCGAGACCTGGCCCGGCTACCTGGACTCACTGTCCACCTTCTACTCGGCCGTGGCCAAGGTCCCCAACTCCGCCTACCGCCCCAACAAGGCCGCCCCCTCCCCGGACGTCCTCGACCTCGCCCCGGTGCGCAACCCGCAAGCCGGCAAGCCTGAGTTCACCGCCCACGGCTACTTCGTCCAGAACGGCCAACTCCCCTACGGCACAGACTACTTGCGGGAGCTGGGCGGCGCCGCCATGCACTGGCTCGGCGCCGTCCCCCGGATGCTCCCGGACGACTTCGCCACCCACAGCAGCTACTCCTACGGCCTGGACTGGCCGCTCACCGCCGAGGACCTCCAGCCCTGGTACGCCGAGGCCGAGCGGGAACTCGGCGTCGCCGGCCACGCCCAGGAGCAGAAGGAACTCGGCGTGGTCACCGACCCCGCCTACGAGTACCCGATGCACCACATCCCGCAGAGCTATATCGACCAGTACTGCGACGCCCGCCTGGCGGACGCGGTCATCGACGACACGGTGGCTCAACTCCCGTACACCCTGCGGACGTTCGGCCTGCCCCAGGCCCGCAACTCCACCCCGAACCCCGCCTACCAAGACCCGTACCGCATCGAGGGCGCCGTCGGCCTGCCCAACTACGGCGAGCGCTGCGTGGGCAACGCCAGCTGCGTCCCCATCTGTCCGGTCCAGGCCAAATCCCATCCGCTGCGCCTCCAGGCCGCCTGGCCGCCGTCCGTCACCCTGGCCACCCGGTGCGTGGTCACCCGGGTCCGGGCCACCTCGGCCGGCACCGTGACCGGAGTCGAATACCGCACCTACACCGACCCCGCCTCCCCGGCCAGCCGCTCCTACCTGGCCGAGGCGGACGTGGTGGTACTCGCCGCGCACGCCATCGAGAACGCCCGGCTGCTGCTCTTCTCCGGCCTCGCCAACGCCAGCGGGCAGGTCGGCCGCAACCTGATGGACCACCCCACGATCCTCAACTGGGCGCTCGCCCCCGAGGCCGGCGGGCCGGTCGGGCCGTTCCGCGGCCCGGGCCACACCTCCGGCTGGGAGGTCTTCCGCGGCGGCCCCGGGCGCCGCACCCGCGCCCCGTTCCGCATCGAGATCGGCAACTGGGGCTGGGGCTGGGCCACCGGCGCGCCCATGAGCAACGTCGCCACCGCGCTCGGCCTCGGCGGCGACAAGGCCGGCAACGTCCGGCCCGACGGCGTCTTCGGCCCCGAACTGCGCCGGCTGCTCGGCAGCTCCATCGGCCGCCAGCTGCAACTGCAGATCGCCGTCGAGCAGTCCGCCGACCCCGGCAACCGCGTCACCATCGACCCCGCCCGCCACCGCGACGCGATGGGCAACCCCCGGCCGATCCTCACCTACAACCTCGACGACCACGTACGCACCGGCCTGTTCGCCGCCCGCCTCGTCGCCCAGGAGATCTTCGCGCGGCTCGGCGCCACCGACTACACCGACCACGCCCCGCACGACGGCGTCCCGCCCCTCGGCCACTTCGTCCACACGGTCGACGGGCAGACCCTGGACCTCGCCTACAGCGGCGCCGGCCACGGAGCCGGCACCCACATCATGGGCACCGACCCCAAGACGTCCGTGGTCAACGCCGACCAGCGCACCCACGACCACCCCAACCTCTACGCCATCGGCTGCGGCAGCATGCCGTCGATCGGCACCAGCAACCCCACGCTCACGATGCTGGCGCTGGCCCTGCGCAGCGCCGCCCAGATCCACCGCGACCTCGCGGCCGCCCGCCGCCCGGTGAACGTCCGCACCCCGGAGGGGACGAGCACGGAACGGCCGGAGACCCCGGAGAAGGAGAAGGTGACCGCGTGATCACCGCCCTCGCCCTGGACGCCCAGGGATTCGGCATCCCCAAGGACCTGAAGACCCTGCGCGCGTACCTCCAGGCGGCCCTGGAGGTGGAACACCTCACCATCCCGGTCTACATGACCGGCATGTACTCGATCCACTCCGGCACCAACCGCCCCGCCCACTTCACCATCCGCAGCGTCCTGTTGGAGGAAATGCTCCATATGACGCTCGCCGCGAACCTCCTCAACGCGGTCGGCGGCACCCCGGACGTCGGCCACTCCCGGTTCGTCGCCAAGTACCCCGCCAAACTCCCCTTCAGCAGCGACCGACTGCCCCTCATCGGCCTCCAGCACTTCTCACCCGCGGCCCTCCGCACGTTCCTCACCATCGAAACGCCCCGCAAGCTGGCCCCCAAGCCCAAGCCGGGCGACGGCTGGACGTCGATCGGCCAGTTCTACGACGCCATCCGCCAGGGCCTGGAGCACCTCGTCAAGGAACAGGGCGAGGCCGCGGTCTTCACCGGCCCCGCCACCCGCCAGGTCGGCCCGGACGACTTCTACAACTCCGGCGGCGAGGTCTTCGCCGTCCACGACCTGAAGTCGGCCCAGCTGGCCATCCGGGTGATCAGCGAGCAGGGCGAGGGCACCGACGGCACGATCTGGGACAGCGACGACCTGATCTTCGGCGAACAGCGCCAGCTCGCCCACTACTTCCGCTTCAACGAGATCTACACCGGCCGCAGTTACGGCCCCCACGACACCCCCGCCGACCCACCCAGCGGCCCCCTGATCGACGTCACCTGGGACGACGCGTACCCCATCCACGGCGACTCCAAGATCGCCGACTACCGGAAGTACGCCACGACCAGCGCGGTCCACGAGCAGGCGGTCGCCTTCAACACCCGTTACGCGGCGCTGCTGCGCTACCTCCACACGGCGTTCAACGGCACTCCGCGCGCGATGGCCCTCGCGATCCCCACCATGCTGGAACTCCGCGACCGCTCCGAGCAGCTCTACCGCAACCCGCACCCCGACCCGAAACTGGCCGCCCGGGGCCTCTACGCCAGCCCCACCTTCGAACTGGAGCAGTCCCAGTTCGACACCGTCGGCCCCACGGTCGAGGAAAACCTACGGCTGGCCGGCCTGGAGCCCGGCCAGCCGATCGACCTCTCACCCGTCCCGTCCCACTAACCGCCCAGGGACGACCCGTCCTTGACCATCCCGACGAACGCGGCCCACGCGGCCTCGCCGATGCATATGGCGGGGCCGCCGGGGTCCTTGCTGTCCCGGACGGGGACGAGGCCGGGGATGTTGTCAGCAATCTCGATGCAGTCGCCGGCGGCGTTGTTGCTGTAGGTGCTCTTGCGCCAGATGGCGTTGCTCAGTTCGGCGCTGCTGCGCATTGCTCATACCCCTTCATCGCATGCCGGATCAGGTCTGCTGAGTCCTGTGGGGGAAGAGCGTACGCCCGGAGCGCGTCGTAGCTCGCCCAGCGCCGGTTCACTTCTCCAGGGTCCTCCATCAGGTGGCCACGGCCCCGGTATTCGTCGTACGCCGCGACCTTTCCGCCCGGCAGCCTCAGGAGCAGCGTGGGGCCGTCCATCAGCTCGTATCCACCGTGCGCGAAGGGAAGCACCTGGATCTTGGTGGTCGGCGTATCGATCAGCGGAAGCAGGGCCTTGAGCTGGTCGTGCATGACCCTGGGGCCACCGACCGGCCGGTAGAGGATGGCCTCGTCGAGAATGGCCCAATAGCGCGGAGGCGTTGAGGAGCGCAGGCGCTCCTGGCGGCCGAGGCGAACCTGTACGCGTTCCTCGATCAGCTCCGGTGTCACTCCGGCAGGCTGGCTGAGCAGGGTGCGGGCATAGTCCGCCGTCTGCAGCAATCCGGGCATGATGAGCGTCGCGAAGGCTTCGATGACCTCTGCCTCCGCTTCGAGGTCCATGAGCCTGCGGAACTGGTCGGGATGCGACTCCTTCCGGGCGAGCTGGTACAGCCCGTGGAAGTGCTTGTCCGTGCCGAACGCCGCGTCCAGCGCGGCCGGAAGCTCCGGCGGGGGCAGCAACTCGGCGACCTCCACCCGCCCCAACGTGCTCTTGCTGAAGTTCACGATGTCCGCCAGCTGCACCAGCGACAGTCTCGCCAGCTCGCGGTGCCGGCGCTGCTCCGACCCGAAGTAGTGCCGGGCGGACAGGTACGGGGTCAGTTCCTTGGGCGTGAACTTCATGGCGTCTCGTCTCTCCGTCGTCCCACGCTCAACAGGTGGACGCAAGGCCCCTGTTGAGAGCTCGCCTCACTCGGCAACCATGTCGATACACACCGTAATCAGCCGACCAACTCAGCGAAAGTAGGTCATATGTTCGAGGGTTCGTCATGGCGGTTGTTGCCGTGGACGGGGCCAGGTGGTCAGTCCTGTTATCTGCGGGCCGACGATCCGGGGAGCCGGCTCTCCGTGCTCGCCGACGACATCGAGGAGCAGATGCTCGCCGCGGCCGAGCTGCTGCTCGACGAGCCCACCGCGGAATCCAGGGTGCTGCGGCTCGCGCTGCGGGACGTCGTCCGAATCGCCGTAAGCCGGGGCGATCGGCTCGCGGAATGCGAAGAGTGATGTAAATGTAGCTGTGCGTGCTTAAGTGAAAAGATGACAAAGCGACGACAGAACGCGAAAGGCAGGTCGCCCGTGCTCTCCGCGCCGACCGGCAAGGCCGCCCTCGTGCCCGCCGCCGGGCTCGCCTGTGCGCTCACCTTCGCGCTCGGGCCCGCCCTCGCCCCGCCCGCCGTCGCCGTGCCCGCCGCCGCGGCCCGCCCCGCGGCCGGGCCCCTCGCCGGCGTACGGGTGGCGATCACCGGCGGGCTCTTCACCGCCAGCGTCGGCATCGTCTGGACGACCGCGCGCACCATCGACGGCCACTACTGCGCGGCGGCCGGGGACGCTCCCACACCGTTCACCGCGCTGGTCGACGCCATCGACGAGTACCACTTCGGCCTGCGGGCGCACTGGGACGCCGCCACGAAGGACTTCGTCGTCGACAGCATCCACGGGGACGCCGCCGACGGCACCAAGAAGTGGAACGCGTACGTGAACGACACCAAGATCACGACCAGCCCCTGTGCCACCGCGATCAAGGACACCGACAAGGTGCGGTGGACGCTGGAATAGCCGGAGGGGCAGGAGAGGGCCGGGGGAGGCCGGCGTGCCCCCGAAGTCGCCGGCCGCCGGCCACCGCCCCTACGGAAGCGCCAGCATCCGCTCCAGCGCCAGCTTCGCGAAGCTCTCGGTCTCCTTGTCGACCTGGATGCGGTTGACGACCTTGCCGGCCGCCAGCGACTCCAGGGCCCACACCAGGTGGGGGAGGTCGATGCGGTTCATCGTCGAGCAGAAGCAGACCGTCTTGTCGAGGAAGACGATCTCCTTGTCCTCGGAGGCGAAACGGTTCGCCAGGCGGCGGACCAGGTTCAGCTCCGTACCGATGGCCCACTTCGAGCCGCGCGGTGCGGCCTCCAGCGCCTTGATGATGTACTCCGTCGAGCCGACGTAGTCCGCCGCCGCCACGACCTCGTGCTTGCACTCGGGGTGGACCAGGACGTTCACGCCGGGGATGCGCTCGCGCACGTCGTTGACCGAGTCCAGCGAGAACCGGCCGTGCACCGAGCAGTGGCCGCGCCACAGGATCATCTTCGCGCCCCGCAGCTGCTCGACGGTCAGGCCGCCGTTCGGCTTGTGCGGGTTGTAGACCACGCAGTCGTCCAGGGACATGCCCATGTCCCGGACCGCGGTGTTCCGGCCGAGGTGCTGGTCGGGCAGGAACAGCACCTTCTCACCCTGCTCGAAGGCCCAGTCCAGCGCCCGCTTGGCGTTGGAGGAGGTGCAGATCGTGCCGCCGTGCTTGCCGGTGAAGGCCTTGATGTCGGCGGAGGAGTTCATGTACGAGACCGGCACGACCTGCTCGGCGATGCCGGCCTCGGTGAGCACGTCCCAGCACTCGGCGACCTGCTCGGCGGTCGCCATGTCGGCCATCGAGCAGCCCGCGGCCAGGTCGGGGAGGATGACCTGCTGGTCGTCACCGGTGAGGATGTCGGCCGACTCGGCCATGAAGTGCACACCGCAGAAGACGATGTACTCGGCGTCCGGCCGGGCGGCGGCGTCCCGCGCGAGCTTGAAGGAGTCGCCGGTCACATCGGCGAACTCGATGACCTCGTCGCGCTGGTAGTGGTGCCCGAGGACGAAGACCTTGTCCCCGAGCTTCGCCTTGGCCGCGCGGGCGCGCTCGACGAGGTCGGGGTCCGACGGGGCCGGCAGATCACCGGGGCACTCCACGCCGCGCTCGCTCTTCGGGTCGGCCTCACGGCCGAGGAGGAGCAGCGCGAGCGGGGTCGGCTGGACGTCCAGGGGCTGGGCGGTGGTCACGACACGCACCCTCTCTTCTCTGCAGACAACTCTGAGGCACGCGCCTTTTTGCGGGTGCATGCCTTTTCGTCTATTTGACGCTATCTATCATAGCTGCTTCACGTCACTTTGACGATGGCCATAGTGTCGATGTGACGCATCAGCACCCCGCCGTGTGCGGTAGGCCACCGGTTCCCGGCGGCCGGTGTGCGAGCATGAAAAGAGACAACGCCCAGCCGGAATGAATTCCGGGGCGTCGCCGGTTGCAGCTTGTGGCATCCGATGACAAGCGGTCCGTACAACCCGGGAGAGATGTAGATGAGCGTGCAGGACGAGAAGACCACCGTCAGCGACGGCATCATCCTGTCCGACGCGGCCGCGTCGAAGGTCAAGAGCCTGCTGGAGCAGGAGGGCCGGGACGACCTCGCGCTGCGGGTGGCCGTTCAGCCCGGTGGCTGCTCCGGTCTGCGCTACCAGCTCTTCTTCGACGAGCGTTCGCTCGACGGCGACGTCGTGAAGGACTTCGACGGCGTCAAGGTCGTCACGGACCGGATGAGCGCCCCCTACCTCGGCGGTGCCTCCATCGACTTCGTCGACACCATCGAGAAGCAGGGCTTCACGATCGACAACCCGAACGCCACGGGCTCCTGCGCCTGCGGCGACTCCTTCAGCTAAGGAGTCCGCTCCCGCGCGGAGCATCGGGCAGTAGCGCACGAAGGCGGCGTCCCCTCGGGGGCGCCGCCTTCGTCTATGCCGTCACCGCGTCCGGCGCGGGCTCACCGCTTCGGCACGGACTCACCGGTCGACACGTCGATCACCTTCCGGCCGTCCAGCGGCTTCTGCAGCTCCACGGTCTTGGTGAACTCCCGGGCGATCTTCACGCAGATCTGCCCCGGCTTCTTGTCCCGGGCGGTGACCTTCGTCTTCACGGCCGTGGCCGACTCCTCGACGCTCACCGAGTAGACGCTGCACACCCCGCCCCAGAAGTGCACGGTCAGCTTCCGGCCGCCGTCCCCGACGTCGTACGACTCCAGCGCCATCACGCCCGGCTTCCCGGACGGCGGCTTGGGCGTGGGCTCCTTGTGGGCCAGGTACTTCGGGTCCACGGCCGGATGCGTCACCGTCGTCGTGGTGGCGTCCGGGCCGTTGCCGGTGCCCGGCTGGCGGACCTTGAACAGCCACGACGGCACCAGCGCCTGGCCGCCGTCCACGTACTGCACCGCGAGCCCGAAGACCGCGCCGGTCACCTCGGCCGGCTGCTGGCCCTTGGTCGGCGCCGGCTCGCAGGGCGCGATCTGGTCGCCCTTGCCGTCCGATCCGCCGTTGCGGCCGGGCGTCGAGGGGCAGGGGGCGGGCTTGCGGCCGTCGCCCGAGTTCAGCCGCGCGAGCGTCTTGTCCGCGTTCAGCACGGGGTACACCGCGCCCTTGACCGGCTTCGCCAACTGCCCGCTGCCGCCGACCACTTGACCGTCCGAGCCGACCTGCAGATCGCTCTGCCAGCCGTACGTCGGCAGCCCGCCGAGCACCGGGTTGGCGGTGACGATCCGCACCGCGCCGGACAGCCCGCTCGCGTCGACCGCGGCGTCCCCCTGGCCGAGCGCCGTCAGCACCGGCCGCACCGCCCGCTTCGCCTTCTCCGGCGACACCGCGCCCGCGCCGCTGCCGTCGTCCTGTGTCGCGAGGTCCCCGCCACCGCGGTACGAGGGACAGCCGGGCCGGCTCGACGGGCCGCCGCCACCGGGCCGCTCCTGGCCGGTCCTGCCCTTGGGGGAGGCGGGCAGCGCGCAGTTCGTACCGCCCGGCGTGCCGTACTTGGAGAACGTCCAGGAACCCGAGCCGCTCTTGGTCACCTGGAGGATCGGCCCGCGGGAGTCCGGGGTGACCTCACCGACCTTCCAGGTGCTGCCCTCCGACCTGACCTTTCCGGCCACATCCAGCGCCTTCGCCAGCCGTTCCACCGTCTCCCGGGCGACCTCGCCCTTCGGGCGGTACACCGGGGCCGACCCCGGCCCGCCCGGCAGCTTCGCCACGGCCCGGTACTTCGCTCCCTGCGGGTTGGGCTCCCCGGCCGCTATCGAGCCGCCCGAATAGCCGTCGAGCGCCAGCGGCGGCGGATTGCCGTGCCCGGAGCCCGGCCCGGAGCCGGCACCGTCGGACGCGGACGAGGCCCAGTACGCCGCGCCGCCCCCGGCCACCAGTACCGCGGCGGCCATCGAGGCGACCACGAGCCGGGTGCGGCGCGTGCGCTCCTTGGGATCGGTGGTGTCAGGGGTGTCCTCGGCGTTCACCGCATCGCTCCTTCAGCTCCGCTGAACTTCTGACCTGCCTGCCCGCCTGTAGTGGGGGACGCCGATGGGACGGACCCGGGCCGGATCCGGTTCCCCGGCGCCCGCGGCCGGCGGCCCGGCCGGGCGGATCTACTATGGGAGGGTTTGCGCGGCCACCGGCTGCCAGCTGTCCTGGATGACCGGCGGGGCACCCTCCCGACCGGTACCGTTTCCCCGTCCGCCGCCCCTCACGCCGTCCCCACAGGAGCAGACCCGTCGTGCGTATCGCAGTCACCGGCTCCATCGCCACCGACCACCTGATGACCTTCCCCGGCCGCTTCGCCGACCAGCTCGTGGCCGACCAGCTGCATACGGTCTCCCTCTCCTTCCTGGTCGACCAGCTCGATGTCCGCCGGGGCGGCGTCGCCCCCAACATCTGCTTCGGCATGGGCCAGCTCGGCATCCGGCCGGTCCTGGTCGGCGCCGCGGGCACCGACTTCGAGGAGTACCGCGCCTGGCTCGACCGCCACGGCGTGGACACCCGCTCCGTGCGCATCTCCGAGGTCCTGCACACCGCCCGCTTCGTGTGCACCACCGACGCCGACCACAACCAGATCGGCTCCTTCTACACCGGCGCGATGAGCGAGGCCCGGCTGATCGAACTGCAGCACGTCGCCGAGCGGGTCGGCGGCCTGGACCTGGTCCTGATCGGCGCGGACGACCCGGAGGCGATGATCCGGCACACCGAGGAGTGCCGCAGCCGTGGAATCCCGTTCGCCGCGGACTTCTCGCAGCAGATCGCCCGGATGGACGGCGAGGGCATCCGCAACCTCATGGAGGGCGCGGCCTACCTCTTCTCCAACGAGTACGAGAAGGGCCTCATCGAGTCCAAGACCGGCTGGACCGCCGACGAGATCCTGGCGAAGGTCGGCACCCGGATCACCACCCTCGGCTCCAACGGCGTCCGCATCGAGCGGGTCGGCGAGCCCGCCATCGAGGTCGGCGTCCCCGAGGAGAAGACCAAGGCCGACCCCACCGGCGTCGGCGACGCCTTCCGTGCCGGCTTCCTGTCCGGCCTGGCCTGGGGCGTCAGCCTGGAGCGCGCCGCCCAGATCGGCTGCATGCTCGCCACCCTGGTCATCGAGACCGTCGGCACCCAGGAGTACGAGCTGCACCGCAGCCACTTCATGGACCGCTTCACCAAGGCGTACGGCCACGAGGCCGCGGCCGAGGTCCAGCAGCACCTGGCTGCCTGACCGGCCGGGCCGGGCGGTTCCCGCGCCCGGCCCGTTTCCGCACGTCAGACGCGGCGCCGCACCACATACGCGGCGCCGCGTTCGGCTGCCCGCTCTCCCACGTACTCCTGGTCGCGCATCCCGCACCAGGCGGGGATGTCCTGCCGGGCGGCCTCGTCGTCGGAGAGCACCGTCACCGTCCCGCCGACCGGCACCTGCCCGATGGCCTTCGCCAGCTCGATGACCGGGATGGGACAGCGCCGCCCGAGCGAATCGACGACCAGGCCGGCGGGCTCCGCTTCCCCCGCGGCCTCTTCCGCGGCGGCCCCGGCAGGCTCCGCCGCGACGGCCGGTGAAGGCTCCTGCGGCGCGGCCCCTGCCGTGGCCGCCGCTGCGGCCACCGGCTCCGCCGCCCGCACCCCCAGCCGCTCCCGCACCGACCGCACGACCCCCGGCAGCAGCTCCAGGAACCGCTCCACGTCGGCCTCGGCCGTGCCGTACGGCAGCGAGACCCGGACGTTCCCCTCGGACAGCACCCCCATCGCGCGCAGCACATGGCTCGGCGTCAGGGTGCTGGACGTACAGGACGATCCGGACGAGACGGAAAAGCCGGCCCGGTCGAGCTCGTGCAGCAGGGTCTCCCCGTCGACATAGAGACAGGAGAAGGTGACGAGGTGGGGGAGGCGGTGCACCGGATCGCCGACCACCTCCACGTCCGGGACCAGCTCCGGCACCCGGGTGCGGATCCGGTCCACCAGCTCCCGCAGCCGGGCGGCCTCGGTGTCGGCCGCCGGCCCGGACCGCAGCGCGCGCAGCGCGGCCGCGGCCGCGACCACCGCCGGGATGTTCTCGAAACCGGCGCTCCGGCCGGCCTCCCGCTCGTCCCGCGGCCCCTGGGGCGCGAACCGGGTGCCCTTACGGACCGCGAGGAGCCCGACGCCGGGCGGGCCGCCCCACTTGTGGGCACTGGCCGCCAGCAGCGACCAGGCGCCGGGCACCGGCCCCCACGCCAGCGACTGCGCCGCGTCCACCAGCAGCGGCACCCCGGCCTCCTGGCACAGCTCGGCCACCTCCTCGACCGGCTGCTCGGTGCCCACCTCGTGGTTGGCGGACTGCAGGGCGACCAGCGCGGTGTCCGGGGTGAGCGCGGCCGCGACGTCCCCGGCGGCCACCCGGCCCGTACGGTCCACGGCCAGCTCCGCGACGGTGCCGCCGGCCGCGGCGTGGACCTCCGCGGCGTGCAGGACCGAGGAGTGCTCGACGGCGGAGTGCAGCAGCCGGCGGCCGGCCCGGCGCCGGCCGGCCAGCGCACCGGCCACCCCGGCGTGCACCGCCTGGGTACCCGAAGGGGTGAAAACCAGTTCGTCCGGGCGGCAGCCGACGGCCTCGGCCGCGGCCTCCCGCGCGGCGTCCAGCAGCAGCCGGCCGCGCCGGCCCTCGCGGTAGAGCCGCGCCGGGTCGGCCCAGCCCTCGTCGAGCGAGGCGAGCAGCGCCTCACGGGCGACGGGATGGAGGGGAGCGGCGGACGCGGCGTCGAAGTAGGGCACGTACCCGACGTTAGTCCCCCGGGCGGCGGTCGGCGGTGGGCCCACCGGAGTGGTCCGTTCCACCCGCCCGCGGGCCGGGGCCGGGCAAGCCGTCAGATCCCAGGTGGGAGCGGGTAATCGGGTCTGCCGGAGGCGACCCGCGGCGGGCCCGGCCACCCCTTAGGGGTGGCTCGCGGCGCGTTGGGCACCCTCCCCGCGCGACCCCAAATAGCGTCCAGTAGGGTTTGGTCCGCATAAACATCCAAACCCCTGCCCGACGCAGGGCGGCGACCGACCAGCGAGTAAGGCCGCAGCCGACCGCGCGGGCGAGACTCTCGGGAAGGCGCTACGTGAGTCCCAACGGCTCCGACCGCTCGTCGCGGCGCCCGATGCGGCGGAAGCTGCCGCAGGTGCTTGCTGCGGGCCTGGTCCTGGCGACCGCTACAGGTTGCACATACAAGGACTTCCCCCGCCTCGGCATGCCAACGCCCGTCACCGACGAGGCGCCGCGGATCCTCTCTCTTTGGCAGGGCTCCTGGGCCGCCGCCCTCGCAACGGGCGTGCTGGTGTGGGGCCTGATCATTTGGAGCGTGATCTTCCACCGCCGCAGCAGGACCAAGGTGGAGGTCCCCGCGCAGACCCGGTACAACATGCCGATCGAGGCGTTGTACACCATCGTCCCCTTCATCATCATCGCGGTGCTGTTCTACTTCACCGCGCGTGATGAGAGCGCGCTCCTGAAGACCTCCAAGAAGCCGGACCACGTCGTCAACGTGGTGGGCTTCCAGTGGAGCTGGGCGTTCAACTACCTGGAGAACGTGGACGGCAACAAGTCGACCACCAACATCAACTCCAGCGCGCTCTCCGCGATCCCGGACAAGTGGAAGAAGACCGCGCCGGCCGGTGCTGACGGTGTCTACGACACCGGCACCCCGGGCGAGCGCAACCCGCAGACCGGCAACCCGGGCCCGACCCTGTGGTTGCCGAAGGGCGAGACGGTCCAGTTCGTGCTGACCTCTCGTGACGTCATCCACTCCTTCTGGGTGGTGCCGTTCCTGATGAAGCAGGACGTCATCCCGGGCCACACCAACGTCTTCGAGGTGACTCCCAACAAGGAGGGCACCTTCATGGGCAAGTGCGCCGAGCTCTGCGGCGTCGACCACTCCCGGATGCTCTTCAACGTCAAGGTCGTGTCCCCTGAGCGGTACCGGGCGCACCTGAAGGACCTGGCGAAGAAGGGCCAGACCGGATACCTGCCGTCGGGCATCAAGCAGACGGATCACGCCAGGAATGCGGAGACGAAGAACCAGTGAGCATCCTCAACGAACCTCAGGGTGCCGCCGCCGATACGGCTCCGGCTGCCCCGCCCGTCCGCAAGAAGCAACCCGGTATCGCTGCCGTGAAGTGGCTGACGACCACTGACCACAAGACCATCGGCACGATGTACCTGGTCACGTCGTTCGCGTTCTTCTGCGTCGGCGGCCTGATGGCGCTCCTCATGCGCGCCGAACTGGCCCGCCCGGGTACGCAGATCATGTCGAACGAGCAGTTCAACCAGGCGTTCACGATGCACGGCACGATCATGCTGCTGATGTTCGCGACGCCGCTGTTCGCCGGATTCGCGAACTGGATCATGCCGCTGCAGATCGGCGCGCCCGACGTGGCGTTCCCGCGGCTGAACATGTTCGCGTACTGGCTGTACCTCTTCGGCTCGCTGATCGCGGTGGCCGGCTTCCTCACCCCGCAGGGTGCCGCCGACTTCGGCTGGTTCGCCTACTCCCCGCTGTCGGACGCGGTCCGCTCGCCGGGTGTCGGCGCCGACATGTGGATCATGGGTCTGGCCTTCTCCGGCTTCGGCACCATCCTCGGTTCGGTCAACTTCATCACCACGATCATCTGCATGCGTGCGCCTGGCATGACGATGTTCCGGATGCCGATCTTCACCTGGAACGTGCTGCTGACCGGTGTGCTGGTCCTGCTGGCCTTCCCGGTCCTGGCCGCCGCGCTGTTCGCCCTGGAGGCGGACCGTAAATTCGGTGCCCATGTATTCGACGCCGCAAATGGCGGGGCATTGCTCTGGCAGCACCTCTTCTGGTTCTTCGGCCATCCAGAGGTGTACATCATCGCGCTGCCGTTCTTCGGCATCATTTCCGAGGTCATTCCGGTGTTCTCCCGGAAGCCGATGTTCGGTTACATCGGTCTGATCGCGGCGACCATTTCGATCGCCGGCCTTTCGGTCACGGTGTGGGCGCACCACATGTACGTCACCGGTGGCGTGCTGCTGCCGTTCTTCTCCTTCATGACGTTCCTCATCGCCGTTCCGACCGGTGTGAAGTTCTTCAACTGGATCGGCACGATGTGGAAGGGCTCGCTGTCCTTCGAGACGCCGATGCTCTGGGCGGTCGGCTTCCTGATCACCTTCACCTTCGGTGGTCTGACCGGTGTCATCCTGGCCTCGCCGCCGATGGACTTCCACATCTCCGACTCGTACTTCGTCGTGGCGCACTTCCACTACGTCGTCTTCGGAACGGTCGTCTTCGCGATGTTCTCCGGCTTCCACTTCTGGTGGCCGAAGTTCACCGGCAAGATGCTCGACGAGCGGCTCGGCAAGATCACGTTCTGGACGCTGTTCATCGGCTTCCACGGCACGTTCCTCGTCCAGCACTGGCTGGGTGCCGAGGGCATGCCGCGGCGCTACGCGGACTACCTCGCGGCCGACGGCTTCACGGCGCTGAACACCATCTCGACGATCAGCTCGTTCGTGCTGGGCCTGTCGATCCTGCCGTTCCTCTACAACGTCTGGAAGACGGCGAAGTTCGGCAAGAAGGTCGAGGTCGACGACCCGTGGGGCTACGGCCGTTCGCTCGAATGGGCGACGTCCTGCCCGCCGCCGCGGCACAACTTCCTCACCCTGCCGCGCATTCGTTCCGAATCCCCGGCGTTCGACCTGCACCACCCGGAGATCGCGGCCCTCGACGCGCTGCACAACGGCCACGGCACTGACGAGGACAAGGCCATCGCCGGTGGCAAGGAGGCGGGCAAGTGAAGATCCAGGGCAAGATGTTCATCTGGCTCTCCGTCTTCGTCCTGGCCATGGCGATCGTCTATGGCGTCTGGTCGAAGGAGCCCGCGGGTACCACCGCACTGTTCCTCGCCTTCGGCCTGTGCATCATGGTCGGCTACTACCTGGCCTTCACGGCCCGGCGGGTCGACGCGGGTGCACAGGACAACGAGAACGCGGAGGTCTCCGACGACGCCGGTGAGCTGGGCTTCTTCAGCCCGCACAGCTGGCAGCCGCTGTCCCTGGCCGTCGGTGGTGCGCTCGCCTTCCTGGGCGTCGTCTTCGGCTGGTGGCTGCTGTACTTCTCGCTCCCGGTGATCCTGGTCGGCCTCTTCGGCTGGGTCTTCGAGTACTACCGCGGCGAGAACCGCACGCAGTAGGCGCTTTTGGCGCCAAAAGCACGGCAACACGCCGTACAGCGGGCCCGGACACCTCAAAAGGTGTCCGGGCCCGCCCCGTTCGGGGCAGCGGGGGCGACCCGTTTGCAGTCCTCCAGCGCGCTGGAGCAGGTGATTCTTCATATTTTTGGGGCATGAGTCACAGACCTCGAACCCGGACGGTGCTGAGCTGCGGCCTCCTGCTCGTGCCCCTCGCGGTGAGCACCGCCGCGTGCGGGGGCTCGGCGTCGGAACCGCTCTCCGCCAATCCCTACGACGCGGGCGACCAGATCACCGCCAACACCCCGGACGGAAAGCAGAAAGCCGACCCCGACAAACCGATCGAGGTCTCCGTCAAGGACGACGACGCGCGCATCACGGACGTCACCGCCACCGATTCCACCGGCCGCTTCGTACGCGGCGAACTGAGCGCCGACGGCCGGCACTGGCGCACCACCGTGCCGCTGGCCGCCGGCACCCGCTACACGGTGCGGGTCAGCACCGAGGAGGACGACGGCACGCCCGGCCGCAAGACACTGGTGGTGCACACCACCGACGCGGACGGCCAGTTGACCGCCACCTTCGGCCCCGAGAGCGGCGAATACGGCGTCGGCCAGCCGGTCACCGCCGAGCTGAGCCGGCCCATCAAGGACCCCAAGGCCCGCGCCATCGTCGAAAGCGCCCTGAAGGTCGACTCCATGCCGCGCGTCGAGGGCGCCTGGCACTGGGTCGACGACAAGAAACTGCACTTCCGCCCGAAGGTCTACTGGCCGGCCCACGCCACCATCTCGGTGCACAGCAACCTCGCCGGCCTGAAGATCGCCAAGGGCCTCTACGGCGGCCCCTCCAAGCCCGTCAGGCTCACCACCGGCGACCGCCTGGAAGCCATCACCGACGCGGCGGCGCACCAGATGACCGTGCTGCGCAACGGCACGTCCATCAACACCATCCCGGTCACCACCGGCAAGCCCGGCTTCTCCACCCGCAACGGCGTCAAGGTCGTCCTGGGCAAGGAGAGCTTCGTCCGGATGCGCAGCTCCACCGTCGGCATCGCCGCCGGCAGCTCGGACTCCTACGACCTGCCGGTCTACTGGGCCACCCGGGTGACCTGGAGCGGGGAGTACGTGCACGCCGCGCCCTGGTCCGTCGGATCACAGGGCGCGGCGAACGTCAGCCACGGCTGCACCGGCATGTCCACCGGCAATGCCCAGTGGTTCTTCAACACCGTGCGGGTCGGCGACATCGTCAAGGTCATCAACAGCGGCGGCGACACCATGACGCCGTTCGACAACGGCTTCGGCGACTGGAACATGCCCTGGAAGGAATGGCGCGCCGGCAGCGCCCTCAAGAACAAGGCCTCCAGCACCACAGGAGCCGCCGAGCGCCAGCAGGACCCCGGCTCGGACGCCCGGCTGCGCCCGAAGATCTGAAGGCCTCCACACGGCGCCCAGCGGCCCTCCAGGCCCGCGTCCTCAGGCCTGTACGAGGTTCCTGCGGCGCAGCAGACCGGCCAGGGCGTCGGCGAAGGCCACCGGGTCGATCGGATGGGTCACCGCGGCGTCCGCGCGGCTCCAGGTGGCCAGCCAGGCGTCCTGCGGGCGGCCGATCAGCAGCAGCACCGGCGGGCACCGGAAGATCTCGTCCTTGATCTGCCGGCAGACGCCCATGCCGCCCGCCGGCGCGGTCTCGCCGTCCAGCACGCAGACGTCGATGCCGCCCTGCTCCAGGGCTTCGAGGACCGCCGGTGCGGTGGCGCACTCCAGGATCTCGATCTCGGGGGCATCGGCGGCCGGGCGCCGGCCGGCCGCCAGCCGGACCTGCTCGCGGGTGCCCGCGTTGTCGCTGTAGACCAGCACCGTGGCAGTCGCCTGCATCGTTCCTCCACGCTCTTCGTAGCGGCACAGCATCGGGTGGGGCTGATGGGCCGGATGCTACTCCCGCGGCAGGCCCCGGCAGCAGGGGGCGAAAGGGCCGAAGATCTGCCCGACGGCCCGTCAGGGCCGGGCCCGCCCGAGCCGCAGTACCGTACCGGCGGCCGGCCTTCCCCCCTTCGGGCGACGCCGGAAATGGGCCGTACGAGCAGGCCATACGTCCTTGACACACCGAACGGCACCCCCCGGAGTGAGGGCGGGATAAGCGACCGACATAATGTCGGTCGTGGCGACAGCAACGACAGTAGAAACCGGGCACGCGCACCCGTCGGTCAATCGGCCGAACCTCACCAGCGTCGGAACCATCATCTGGCTGAGTTCCGAGCTGATGTTCTTCGCGGCCCTCTTCGCGATGTACTTCACCCTTCGATCCGTGACCGGAGAGGCTTATTGGAAGGAATCGGCCAGCGCGCTGAACCTTCCGTTCTCCGCGACCAACACCACGATCCTGGTGCTCAGCTCACTGACCTGCCAGCTCGGCGTGTTCGCGGCCGAGCGCGGCGACGTCAAGAAGCTCCGGGCCTGGTTCGTGGTCACCTTCATCATGGGTGCCATCTTCATCGGCGGTCAGGTCTTCGAGTACACCGAGCTGGTCAAGCACGAGGGCCTTTCGCTCTCGTCCGGACCGTACGGCTCGGTGTTCTACCTGACCACCGGATTCCACGGACTGCATGTGACGGGCGGTCTGATCGCCTTCCTGCTGGTCCTGGGCAGGACGTACGCGGCCAAGAGGTTCACCCACACGCAGGCCACCGCGGCCATCGTCGTGTCCTACTACTGGCACTTCGTCGATGTCGTCTGGATCGGCCTCTTCGCCACGATCTACCTGATCCGCTGACCGGTCCGACCGGACCCACAGATCAGACAGACATAGCCAAAGCATCGACGCAGAAGATCCTGACACCGGGGTAATCCGTGAAAAAGCTCTCCGCACGACGGCGCCATCCGCTGGCGGCGCTCGTCGTCCTACTCTTCGCGCTGGCGGTCACCGGGGGGCTGTACGCCGCGTTCGCGCCGGCGGACAAGGCTCAGGCCGATGACACCGCCCAGTCCCTTGCCATCAAGGAGGGCAAGAAGCTCTACGCCGTGGGCTGTGCCAGCTGCCACGGCACCGGCGGTCAGGGCACCTCCGACGGCCCGAGCCTGGTCGGTGTCGGCGCCGCAGCCGTCGACTTCCAGGTCGGCACCGGCCGCATGCCGGCCCAGCAGCCCGGCGCCCAGGTGCCGCGGAAGAAGCCGATCTACAACAACGCCCAGCGCGAGCAGCTGGCGGCCTACGTCGCGTCGCTGGGTGCCGGCCCCACCATCCCGGAGAAGTCGCAGTACAACTCCGAGGGCGCCGACATCGCCAAGGGCGGCGAGCTGTTCCGCACCAACTGCGCGCAGTGCCACAACTTCACCGGTAAGGGCGGCGCCCTCACCGACGGCAAGTTCGCACCGACGCTCGAGGGCGTGGACCCCAAGCACATCTACGAGGCCATGGAAACCGGCCCGCAGAACATGCCCTCCTTCGGTGACGGCTCGCTGAGCAAGCAGAACAAGAAGGACATCATCGCGTACCTCGGCGCCGTCAACGGCGATGAATCCGAGAGCCCCGGTGGCCTCGACCTCGGCGGTCTCGGTCCGGTCAGTGAGGGTCTCTTCGGCTACATCTTCGGCCTGGGCGCGCTGGTCGCGGTCGCCATCTGGGTCGCAGCCCGGACTACGAAGGCCAAGAAGTCATGAGCGAGACTGGACGACACGAAGACGTGCCAGAAGAAAACCTGCCCGGTGAGCGGGAGGCTCACGAAGGCGCGGTGACGCCGGCGAGCGACCCGTTCGCCGACCCGGGCCTGCCGGCCCACGAGCACCGCAAGCAGGACATCGACGAGCGGGCCGCCAAGCGCTCCGAGCGCACCGTCGCCCTGCTCTTCCTGGTGTCCATGATTGCCACGGTGGCCTTCATCGCCGCCTACGTGGCCATCCCGATCGACAAGATCGTCTACATCTGGCCGATCGGCCACATCAGCGCGCTGAACTTCGCGCTCGGCCTGACGCTGGGTGCCGCCCTGTTCTGCATCGGCGCCGGCGCGGTCCACTGGGCCCGCACGCTGATGTCGGACGTGGAGGTCGCCGACGACCGCCACCCGATCGAGGCCAGCCCCGAGGTCAAGGCCAAGGTCCTGGCGGACTTCAAGGTGGGCGCCGAGGAGTCGGGATTCGGCCGCCGCAAGCTGATCCGCAACACGATGTTCGGTGCGCTGGCCCTGGTGCCGCTCTCCGGTGTCGTCCTGCTGCGTGACCTCGGGCCGCTGCCCGGCACGAAGCTGCGCACGACGAACTGGAAGAGGGGCGTCCGCCTGGTCAACCAGTCCACCAACCTCCCGCTGCGTCCCGAGGACATCGCGGTCGGCTCCCTGACCTTCGCCAAGCCCGAGGGCCTGGAGGAGGACCAGGAGGACTTCAACGAGAAGATCGCCAAGGACGCCCTGATGCTCGTGCGGATCCAGCCGCAGAACATCAAGGACAAGCAGGAACTCGCGTGGTCCCACGAGGGCATCGTGGCCTACTCGAAGATCTGCACCCACGTGGGTTGCCCGATCAGCCTGTACGAGCAGCAGACGCACCACGTGCTCTGCCCCTGCCACCAGTCGACGTTCGACCTCTCCGACGGCGGTCGGGTGATCTTCGGTCCGGCCGGACACGCCCTGCCGCAGCTGCACATCACGGTGAAGGACGGCTTCCTGGAGGCCGCCAGCGGTTTCGAGGAGCCCGTCGGCCCGAGCTTCTGGGAGCGCGGATGAGTAACGAGACAAGCGCGACCACCACGCGCCGCGGCCAGGCGCCGCGGGGCGAGCGGATCGCCGACTGGGCGGACGGCCGGCTGGGCATCTACAGCCTCGCCAAGTCCAACATGCGCAAGATCTTCCCGGACCACTGGTCCTTCATGCTGGGTGAGGTCGCGCTCTACAGCTTCATCATCATCATCCTGACCGGTGTCTACCTGACGCTGTTCTTCCACCCGAGCATGGCCGAGGTGACCTACCACGGTTCCTACGTGCCCATGCAGGGGATCCGGATGACCCAGGCCTTCGAGTCGACGCTGGACATCAGCTTCGACGTCCGGGGTGGTCTGCTCATCCGCCAGATCCACCACTGGGCGGCGCTGGTCTTCCTGGCCGCGATGATGGTCCACATGATGCGGGTGTTCTTCACCGGCGCCTTCCGCAAGCCGCGCGAGGTCAACTGGCTGTTCGGCTTCCTGCTGCTGGTGCTCGGCATGTTCACCGGCTTCACCGGCTACTCGCTCCCCGACGACCTGCTCTCCGGCACCGGTGTGCGGTTCATCGAGGGCGTCATCCTGGCGATGCCGCTGGTCGGTTCGTACCTGCAGATGTTCATCTTCGGCGGCGAGTTCCCCGGGCACGACATCATCCCGCGGTTCTTCACGGTGCACGTGCTGCTGCTTCCGGGCATCATGCTCGGCCTGCTGGTGGCGCACCTGATCCTGGTCTTCTACCACAAGCACACGCAGTTCCCGGGTGCCGGCAAGACCAACACCAACGTCGTCGGCATGCCGCTGCTGCCGGTCTACATGGCCAAGGCCGGAGGCTTCTTCTTCCTGGTCTTCGGCGTGATCTCGGTGATCGCCGCGGTCGCCAGCATCAACCCCGTGTGGGCCATAGGGCCGTACCGGCCGGACCAGGTCTCCACTGGTGCGCAGCCGGACTGGTACATGGGCTTCGCCGAGGGCCTGGTCCGTGTCATGCCGGGCTGGGAGTGGAACTTCTGGGGCCACACCGTCAACTTCGGTGTGCTGATCCCGATCCTCCTCTTCCCGCTCGTCCTGGTCGCCATCGCGGTCTACCCGTTCGTCGAGTCCTGGGTCCGCGGTGACAAGCGCGAGCACCACATCCTGGACCGCCCGCGCAACGTGCCCACCCGCACCGGCTTCGGTGTGGCCTGGCTGATCGCGTACTTCGTGATGCTGATCGGTGGCGGCAACGACCTGTGGGCGACCCACTTCCACCTGTCGATCAACTCGATCACCTGGTTCGTCCGGATCGCGTTCTTCGTCGGGCCGGTGCTGGGCTTCATCGCCACCAAGCGGATCTGCCTGGGTCTGCAGCGGCGCGACAAGGACAAGGTGCTGCACGGCCGCGAGTCCGGCATCATCAAGCGCCTGCCGCACGGCGAGTTCATCGAGGTCCACGAGCCGCTCGACCAGGAGCAGCTGCACTTCCTGACCCAGCACGAGCAGCCCGAGCCGCTGGAGCTGGGCCCGGAGGTCGACGAGAACGGCGTCCGCCGCAAGATCAAGCGGTCGCAGAAGCTCCGCGCCAAGCTCTCCAAGAGCTACTACGGCGAGGACAACGTCATCCCCAAGCCCACGGTCGAGGAGTACCAGGAGATCACCAGCGGCCACGGCCACCACTGATCCCTTGCGCGCCTCGTAGCGCACCGTAGGTAGTACGCCACCCAGAGGGCCCCGTTCCGAGCACCGGACGGGGCCCTCCGGCATATCGCCCCTCTCGATAGGGTGACGGCATAAGCAGGACACAGACCAGGAGCGTGGACCATGAACGTTGTGACCCCGGTAGGCGGCGACAGCGTGGCGGCCCACACCTGGCCGGGCATCCTGAACGCCCTGCTCGACGGCCGCGACCTCACCGCCGACGACACCGCCTGGGCGATGGACAAGATCATGCGGGGCGAGGCCAGCGACGCCCAGATCGCCGGCTTCGCGGTGGCCCTGCGCGCCAAGGGCGAGACCGTCGCGGAGATCTCCGGCCTGGTCCGGACGATGTACGCACACGCCCGGCTGATCGAGGTCCCGGGCCCCAGCGTCGACATCGTCGGCACCGGCGGCGACGGCGCCAAGACCGTCAACATCTCCACGATGTCCTCGATCGTCGTGGCCGGCACCGGAGCCAAGGTCGTCAAGCACGGCAACCGCGCCGCGTCCTCCGCCAGCGGCGCCTCCGACGTCCTGGAGAAGCTCGGCGTCAACCTCGACCTCACCCCCCAGCGGGTCACCGAGGTGGCCCAGGAGGCCGGCATCACCTTCTGCTTCGCGGTGAAGTTCCACCCCTCCCTCCGGCACGTCGCCAACGCCCGCGGCCAGCTCGGCATCCGCACCACGTTCAACGTGCTCGGCCCGCTGACCAACCCCGCCCGGGTCAAGGCCCAGGCGACCGGCGTCGCGGACGCCCGCATGGCGCCCATCCTGGCCGGCGTGCTCGCCGAGCGCGGTTCGTCCGCCCTGGTCTTCCGCGGCGACGACGGCCTCGACGAACTGACCACGACGGCCACCTCCCGGGTCTGGATCGTGCGGGACGGCACGGTCCGCGAGGAGTCCTTCGACCCCCGCGACGTCGGCATCCCGCTCGTCCCCGTCGAGGCGCTGCGCGGCGCGGACGCCTCGTACAACGCGGACGTCGCCCGCCGGCTGCTGGACGGCGAGACCGGCCCGGTACGCGACGCGGTGCTGCTGAACTCCGCGGCCGCGCTCGTCGCGCTGGAGCCGTCGGACGCCCCGCTGAGCGACCGCATCCGCCTCGGCATCGAGCAGGCCGCCGCGTCGATCGACTCGGGCGCGGCCAAGCGGGCGCTGGAGCGCTGGGTGGCCGCCAGCAACGCCTGAGCGGCCGGTGACGCAGGGTGTGACGCAGGGCTCGGTCCGTCATATGGACTGAGCCCTTGCGGCCAAATGCTCTTGTGGCATGATGCTGCGCAGGTCACGAGTGACAGCGACACAGGCCCCGGCCCGCTGTCCGGCAACCCTCCTTCCGTGGCGGGGTGCCCCGGGTGATGACCAGGCCGCAGGCAGCGAGGTCTGCGGCAAGCGCGGATCCCTCGCCAGGGATCCTGGTCCCCGAGGGAGAACTTCCGTGAATCAGCGAATGCGATAGGGCTCAACGGCCCCTTTTCCGCACCCTTTTTCCTTTCACGCTGCGCCCCGCGCCGCGCGCTCGCGCACACCCGAAAGCGCCGCACGCGCCCCTTCCTCGCAGCGAATTCGCTTACGCCTTACGGGAGTTCGCCATGTCCGTTTCCGCCGTTGCCGCCGACCGTTCCGTCTGTGCCCCGCTGCCGGTCCTCGGCCGGGACGTCCTCGTTCCGCTCGTGACCGGCGGCGAGGTCGACTACGCCGCGCTGGACTACGCCGCCAGCGCCCCGGCACTGCAGCGGGTCTGGGACGACGTGGCCGCCTACGCCCCCTACTACGGCAGCGTGCACCGCGGCGCCGGATACCTCTCGCAGCTCTCCACCGACCTCTTCGAGAACAGCCGCCGCACGATCGCCGAATTCCTCGGCTGCCGCCCCGACGACCAGGTCGTTCTCACCCGCTCCACCACCGACTCGCTCAATCTGCTCGCCGCCGTACTCCCGCAGAACACCCGGGTGTTCGTCTTCGAGACCGAGCACCACGCCTCGCTGCTGCCGTGGGAACAGCGCGCCGACCTGACGGTCACCTACCTCGACGCCCCGCGCACCCCGGAGCAGGCCGTCGCGACCCTGGAGCGCGCCCTCGCCGACCGCGAGCCCTGCTCCGCTTCCGGGGACTCGGTGAAGAGCGGAGGCGGAGCGCAGCGGAGCAGCCCGGCCCTGGTCTGCGTCACCGGCGCCTCCAACGTCACCGGCGAGCTGTGGCCGGTCCGCGAACTGGCCGCCGCGGCGCATGCGCACGGTGCCCGGATCGTCCTCGACGCCGCGCAGCTCGCCCCGCACCACCCCGTCGACCTCGCCGAACTGGACGTCGACTGGGTCGCCTTCTCCGGCCACAAGCTGTACGCGCCGTTCGGCGCCGGCGTCCTGGCCGGCCGCGCCGACTGGCTCCAGGCCGCCGACCCGTACCTGGCGGGCGGCGGCGCCAGCCGCACGGTCTCGCGCCGTACGGACGGCGGCGTCGACGTCGAGTGGCACACCACGGCCGCCCGGCACGAGGCCGGCTCGCCCAACGTCATCGGCGCCTACGCCATCGCCTCCGCCTGCAAGGCGCTCACCGAGGCGGGCTTCGACACGCTCGTCGCCCGCGAACAGGAACTGATCGCCCGGGTCCGCGCGGGGCTGGCAGAGGTCCCCGAGGTGCGCGTGCTGTCCCTCTTCGGCGACGACGCCCCGCGCGTCGGCGTGCTCTCCTTCGTGGTGGACGGCTGGAACAGCTCCCACTTCGCGGCGGCGCTCTCCGCCGAGTACGGCATCGGCGTCCGCGACGGCCTCTTCTGCGCGCACCCGCTCGTCCGCACCCTGCTGGGCACCGACCCGCAGGACCCCGGCGAGTGCGGCGCCCCCGAGGCCGCCCCCGGCCAGAGGTCCCTCAACGCCATCCGGGTCTCCTTCGGCGCCGGCACCCCCGACGAGCACGTCGACCGCTTCCTGCACGCGGTCAAGGAACTCGTCTCCGACGGCGCCCGCTGGAACTACCGCACGGAAAACGGCCGTTGCGTGCCGGCTGACGCCGTCTGATCCCCACGTACCTGGCTGTCCCGCCGTTGCGCTTTGCGGCGCCCCCGCACGTACTCGTCTTTCCCGCCGCGGGTGTTGTTCGCCGTTGCGCCTGCGGCGGGCTGGGTTTGTTGTGGGTGCGGTGACGGACCTCCGGGGCCTTGTTCGTGGACTGCTGTCGCTTTACGTCCACGAACAAGGCCCCTCCGGCCCGTCCCCTCCCGTTGGGGGATGGGAATGCGGTGGGTGGGGGCGGGCGTTGGGGGTGCAAGGGGCCCTTGGGACCCGTAGGGGACGGTCGAACAGATCCCGTAGGGGTCGCGAGCGCCCCTTGCAGGGCCTCAACTCGACGGGCAGGGGAGGTATTCCCGACACCCACCCCACCCCACGACGCGAAAGTGCACCGGGCACCCGGAACAACGACGCCCACCCCCACCGGCCTCCCAACCCCCCCACCAACGGGAGGGGACAGACCGGAGGACGAAGTCTGTAGGGCTGTCACCGCACCCGAAAACACCACGCCCGCCGCCAGGCGCAACGGCGAGCAAGCCCCGCGGCGGGAAAGCCAGCTACGTGCGCGGCGCCGCAAAGCGCGCAACGGCGAGCAAGCCCCGCGCCGGGAAAGCCAGCTACGTGCGCGGCGCCGCAAAGCGCGCAACGGCGAGCAAGCCCCGCGGCGGGAAAGCCAGCTACGTACGCGGCGCCGCAAAGCGCGCAACGGCGAGCAAGCCCCGTGGCGGGAAAGCCAGCTAGGTGCGGGGCGCCGCAGAGCGCAACGGCGAGCGAGCCCCGCGGCGGGACGGCCAGCTACGTGCGCGGCGCCGCAAACCGCGCAACGGCGAGCAAGCCCCGTGGCGGGAAAACCAGCTACGTGGGAGACACCGCCAAGCGAGCGCCCCGCGGCGGGACGGCCAGGTACGTGGGGCCCAGGCCAAGCGCAGCGCTACGCGTCGAGGCCGATCGCGAAGGCGGCCTCGAGGTCGTGTTGGGAGTACGTGCGGAAGGCGATGTGCGTCTCCGTGGAGGCGACGCCGGGGATCTTGCTGATGCGGCCGGGGATGACGTCCGCGAGGTCGTCGTGCTTGGCGACGCGGACCATCGCGATCAGGTCGTGCGCGCCGGTGACGGAGTAGACCTCGCTGACCCCTTCCAGCGCGGCGATCTTCTCGGCGATCTCCGGGATCTGGTCCACGCTGGTCTTGATGAGCACGATCGACGTGATCACGGCTGGCTCTCTCCCTCATTCGCCCGGACGTTCCCGCTGGTGGACCCCACACTATCCCTCCGGTAGCGCAGCCATGCGTAGAGGAAGCCGAGGGCGAAGCCGATCACGTGGGCGAGGTAGGCGACGCCGGGGCCGTTGGGGTCGTCCTGGGCGGCCTGCCATTGGAGGAAGAACCAGAACAGCAGGACGACCCAGGCGGGGAAGCGCAGCGGCAGGAAGAAGAGGAAGGGGAAGACGCTGGTGACCCGGGCCCGGGGGAAGAGGTACAGGAAGGCACCGAGAATGCCGGCGATCGAGCCGGAGGCTCCCACCAGCGTCTGGGCCGAGGCGGCGTGCGCGGCCGCGTAGCCGTGCAGCGCCAGGTAGCCGATGATGAGGTAGAAGGCGGCGAACGGCAGCCGGCCCATCCGCGCCTCGGCCATCCCGCCGAAGACGTAGAGAAACAGCATGTTGCCGAGCAGATGCAGCCAGCTGCCGTGCACGAACAGCGCGGAGAGCGGGGTGATCAGCGCCCGCAGGGAACCGCTCCACAGCTCCACGGGGACCACGCCCCACCGCTCGAAGTACGCGGTCTGGGCCCGCAGCAGCGCGTCGCCGGTGCCGTACGTCCGGTTCAGGCCCGAGGCGGGGCCGAGCACGAAGACCGCACAGCACAGGGCGATCAGCACGTTCGTCAGCCGGGAGCACACCGCGGCCAGGGCCCGGCCCGGATGCGGCGGGCGGGGGAGCGGGCCGGAGGAGCGCGGCGTACGGAAGAAGAGCCGGGCGAGGGAAGGAAATGAAGGACGAGAAGAGCGGGGAGAACGGGGTGGGGGAGCCGGCGCCGTCATGAAGTGATCATGGCGTAATGCGGGCAATCGGGACAGAGTGCCTCGCCGCGTCCCGGGTCCCGGGCAGCGCCGCACCCGCCCCCCATCAGGCCGTAGGGTTGCAGGCAGTACTTTGCGTACTTCCGCAGTCCGACGGCGCACCGCGTGAACGGCGCAGCAGCACACGACCGACGAGCACGAAAGAGGACGACACGATGGCTGTTCCCCTGCCGACGGCCGAAACCCGGTGGCGCTGCACGCTGTGCGGCAACCTCACCCGTTTCGATGTGACCCGCCAGGCCAAGGTGGTGGAGTACGTCCACCTGGATCTGGCCGGCGAGCCCAAGGTGGAGGAGCGCGAGGTCCTCAGTGAGAGCATCGAGTCCGTGCGCTGCCGCTGGTGCAACGCGGTCGACCAGATCGAATTGGTGGACCGGCCGGGCGCGAGCGCCTGAGATCGGAGCGATGCAGCCGTGGTGGACCGTCCAGAAGGGGAGCCGGGGGCCGAGCGTCATGACGTACCCGAGGGTGCGGCGGACGAGGTGCTCGACCGACCGCTGCCCGAGGGCGTACGGCGCCGGGTCGTGGCGCTCACCGCGGAGTCGTTCGGCGCGCTGACCGTCGCCGAACTCCCGCCGCCGCTGCGGCAGTACGCCCGGTTCACCCCGACCCGTCGGGCGAAGTTCGCCGGGAACGCGATGGCCGCGGCGCTGGAGAGCGACGCGGTCTTCCGGCAGCGGATCGCCGGGAAGCTGCGCGAGGCCCAGCCGGAGCTGGCCGAGGCGCTGGAGAGCGGCACCCCGCCGGCCGCCGCCGACCCGCTCGACGTCGCCGCGGCCGCGTATGTGCTGCGCCCGGACGGCTGGGTGAAGCTGGTCGCGGCGGCCGGTGAGGAGGCGCAGCGGGCGCGCGACGAGCGGGCCGGCGCGGAGGCCGAGCGGGAGCTGGCCCGGCTGCGCGAGGAACTGGCGCAGGCGCGCGGCGAGGCGCGTACGGAGACCGAGCGGATCCGGGACGACCTGGAGGCCGCCCGCCGGGAGAACGAGTCGCTGCGCCGCAAGCTGCGCAGTGCGCTCAGCGACGTCAAGCGCGGGGAGGCGGCGGTCCGCAAGGCCGAGGCCGCGCTGGTCGACGCGCGGGACCGGGCGGCGACGGAGAAGACCGCGGCGGACAGCGAGGTGCGCCGGCTCAAGGCCCGGATCGCCGAGGCCGAGGCCGCGCTGGAGACCAGCCGGCGGGCCACCCGCGAGGGGCGCAGCGTCGAGGACATGCGGCTGCGGCTGCTGCTGGACACGGTGCTGGACGCCGCCCAGGGGCTGCGCCGCGAGCTGGCGCTGCCGCCCGCCAGTGTGCATCCGGCCGACACCGTCGAGGCGGTCGCGCCGGGCCGGATGACGCCGAAGGACATCGCGACGCGGGCGCTGTCCGAGATGGACCCCGCGTTGCTGGACCAGCTTCTGGCGCTGCCGCAGGCGCATTTGGTGGTGGACGGGTACAACGTCACCAAAACCGGCTATCCGACCATGCCGCTCGACAAGCAGCGGCTGCGGCTGCTGGGTGGGCTCGCGGTGCTGGCCGCGCAGACCGGTGCGGAGATGACCTGTGTCTTCGACGGTGCGGAGCTGGCGGCGCCGGTGCTGCTCGCGCCACCGCGGGGCGTAAGGGTCCTTTTCAGCAAACCGGGCGTAACGGCCGATGAGTTGATTCGTCAGCTGGTACGGGCCGAACCGCCCGGCCGGCCGGTCGTGGTGGTCTCCACGGACCGCGAAGTGGCGGACGGTGTGGCCAAGGCCGGCGCCCGTCCGGTCGCATCGGCCCTGCTGCTCAAGCGACTTGCCCGTACGTGACGCCGGGCCGGCAGCGCTTTCCGGCCGGAAGTAATTCGCTTGACCTGTGCCGCCGATCCGTATCTGAGCGTCAATTGGCGCTTACTGCCTGTGTGATGTTGGTAAAGAGTGGGGCTGGTGGCGCAGTTTTTTCCCGTGAGGATTTGAAGCGATCACAGCTCGGTTACTAAGGTCAGGGCCCGAGCCTTCATTAAGGTGATCATCCAACCGGGATGAACAGTGAAGGTACCGCCGAGTCCGCAGCGTTCCCGCGGAGCCGGGGTTCACCCCCCCCACCCGGTAGGCGGCTGGAGGAAGAAGGAGCTCGCCCCCGTGGCGTCCCACCGTCGACCCAAGCAGCCGAGCCGTACTCGCGTCACCGTGCTCACCGCCACCGCCGCGGCGGCCGTCGCCCTGTCGTCCCAGGTCGCCCAGGCCGACCCCCACCAGTCGAAGAAGGACGTCAAGTCCGAGGTCGACAAGCTCTACAACGAGGCGGAGCAGGCCACCGAGAAGTACGACGGCGTCAAGGAGCAGCAGGACAAGCTCCAGAAGGAGGTCGACGACCTCCAGGACAAGGTCGCCCGTGGTCAGGGTGAGCTGAACCAGCTCCGCAAGAGCGTGGGCGCGGTCGCCTCCGGCCAGTACCGCAGCGGGTCCATCGACCCCTCGGTCCAGCTGTTCCTCTCCGGTGACCCGGACAGCTACCTCGAAAAGGCCGCCACCCTCGACCAGTTGAGCGGCAAGCAGGCCGAGCAGCTCAAGGTCATCGCGGAGAAGCAGCGCCGGCTCGCCCAGGAGCGCGCCGAGGCCGCGGCCAAGATCAAGGACCTCGCCGACACCCGTAAGGCGCTCGGCGACAAGAAGGACGAGATCAAGGGCAAGCTCGCCAAGGCGCAGGCGCTGCTCAACTCCATGACCGCCAAGGAGCGGGCGGCCATGCAGGCCAAGGAGGACCGCGCCAACCGCAGCAACGAGCGGGTCAACCTCGGTGATGACGTGCCGGCTTCGCAGCGCGGTGCGGCCGCCCTCGCCGCCGCCCAGTCCAAGATCGGTTCGCCCTACGTCTGGGGCGCCACCGGCCCCTCG
Source organism: Streptomyces sp. NPDC048196 (assembly GCF_040652715.1). NCBI lineage: Bacteria > Bacillati > Actinomycetota > Actinomycetes > Kitasatosporales > Streptomycetaceae > Streptomyces > Streptomyces sp. NPDC048196. Next base: position 27,995 of record NZ_JBEZMM010000027.1, on the reverse strand, counting down.
TCCTTCGACTGCTCGGGTCTGACCTCCTGGGCCTACGCCCAGGCCGGCCAGTCGCTGCCGCGCACCTCGCAGCAGCAGGCCAACGCCGGTACCCGGATCGGCTCGGAGAGCGCCCTCAAGCCCGGCGACCTGGTGCTCTTCTACAGCGATCTGCACCACATCGGCCTCTACGCCGGCAACGGCACGGTGCTGCACGCCCCGAAGCCCGGTGCCTCGGTGCGCTACGAGTCGATCAACAACATGCCGTTCGCGTTCGGCGTGCGGGTCTGAGCACGCGCGGGGCTGCTGTTCACCGGTGTGACCAATGTGCCGGTGTGCGGGTCTGAAAAGCCTCACAAACCTCTCAACCTGCCGCCCGAACGGGCGAATTGTGGCCTCCACGGCTGACCCGGCGCCCCGCCGGTGACCTGCACAGTCACCGGCGGGGCGGCTTTTTGCGTACGAAATGGGGTCTTTGGTCGGTGTGGACCGGCGCCGTTACTGTCTGCCCTCGCAGCATCCGGTCACCGACCGCCCTCCCGGGCGGCAGGGGCTGCACAGGGGAAGGAGTGCGGCTCCCGTGGCGTCCCACCGCCGTATCCCGCAGCACGGCCAGGCCACCCTCGCCGGGGTCACCGTTCTGTCGGCCGCTCTGGCGACCGCGGCCGCCGCGCTGTCGGCACCGCAGGCCTCCGCCGATCCCGCCGCCCGTCCGGCCGCCGGCCGAAGCACGGCCACCGCCCGGGTCGACGCCCTCTACGCGCAGGCGGAGCGGACCACCGAGAAGTACGACGGCGCGACCGCCCGGACCAGGAAGCTGCGCGCCGAGGTGGCCGACCTCCAGGACCGCACCGCCCGCGCCCAGGAGCGGGTCAACCGGATGCGCGGCCGGCTCGGTGCGCTGGCCGCCGCCCAGTACCGCGCCGGCGGCATGGACCCGGCCCTGAAGCTGATGCTCTCCGAGCGCCCCGACAGCTACCTGGAGAAGGCCTCCGCGCTGGACCGGATCGGCCGGCACCAGGCCGACCGGCTGCACGAACTGCGGGCCGCGCAGCGCTCGCTGGAACAGCAGCGCCGGGAGACCGCCGCCAAGCTCGCCGAGCTGGAGGCGAGCCGCACGCAGGTCGCCCGCCACAAGAAGGACGTCCAGCGCAGGCTGGCCACCGCCCAGCGGCTGCTGAACGCGCTGCCGCGGGCGGACCGGGAGGCCTGGAAGCGGGCCGCCCGCAGCGAGGGCCGTACCGAGGCGATGCCCGGCCCGGCCGGGGCGGAGCCGGCCTCCGGGCGGGCCGCCGCGGCCGTCGCCGCGGTGCGTGCCGCGGTCGGCTCCCCGTACGCCTGGGGCAGCGCCGGCCCCGGCGCCTTCGACTGCTCCGGACTCACCCAATGGGCCTACCGCCGGGCCGGCGTCTCGCTGCCCCGTACGTCACAGGCCCAGCGCGGCGCCGGGCGCCCGGTGCCGCTCGGCCGGATCCGGCCCGGGGACCTGGTCATCTACCGCTCGGACGCCAGCCACGTCGGGATGTACGTCGGCAACGGCCAGGTCGTGCACGCGCCCTATCCGGGCGCCCGGGTGCGCTACGACCCGGTCGGGATGATGCCGATCTCGGCCGTCACCCGGCCCTGAGCGCCGCTCCCTGCGTTTTTGCCCCGGCCGGGCCCGCTCTACGATCGTCCGCATGTCGGACCAGCGGGCGAAACGGCCGGTACGGGCCGGGGCGGCGGCCTGCGCCGCCCTGAGCGGACTCGCGCTGCTCGCCCCGCTGGCCGGCTGCGCCCCCGGGCCCTCGTCGTCGGCCCGCTTCCCGGACGTCCAGCGGATGCTCGACAGCCGGGCGCACGCCGTCGAGCAGCGCGACGAGGCCGGCTTCCTGGCCGCCGTGGACCCGCGGGCCACCGCCTTCCGCGCCCGGCAGCGCGCCGTGTTCGGCAACCTCGCAGGCGTCCCGGTGACCGACTGGCACTACGACCTCGACGCCACCGACGCCTTCCCGCTGCCGCCCGGCGACGGCGGCGAGCGGCTGGCCGCCAAGGTCCGGCTGCGCTACCGCCTCAAGGGCTACGACACCGCGCCGGTCAACGCCGTCCAGTACCTCACCCTCACCGAGCGGGACGGCCGCTGGCTGATCTCCTCGGACCGCGACGGCGCACCGGCCGGCCGCAGCGGCAACCGGCAGCTGTGGGACCAGGGCCCGGTACGGGTGGTCCGCGGCCGGTACGGCGTGGTGCTGGGCGGCGCCTCCCACCCGGCGCGGCTGGCGGACCTGGCGCGCCGGGTGGACCGGGCGGTGCCCGCGGTCTCCGCCGCCTGGAAGGGCCGGTGGTCCGAGAAGGTCGTGGTGGAGGCGCCGGACTCGGTCGAACGGATGGCGCAGCTGATGGGCAGCGACGACCCGTCCGGCTACACCGGCATCGCGGCGGTCACCACCGGCGAGGCGGGCGTCACCACCAACGCGCCGGCGGACCGGGTGATCGTCAACCCCGACGCCTACGAGGAGCTCAACGACCTGGGCCGCAAGGTCGTCCTCACCCACGAGACCACCCATGTCGCCACCCGTACGGTCACCACGGCGGCCACCCCGCTGTGGTTGTCCGAGGGCTTCGCCGACTGGGTCGCCTACCGCGGGCTGCACCGCAAGCCCGCCACCGCCGCGCCCGAGCTGACCCGCGCGGTGCGGGCCGGCAAGCCGCCCGGCCGGCTCCCGACCGACGCCGACTTCGGCTTCCGGGCCGGCGCGGACCGGCTGGCGACGGCGTACGAGGGCAGCTGGCTGGCCTGCCGCATGATCGCCGAGAAGTGGGGCGAGGCCAAGCTGCTGGCGTTCTACAAGGCGGCGGGACGCAGCGCGCTGCGCACCTCGGCGGCGACCGGGGACGCGCCGATCGAGGTGGCCACCGCCGGGGCCGCCGCCCGTCCGGGGACCCCGGCCACCGGTGCCGGGCACCGCCCGGCGGCCGGCCGCAGCGAGCTGACCGACCGGGCCCTGCGGACCCAACTGGGCGTCGGTCTGGGGGAGTTCACCCGGCAGTGGCGGGCCTATGTGAAGCGGCTGCTGGGGCGGTGACGGTGCGCGGCGCGGGCGCCCGGCGCAGGCCGGAGCCGCCGCTCCGGGTGCCCCGCCGGCCGGCGCCGGTGGCGGTCCAGAGCCGGCGGCAGGCCAGCAGCGACGCGGCGACCAGCAGCCCGTTGCGCACCGCCAGCAGCGTGACGCCGAGGGGGTTGCTCGCCACGACGTCGGCGAAGTGGACCGGGAACTCCAGCAGCGTGACGCCGGTGGCGAGCAGCACCAGCACCGCCGCCGGCGTCTGCCGGCTGCCGCGGACGGCCAGGCACACCGCGGCCAGCCCCACCAGCCACAGCAGGTACTGCGGGCTGATCACCCGGCTGGTGGTGGTGAACAGCAGGGTGGCGGTGAAGGCCGCGTCGGCGGGCGTCGCCCGGGTGAACCGCCGCGCCCGGGTCCGCCACAGCACCAGCCAGCCCAGCGCCGCCCCGCTCAGCATGACCGCGGCGGTGCTGACGAGCGGGACGCCGGGCCCGAGGAACTCCACCGAGCCGTAGTTCAGCAGCACCCGGCCGTCCCAGCCGTAGTGGCGGGCGAGGTGGAACACCAGCCCGCCGAGCGACTCGACCTCCGTACCGCGGTCGCGCTGGAAGGTCAGGAACGCCGTCGCGCCCGGTGCGGCCACCACGAAGCACAGGGTGAGCCCGGCCCCGGTGCCGGCCGCGCTCCGCCACAGGGCCCGCGCCCGGCGGCCGCGCAGCGCCGCCCCGGTCAGCAGCAGCGCCGGCCACACCTTCAGCAGCGTCCCGAACGCGATCAGCGCGCCCGCCACCCGGGGCCGGCGGGCGGCCGTGAGCAGCGCCGCGACCGCGACCGCGGTGACCATCAGGTCGTAGCGGGCGTACCCGGTCGGGCCCAGCAGGGCGACGCCCGCGATCCACGCCCACGCCCCGGCCGCCCGGTGGCCGGGCCGTCGTCCGGCCCGCAGGAACAGCGCCAGCGTCGCCGCGTCCGCGACCAGGACCAGCAGGGAGAACGCCGGGGCGTAGCCGAGGAACGGCAGCAGGCCGGGGGAGAGCACCGCCAGCGCGGCGGCCGGCGGGTACTGCCAGGTCACGTCGTCCAGCGGGAAGGTGCCGGTCCGCAGCACCTCGGCCCAGCCGTGGTAGATCACCGAGACGTCGGTGGTGACGTCCGGGCCCGGCAGCACCAGCACCTTCAGCACGCAGAGCAGCAGCACGGCCCGGGTCACCGCCCAGGCCGCGACCGCGAGCCACCTCCCGCGCGCCCCGCCGGCGCCGTCCATCGCCACCTCCGCCTGTCCGCCGTCGTCTGCATCATGCCGTCGGCGGCCGGTCACGGGGCGTCGCCGCGGTACGGGCGTGGCGGGCCTCCCGGCCACCGTGCGCCCGTCGGCGGGTAGCCTCGGGCCTCGTGCACAAGACCCTGATCGTCACGAACGACTTCCCGCCCCGGCCCGGCGGCATCCAGGCCTTCCTGCACAGCATGGCGCTGCGGCTGGACCCCACCCAGGTGGTCGTCTACGCCTCGACCTGGAAGCGGACCGCGGAGGGGATCGCGGCCACCGCCGCGTTCGACGCCGACCAGCCCTTCCCGGTGGTCCGGGACCGTACGACGATGCTGCTGCCCACCCCGAGGGTGACCCGGCGGGCCGTCGGCCTGCTGCGCGAACACGGCTGTTCCTCCGTCTGGTTCGGTGCCGCGGCACCGCTCGGCCTGATGGCGCCCGCGCTCCGGGAGGCCGGCGCGCGGCGGATCGTGGCGACCACGCACGGCCACGAGGCGGGCTGGGCGCAGCTGCCCGGCGCCCGGCAGCTGCTGCGGCGGATCGGCGAGGGCACCGACACCCTCACCTACCTCGGCGAGTACACCCGCTCCCGGATCGCCGCCGCGCTGACCCCGGCGGCCGCGTCCCGGATGGTCCAACTCCCGCCCGGCGTCGACGAGAAGACCTTCCACTCCGGCTCGGGCGGCGACGCGGTGCGGGCCCGGCTCGGACTGGCCGGCCGCCCGGTCGTGGTCTGCGTGTCCCGGCTCGTGCCCCGCAAGGGCCAGGACACCCTCATCGAGGCGATGCCGGCGGTCCTCGCCGCCGTCCCGGACGCGGTCCTGCTGATCGTCGGCGGCGGCCCGTACGAGAAGGAACTGCGCGCGCTGGCGCGGGAGAAGGGCGTGGCGGAATCCGTGCGCTTCACCGGCGCGGTGCCGTGGGAGGAGCTGCCGGCCCACTTCGGCGCCGGTGACGTCTTCGCGATGCCCTGCCGCACCCGCCGCGGCGGCCTCGACGTCGAGGGGCTGGGCATCGTCTACCTGGAGGCCTCGGCCACCGGGCTGCCCGTGGTGGCGGGCGACTCCGGCGGTGCGCCGGACGCGGTGCTGGACGGCGAGACCGGCTGGGTGGTGCCCGGCGGCTCCCCGACCCCCACCGCGGAACGCCTGGTCACCCTGCTCAAGGACCCCGCCCTGCGCCGCACCATGGGCGAGCGCGGGCGCGCCTGGGTGGAGGAGAAGTGGCGCTGGGACCTGCTCGCGGAACGGCTCAAGGAGCTGCTGTAGCCGGGGCCGTACGGACGCCCCTACGCGAACCGCCGCCGCGGCACACAGCCACGGCGGCGGATTCCGGCCATGATCACCAGGGATGTCGTCAGCCCCGGTAGATCGCCTCGATCTCCTCCGCGAAGTCCTTCGCGACCACGTTCCGCTTCAGCTTCAGCGAGGGCGTGACATGGCCCGACTCCTCGGTGAACTGGGCCGGCAGGATACGGAACTTGCGCACCGACTCGGCCTGCGAGACGGCCGCGTTGCCGTCGTCGACGGCCCGCTGGACCGCGGCGAGCAGCTCCGGATCGGTGGCCAGTTCGGCCGGGGTGCTGCCGGCCGGGTGGCCGTGCTCCTGGGCCCAGCGCGGCAGGAACTCCTCGTCGAGGGTGATCAGCGCGCCGATGAACGGCCGGCCGTCGCCGACGACCATGCACTCGGCGATCAGGGCGTGCGCCCGGATGCGGTCCTCGATGACGGCCGGCGCGACGTTCTTGCCGCCCGCGGTCACCAGGATCTCCTTCTTGCGCCCGGTGATGGCCAGATAGCCGTCCTCGTCGAGGGTGCCGAGGTCGCCGGTGTGGAACCAGCCGTCGGACAGCGCCTCTTCGGTGGCCGTGGGGTTGTTCCAGTACTCGGTGAAGAGGTGCTCGCCGTGCAGCAGGACCTCGCCGTCGTCGGCGATCCGGACCACCGAACCGGGCAGCGGCTGGCCGACGGTGCCGATCTTCTGGCGGTCCCACGGGTTGAACGCGGTGGCCGCGCACGACTCCGTCAGGCCGTAGCCCTCCAGGGCGGTGAAGCCGATGCCGCGGTAGAAGTGGCCCAGCCGTTCGCCGAGCGGCGCGCCGCCGGAGATCGCGTGGGTGGCCCGGCCGCCGAGCACGGCGCGCAGCTTGCCGTAGACCAGCCGGTCGAAGACCTTGTACTTGAGCTTCAGGCCGAGCGGCGGGCCGTCGGGGGTGTCCAGCGCCCGGCTGTAGGCGATCGCGGTGTCCGCCGCCTTGTCGAAGATCTTGCCCTTGCCGTCGGCCTGCGCCTTGGCCCGCGCCGAGTTGTAGACCTTCTCGAAGACCCGCGGCACGCCCAGCACCAGCGTCGGCCGGAAGGACGCGAGGTCCTCGGTGAGGTTCTTGATGTCGGGGGCGTGGCCCAGCTTGATCGGGGCCATCACGGAGGCGACCTGCACCAGGCGCCCGAAGACGTGGGCGATGGGCAGGAAGAGCAGGACCGAGGAGTCACCGGTGCGGAAGAGCGGACGCAGCCGCTCGACGACGTTGCCGCACTCGGCGAAGAAGCTGCGGTGGCTGAGCACACAGCCCTTGGGGCGGCCGGTGGTACCGGAGGTGTAGACGATCGTGGCGGGCGCGTCCGCGTCGGCGAGGGCGCTGCGGGCGTCCACCTCGTCGTCGGTGATCCCGTCGCCGGCGGCCCGCAGCCGGGCGATCGCGTCACGCTCGATCTGCCAGATGTTCTCCAGCTCGGGCAGCCGGTCGCGGACCGATTCGACGGTCGCCTCGTGGGTGGGCGTCTCCACCAGACAGGCCACCGCGCCCGAGTCGCCGAGGATCCACTGGATCTGCTCGGCGGAACTGGTCTCGTACACGGGCACGGTGATCGCGCCGGCGCTCCAGATGGCGAAGTCCAGCAGCGTCCACTCGTAACGGGTGCGCGACATCAGCCCCACCCGGTCGCCGGGCCGGATGCCGGACGCCATCAGGCCCTTGGCGGCGGCGCGGACCTCGGCGAGGAAGGTGGCGGCGGTGACGTCCTGCCACCCGCCGTTCACCTTGCGCCCCATGACGGCAACATCCGGGTGCTGCGCGGCATTTCGGCGGATGAGATCCGTCAGATTGCCGTCCGCGGGGACCTCGTACAGGGCCGGAAGGCTGAACTCGCGCAAGACTGCTGCTCCTCAAAAGCGCCGGCGCCACGACGCTGTGTGCACACCGGCGGCGGTCCATGATCAAGCTGGGGGATTGGACTGCCCGGACGTTACCCACCGGTATTGCTTTTGGGATAGGGGGTCACGGCCAGATGTTTGATGCGTCACACGCCTGCGGACACGCCATGGGGACTGTTCCGCGCAGACTAGACCAGCGGGTCGGTGACCCGAAAGTAACCGCGGCCCCGGTGAACCGGAGGGGGCCCTCCCCGTCGCAGGGCGGGCGATCTAGGGTGACGCCATGCGCGTGCATGTGGTCAGTGACGTTCACGGCAACAGCCGGGACCTGGCGGCGGCCGGGAACGGTGCCGACGCCCTGGTCTGCCTCGGCGACCTGGTGCTCTTCCTCGATTACGCCGACCACTCGCGCGGCATCTTCCCCGACCTCTTCGGCGTCGCGCACGCCGACACCCTCGTCGAACTGCGCACCGCCCGCCGCTTCGACGAGGCCCGCGAGCTGGGCCGCCGGCTCTGGGCCGAACTCGACGCCGCCGGCCACAGCCGCGAGGCGGTCATCGAGGGCGCGGTCCGCAAGCAGTACGCCGAACTCTTCGCGGCCTTCCCGACCCCCACGTACGCCACCTACGGCAACGTCGACATGCCGCGCCTGTGGCCCGAATACGCCGGACCCGGCACCACCGTCCTCGACGGGCAACGGGTGGAGATCGGCGGCCGGGTCTTCGGCTTCGTCGGCGGCGGCCTCACCACCCCCATGCGGACCCCGTACGAGATCAGCGACGAGGAGTACGCCGCCAAGATCGAGGCGGTCGGCGAGGTGGACGTGCTGTGCACCCACATCCCGCCGGACGTCCCCGAGCTCTGCTACGACACCGTCGCCCGCCGCTTCGAACGCGGCAGCAGCGCCCTGTTGGACGCCATCCGCACCACCCGCCCCCGCTACTCCCTCTTCGGCCACGTCCACCAGCCGCTCGCCCGCAGGATGCGCATCGGCGACACCGAATGCGTCAATGTCGGCCATTTCAATGCCACCGGCCGGCCCTTCGCCCTGACGTGGTGAGCCCGGGCGGGCCCGGCCGGCCGTGTCCGGTCTGCGCACCGGCTGCGTACGGCTGCGTATGACTGCGTATGGCTGCGTCCGCTCCCGTTTCCCCGCGCGGTAGCCTTCAGCAGCAGAGACAGCACCTTGCGGACACCGCGTGAGCGTCGGCGGACCGGCACGAATCGGCATGGAGGAGTCACGGCGATGGCCGAACACACCAGCTCTAGCATCACGATCGAGGCGGCGCCCGCCGAAGTGATGGGAGTGATCGCCGACTTTGACCGCTACCCGGAGTGGACCGGAGAGGTCAAGGAGGCGGAGGTGCTCGCCACGGACGACCAGGGCCGCGCCGTACAGGTCCGCCTGCTGCTCGACGCCGGCGCGATCAAGGACGACCACACCCTCGCCTACACCTGGACCGGCGCCGACGAGGTCAGCTGGTCCCTGGTCAAGTCCCAGATGCTGCGCGCCCTGGACGGTTCCTACCGCCTCGCCGCACTGAAGGACGGCACCGTCACCGAGGTCACGTACCAGCTCACCGTCGACGTCAAGATCCCGATGCTCGGCATGATCAAGCGCAAGGCCGAGAAGGTCATCATCGAGCGTGCCCTGGAAGGGCTGAAGCGGCGCGTCGAGAGCCGCCCCGACGCCGACCCGGCGCCCGCCGACGAGGCCGCGCCCGCCGACGAGGCCAAGAAGCTCTGAGCGTGCGCACCGTCCTCGTCACCGGCCCCGGCGGCGCGGGCCGCACCACGCTCGCCGCCGCGACCGCCCTGGCCGGCGCCCGCCAGGGCGCCCGGGCCCTGCTGCTCACCACCGAGCCCAGCGCCTGCGAAGCGGTCCTCGGCACCCCCCTCGGCGCCGAGCGGCCCACCCCGATAGCGCCCGGCCTGCACGCCCGGCGCATCGACCCCGGTGACCGCTTCCGCCAGGAGTTCCTCGCCTTCCAGGAGCGCGCCGGCGCCGCCCTCGACCTGCTGGGCGCCGCGCCCCTCGACGAGGACGAACTGACCGAACTCCCCGGCGCCGAGGACTTCGCCCTGCTCCAGGCGCTGCGCGCCGAACACGCCTCGGACGACTGGGACCTGGTCGTAGTCGACATGCCCTCGGCGGCCGAAACGATCCGGCTGCTGGCGCTCCCCGCCCAGGTCCGCCGCTACCTCCGCCGGCTGCTGCCGCCCGAGCGCCAGGCCGCCCGCGCGCTGCGCCCGGTCCTCGCCCAGCTCGCCGGCGTCCCCATGCCGGCCCAGAAGCTGTACGACGCCGCCGGCCGCTGGGAGACCGAACTCGCCGCCGTCCAGCAGGCCATCGACGACCCCGGCACCTCCGTCCGCCTGGTCACCGAGGCCGGCCCGGTCGCCGCCGCCAACCTGCGCACCATCCGCGCCGGCCTGGCCCTGCACGGCCGCCGCACCGACGGCGTGGTCGTCAACCGGCTGCTGCCCACCGGCTCCGCCGACCCCTTCCTCGCCGCGCTCTCCGGCAGCCAGCAGACCGCCCTCAAGGCGCTGCGCGAGGAGTTCCCCGACGTCCCCGTCCACGAGGTGCCGCACCTGGGCCGAGACCCCCAGGGCGTCGCCGAGCTCGACGAGTTGATCGGCGGACCGGACGGCGGGATCGGCGTCCCGGGCCCCGCGGCGGCCGACCGCCGCGACCCCTGGACCGTCGAGGACCGGCTCGCCACCGACGGCATCCTGGTCTGGCGGGTACCGCTGCCCGGTGCCGAGCGCCGGGGCCTCGGCCTGGTGCGCCGCGGCGACGAGATCGTGGTGACGGTCGGCCGCTTCCGCCGGATCCGCACCCTGCCCTCCGCGCTCCGCCGCTGCTCCGTCTCCGGCGCCGGCCTCCGCGACGGCGTCCTGGAGATCCGCTTCACCCCGGATCCCGGCCTGTGGCCCAAGAGCGACTGAACGCGGTACCACCGTTCGGGTAACGTCGGGGGTGGGCCAGGAACCCGCCCCCGCGTGCACCCGTCCCGACTCGCCGTACCGCCCTGCCGCAGTCCACGGAGTTCATCATGAGCGATGCCACCGAGCGCCCCGCCGACCGCGCGGCCGGGCCCGACGCCGACGCCTGGGAGGCCGCCTGCGCCGAGGACCTCGCCGCGGAGAAGGCCCGCCGCCGGTCCGAGTACGGCCCCCAGCCGGGCAGCGCCGCCGAGGAACTGCGCAAGCTCGCCGAGGCGGTCACCGACAAGCTCGCCGGCATCCAGCTGCCCGGCGCACTCGGCGGGACGGCCGCGCAGAGCGCCGTGAGCCAGCTGTTCAAGCAGGCCCGGGCCGCCGTCGAACCGGTCATCGAGCGCAACCCCGACGTCTTCGACCACCTCGCCGCGGCCGGCTCCGAGATCGTCGCCGCCTACCGCTCCGCCGTCGAGCGCAGCGAGCGCCGCTGGACCCGCGACGACGCCACCGAACGGCCCGGCACCGGCCGTGCCGACGACCCGCGGGACGACGACGGTCCCACCGGCACCGAGCGAATCGATCTCGACTGACCCGGGCTCCGGTACGGTGGGTCCCGGCGGGGTTCGAGCGAAAAACTGAGGGACACATGGGACTCACCATCGGCGTCGACATCGGCGGCACGAAGATCGCGGCCGGCGTGGTCGACGAAGAGGGTTCGATCCTTGAGACGTGCAAGGTACCGACCCCCCAGGCCACCGATGCCCTGACCGAGGCCATCGCGGACGCGGTCCGCACGGTAGGTGCCGGCCACCACATCGAGGCGGTGGGCATCGGGGCCGCCGGCTACGTCGACGAGAAGCGCGCCACGGTCCTGTTCGCACCGAACATCGACTGGCGCCACGAACCACTCAAGGACAAGGTCGAACAGCGCGTCGGCCTCCCCGTCGTCGTCGAGAACGACGCCAACGCCGCCGCCTGGGGCGAGTACCGCTTCGGTGCCGGCCAGGGCCACAGCGACGTCATCTGCATCACGCTCGGCACGGGCCTCGGCGGCGGCATCATCATCGGCAACAAGCTGCGCCGCGGCCGCTTCGGCGTCGCCGCGGAGTTCGGCCACATCCGGGTCGTGCCGGACGGCCTGCTGTGCGGCTGCGGCAGCCAGGGCTGCTGGGAGCAGTACGCCTCCGGCCGCGCCCTGCTGCGCTACGCCAGGCAGCGCGCCTTCGCGACCCCCGAGAACGCCCAGATCCTGCTCTCGCTCGGCGACGGCACCTCCGAGGGCATCGAGGGCCGGCACGTCAGCCAGGCCGCCCGCCAGGGCGACCCGGTCGCCATCGACTCGTTCCGGGAGCTGGCCCGCTGGGCCGGTGCCGGTCTCGCCGACCTGGCCTCGCTGTTCGACCCGTCGGCCTTCATCGTCGGCGGCGGCGTCTCGGACGAGGGCGAGCTGGTCCTCGAACCGATCCGGAAGTCCTTCCGCCGCTGGCTGGTCGGCAACCAGTGGCGGCCGCACGCCCAGGTCCTCGCCGCCCAGCTGGGCGGCAAGGCCGGACTGGTGGGGGCGGCCGACCTGGCGCGCCAGGGCTGACCGCGGTGGTGGCCGAGCACCCCGGACTCCCGGCGTCCGGCACCGAGGAGGACGCCGTCCGGGTCCGCGTGCTCAGCTACAACATCCGCTCGATGCGCGACGACCGGGCGGCGCTGGCCAGGGTCATCCGGGCCTGCGCCGCCGATCTCGTGCTCATCCAGGAGGCGCCGCGGTTCTTCCGCTGGCGCAAGACCGCCGAGCGGCTGGCCCGCTCGGCCGGCCTGGTGTACGTCACCGGCGGCGGGACGACCGCGGGCCCGATGATCCTCTGCACGCTCCGCGCCCATGTGGAGCGCACCGAGGACGTCCTGCTGCCCCGCACCCCCGGCCTGCACCAGCGCGGTCTGGCCACCGCCGTGGTCCGCATCGGCGGGGCCCGGCTCGGCGTCGTCAGCGCTCACCTCAGCCTCGCCGACCGGGAGCGGTACGAGCAGGCCGGGCTGCTGCTGGAGCGGCTGGCCGCCCTCGGGACGCGGCACGCGGTCGTCGGCGGCGACCTGAACGACCGGCCGGAGGGCCGCAGCTTCCGGCGGCTGGCGGACCGGCTCACGGACGCCTGGGCGGCCGAGCCGTGGGGCGGGGAGTTCACCTCCACGCCCCACGAGCCGGTGCAGCGCATCGACGCCGTCCTCACCACGGACGGCGTCGAGGTGCTGGGCTGCGGGGTGCCGCACGGGCTCCCCGGCGTACGCGCGGCGGACCTGCTGGCCGCCTCGGATCATCTGCCGGTGCTGGCCGCCCTGCGGGTGCCGATCGGGGACTGACTCACACCACCGCGCCGCCGCCCGGCAGCTGGTCGTCGTCCTCGTCGTCGTTCTTCATCCGGGCCACGAGCGTGGCGAAGCCGCCGAGGAAGCCGCCGATGCCCAGGACCGTGCTCCACCACGTCACCGGCTGCTCGAAGACCACCAGGGCGATCAGCAGCAGCGGGCCGCCGAGCACCGCGAGCCAGGCGAACTTGGTGGTGGTGTCGGCCTTCGGCAGCGGCGGCGGCTCGGGCGGGGTGAAGTGGCCCTCGTCGGTCTCGTCGAAGTCGTCGTCGGACGGTTCGGCGGCCTTCCAGTCCCGCGGGCCGACGCCCGGTGCGTAGACCACGAAGCTGCCCGGGCGGTCGGTGCCGGCCTTGCCCGGGTCGCCGGGCCCGCCCTTGCGGTCCTTCGCCCCGCCGTCCTCGTCGGGCTGCTCGGCGGGCGCGTCGTCGTCCGTGGGGACCGACGGCTGCTCGCCGTAGCCCGCGACGATCTCCGCCCAGGCGGCTTCCTCGTCCAGCGGGTCCCGGGGGTCGCGGGGGCTACGCTCCGCCACTGGCCGCCGTCCCCTTCCGGGCCGCGTCCACGGCGTCCGGCCCCGCCTGCGGGGCGAGCCGGGAGACGAAGGCGAAGGTGTCCTCGAAGATCTTCTCCGCGTCGTGGTCGAGCGGGGCGACGTGGTAGCTGCGCTCCAGCAGGGTCTGCCGGACGTCCGTCGAGGAGACCCGGGCGAGGATCCGCTCGGAGTCCACCGGCGTGACGATGTGGTCCTGCGGGCTGGTCATCACCAGCAACGGCTGGGTGACGGAAGGGAGTTCGGAGTCCACCAGCTGGAAGAAGCGGCGCAGCGAGTACGCGGCGTGCAGCGGCACCCGGGCGTAGGCCAGCTCCTCGGCGCCGGGCTTGGCGATGTCGTTGGACACGCCCTTGGTCGTGCGGACCAGATGGCGCAGCACCGGAAGCAGCGGCGCCGCGGCATCATGGACCTTGTTGGCCGGGTTGACCACGACCACCCCGCTGACCGCGGCGCCGTGTCTGGCGGCCAGCCGGAGCGCCAGCGCGCCGCCCATCGACAGGCCGCAGACGAAGACCTTCGAGCAGCGCTCGGTCAGCGCCCGCAGTTCGCGGTCGACCTCGGCGTACCAGTCCTGCCAGGTCGTGATCTGCAGGTCCTGCCAGCGGGTGCCGTGACCGGGCAGCAGCGGAAGGGAGACGGTCAGCCCCCGGTCGGCCAGATATTCGGCCCAGGGGCGCAGGGACTGGGGGGAGCCGGTGAAGCCGTGGCACACAAGGACGCCGACCTCTCCGCCGTCGCGGCGGAACGGCTCGGCTCCGGGAAGGAGCGGCACCGGGGGACTCCGTTCGATAAGGGGACCTGGCGAGTTACCTCAGGGTACGCAAAGTGACGGCGGGCGGATAGGTCCGACGGCGCGCGGCCCGGCCGGACCGCCGGTACTCCCGCGAGGCCTTGAACGCCCGGTCGGGGCGAGCGTGCCACCGGGGCAGGTTAAGGTCTTTGCGTCACACACAGGAGGCAGTCGGTTGATCTACGGCGCAATGAAGTTTTCCCTCGGCGGGTCGCTGAAGCTTGCCTTCAGGCCCTGGGTGGAAGGCATCGAGAACGTTCCCGCCGAGGGTCCGGCGATCCTCGCGAGCAACCACCTGTCCTTCTCGGACTCGTTCTTCCTGCCCGCGGTGCTCGACCGCAAGGTCACCTTCATCGCGAAGTCGGAGTACTTCACCTCCCCGGGCGTCAAGGGCAAGCTGACCGCCGCGTTCTTCAAGGGCGTGGGCCAACTGCCGGTGGACCGCTCGGGCGCCCGCGGCGCGGGCGAGGCGGCGATCAAGAGCGGCATAGAGGTCCTCAGGCGCGGTGAGCTGTTCGGCATCTACCCGGAGGGCACCCGCTCCCCGGACGGCCGGCTCTACCGCGGCAAGCCGGGCGGCCTGGCCCGGGTGGCGCTGGCCACCGGCGCGCCGGTCATCCCCGTGGCGATGATCGACACCGAGAAGGTGCAGCCTCCGGGCAAGGTCGTGCCGAAGATGATCCGGCCGGGGATCCGTATCGGCAAGCCGCTGGACTTCACCCGCTACCAGGGCATGGAGGGCGACCGCTTCATCCTGCGGTCGGTCACCGACCAGGTCATGTACGAGATCATGAAGCTCTCCGGCCAGGAGTACGTGGACATCTACGCGACCGCCGCCAAGCGGCAGATCGCGGACGCGGCGAAGGCCGCGGAGGCGAAGAAGAAGGCCGAGGCGGAGCAGGCCAAGAAGGCCGCCGCCGAATAGGCCGACAAGGACGGGCAGGGCCGAGGCCGGGCGCGGGTGCGTCCGGTGAGGGGTGGGGGCCGGCAATGACGGATGCGGACATACGGACGGTGACCGGCGGCATGGCCGCCGCCCGGCGCCACGGCAAGCGCCCTCCGAAGGTGCTGCGGATGTCCGTCGAGCTGCCGCTGTGGCGTGCGCTCACCGGCTACCGGATCCTCACCCTGCTCTACGTCCTGGCGCTGGACGCGATGTCGTACGGCAAGTACGAGCATCCGCTGGTGGCCGCCGCCTACATGGGCGCGCTCACCGTCTGGATGGCGCTGACCTGGCGGCGGACGACCTCGCCGGAGCGCTGCACCCGCCGCTTCCTCATCACCGACCTGAGCTTCGCGGTGGGCGGCATCCTGCTCACGACGGTGGTCGACAGCCACGCGCGCATCATGGGCGGCTCGCCCACGCTGCCCTCCATCTGGGCGGCCGGCGCCGTCCTCGGCTTCGCGATCAAGGGCGGCTGGCGCTGGGCCGCGGTCGCCTCCAGCGCGGTGGCGGCCGCCAACCTCGTCGAACGCGAGGTGCTGGCCCGCGACACCCTCCACAACGTGATCCTGGTGTGGGTGGCCAGCGTCGGCCTCGGGTACGTCGTCGAGGTCGCCCGGGCCAGTGAGCGCACCCTCGCCCGGGCCCTGCAGGTCGAGGCCGCCACCCGCGAACGGGAGCGGCTGGCCCGCGACATCCACGACAGCGTGCTGCAGGTCCTGGCGATGGTGCAGCGGCGCGGTGCCGCGATCGGCGGCGAGGCGGCGGAGCTGGGCCGGATGGCGGGCGAACAGGAGGTCGCGCTGCGCACCCTGGTCTCCGGCGGCCCGGTGTTGCGGCCGGCCGCCCCGGTCCTGGCGCCGACGCCGGCCGCGGTGCCCGTGCCGCCCCCGCCGCCGGCCGCCGACGGGCCCTGTGACGTCCGGGCACTGCTCGCGCCGTACGCGGGTGCCGGGGTGACCTTCTCCGAGCCGGGCGCCCCGGTCGAGCTGCCGGCCGCCGCGGCGGCGGAGCTCGCGGCCGCTGTCAGTGCCGCGTTGGACAATGTACGGGTCCATGCGGGGGACGGCGCCCAGGCATGGATCCTGGTGGAGGACGAACCGCACGCGGTGATCGTGACGGTCCGCGACGACGGCCCCGGCATCCCCGAGGGCCGCCTCGCGGACGCCGAGCGCGAGGGCCGCCTGGGGGTGGCCCTGTCGATCCGCGGCCGGCTGCGGGACCTCGGCGGCACCGCGGAATGGGTCTCGGTCCCCGGCCAGGGCACGGAAGTGGAGTTGACGGTCCCCAAGGGCACGGCGCCCGAGGGCGGAAGGCGGGGGAAGACCCGGGCATGACGGAGCAGACGGGCCTGAAGGTGATGGTGGTCGACGACCACCCGATGTGGCGCGACGCGGTCGCGCGGGACCTGGCCGAGGCCGGGTTCGAGGTGGTGGCGACGGCCGGTGACGGCCTCCAGGCGGTCCGCCGGGCGCAGGCCGCCTCGCCGGACGTGCTGGTGCTGGACCTCAATCTGCCGGGCCTGCCCGGCGTACGGGTCTGCCAGGAGCTGGTCGGCGCCAATCCGGCGCTGCGGGTGCTGGTGCTGTCGGCGAGCGGGGAGCACGCCGATGTGCTGGAGGCGGTCAAGTCCGGTGCGACCGGCTATCTGCTGAAGTCGGCGAGCACCGAGGAGCTGCTGGACGCGGTGCGGCGCACGGCCGCCGGGGACGCGGTGTTCACCCCCGGCCTCGCGGGCCTGGTGCTCGGCGAGTACCGCAGGCTGGCCACGGAGCCGGCGCCGGCGACCGCCGACGAGCCGGGCGCCCCGCGGCTGACGGAGCGGGAGACCGAGGTCCTGCGCCTGGTCGCCAAGGGCCTCTCGTACAAGCAGATCGCCGAGCGGCTGGTCATCTCGCACCGCACGGTGCAGAACCACGTCCAGAACACCCTCGGCAAGCTGCAGTTGCACAACCGCGTCGAGCTGGTGCGGTACGCCATAGAGCGCGGTCTGGACGAGGACTGAGCCGCGCCCGGGCCGGCTTCCCGGAGGGGGAGACGGCGGCCGGGCATGATCGATCCGCTCGTACGGGTGAAGACGGGACGTCAACTCCCCCAAAAATCACCGGAACCGCCGCTCCCGGCATCCCGGAGTGACCCAGATCACCATTAGCGTGACCGGCGTCAGCTCAACCACGGCCGTGCGCGGCCACTGACGGGATGTAGGTGATTGCAGCGATGCGGGTCGGAGTACTGACCGGCGGCGGCGACTGCCCCGGACTGAACGCGGTGATCAGGGCAATCGTCCGCAAGGGCACCCAGGAATACGGCTACGACTTCCTCGGCTTCCGGGACGGCTGGCGCGGGCCGCTGGAGAACGACACGGTGCCGCTGGACATCCCCGCGGTGCGCGGCACCCTGCCCCGCGGCGGCACCATCCTCGGCTCCTCGCGGACCAACCCCTTCAACGCCGAGGACGGCGTCCGCCGGATCAAGGAGACGCTCGCCAAGCAGGAGGTCGAGGCGCTGATCGCGATCGGCGGCGAGGACACCCTGGGCGTGGCGACCCGGCTGTCCGGCGAGTTCGGCGTCCCCTGCGTCGGCGTCCCCAAGACCATCGACAACGACCTCTCGGCCACGGACTACACCTTCGGCTTCGACACCGCCGTCGGCGTCGCCACCGAGGCCATCGACCGGCTGCACACCACCGCCGAATCGCACATGCGGGTCCTGGTCGTCGAGGTCATGGGCCGGCACGCCGGCTGGATCGCGCTGCACTCCGGCCTCGCCGGCGGCGCCAACGTCATCCTCATCCCCGAGCAGCGCTTCGACGTCGATCAGGTCTGCGGGTGGATCGAGTCCCGCTTCAAGGTCCGCTACGCCCCGATCGTGGTGGTCGCCGAGGGCGCGATGCCCAAGGACGGTCAGATGGTGCTCAAGGACGACTCCCAGGACTCCTTCGGCCACGTCCGGCTCTCCGGCGTGGGGGAGTGGCTGGCCAAGGAGATCGAATCGCGCACCGGCAAGGAGGCCCGGACCACCGTCCTCGGCCACACCCAGCGCGGCGGTACGCCCAGCGCCTTCGACCGCTGGCTGGCCACCCGATTCGGCCTGCACGCCATCGAGGCGGTGCACGACGGCGACTTCGGCACGATGGTCGCACTGCGCGGCACCGACATCGTCCGGGTGCCGATCTCCGAGGCGACCGCCAAGCTGAAGACCGTCGACCCGGCGCTCTACGCCGAGGCCGGGGTCTTCTTCGGCTGACCAGGGCGCCGCCGCTCCGGGCGGCACCGCCGGGCGAGGGGCCGTATATTCGCCATACACGACATATCCGGCCCCTTGCTCCTGGTGAGCACGTACCGGCGGGAGGGAACGTGGAGATCGTCGCCTTCGGCGTGCAGGCGGACGAGCGGCCGTTCCTGGAGCGCGCCTTCGCCGGCCGCCACCAGGTCCGCAGCCTGGACGTGGTCCTCAACCGCGACACCGCCCCGATCGCCCACGGCTACGAGGTCATCAGCTCCGACGTCAACGCCGACCTGGGCGCCGATGTGCTGCAGACCCTCGCGGCCGGCGGGACGAAGATGGTCGCCCAGCGCTCCACGGGCTTCAACAACATCGACCTGGAGGCCGCGGCCGATCTCGGGATGAGCATCGGCCGGGTCTCCCACTACTCCCCGTACGCGGTGGCGGAATTCGCCTGGGCGCTCGCGCTGGCCGTCGACCGCAAGATCGTGCGGGCCGCCCGGCGCACCCGCAACTTCGACTTCCGGCTCAACGGCCTGATGGGCCGCGACCTGCGCGGCCGCACCGCCGGCGTGCTCGGCACCGGCCGGATCGGCGAGGCGTTCACCCGGATCGCGCACGGCTTCGGCATGGAGCTGCTGGGCTGGGACCTCGTCGAGAACCCGCACTGCACGGCGCTGGGCATGAAGTACGTCCCCCGCGAGCGGCTGTTCGCCGAGGCCGACCTGATCTCCCTACACCTCCCGCTGACGGGCGAGACCCGGCACCTCGTCGACGCCGCCGCGCTGGCCCTCACGAAGGACGACGCCATCCTGGTCAACACCAGCCGCGGCGGCCTCGTGGACACCCGGGCACTGGTCCGCACGCTCAAGGCCGGCCGGCTCACCGGCGTCGCGCTGGACGTCTACGAGGAGGAGTCCGGGCTCTTCTACCACGACCGGTCCCTGGACGTCATCGACGACGACACCCTCGCCCGCCTGATGACCTTCGCCAACGTGCTGGTCACCTCGCACCAGGCGTACTTCACCGAGGATGCGGTGGGCCAGATCACCGGGGTCACCGTGACCAACGTCGAGGACTACCTCGCCCACCGCACCAACGAGAACATGCTGGTCACACGAGGACAGCTGCCAGCAGCTGCGCGGTGACCGCGGCCCCGTCCAGGGTCAGCACCGACTCCGGGTGGAACTGCACCCCCGCGAAACCCGGACCGCGCAGCGCATGCACCTCACCGGACTCCGCGTCCCGGCTCAACTCCACACGGTGCATGGCCAGTTCGGCCTCCGTGCGGTCGTCGCAGCGGGCCGTGAAGGTGTTGTAGAAGCCGACCGTCTCGGGCCGCCCGAAGAAGTCGATCCGCTCCTGCGCCCCCTGGAAGGGCACCTCCTTGCGGACGATCTCCAACCCCAGCTCCGCGGCGAGCAGTTCATGGCCGAGGCAGACGCCCAACAACCCGTGCTGGTGCCCGGCGACCAGCTCCGCGGTCAGCGACCGCAGGAAACGCATCTTCGGATCCGCCGCGTCCGACGGATCGCCCGGCCCCGGGCCCAGCACGACCGGGCCCTCGTGCGCCAGGGCCGCCGCGCGCAGCCCCGGCTCGTCGAACCGGCGCACCGTCACCGTCAGCCCCGACGTCCGCAGCAGATGCGCCAGCATCGCGGTGAAGGTGTCCTCCGCGTCGATCACCAGCGCGTGCCCGCTCAGCTCGGCGGTCGGCGCGGTGGTCTGCATCCGCAGCCAGAACGGCGCCAGATCCGCCCGGCGGGCGTCCAGGGCGGCGCGCACCCGGGGATCGTCGGCCAGCCGGGGCGGCCGCCCGCCGTCCGCCGGGCCCGCCGGTGCCGGGCGTACGCCCAGCGCGGTCAGCACGCCCGCCGCCTTCGCATGCGTCTCGGCGACCTCGCTCTCCGGATCGGAGGCACGCACCAGCGTGGCACCGACCGGCACCCGCAGCCGGCCCCCGGCGGTGATGTCCGCGGTCCGGATCAGGATCGGCGAGTCCAGCGTCTGCGCACCGCCCGCGTCCCGGCCGATCAGCGCCAGCGCACCCGCGTAGTAGCCGCGCCCCCGCCCGTCCGGGCCGACCGGCTCGTGCCGCTCGATGACCCGGCAGGCGTTCTGCACCGGCGACCCGGTGACCGTCGCCGCGAACATCGTCTCCTTCAGCACCTCGCGCACATCGAGGGTGGACCGGCCGCGCAGCTCGTACTCGGTGTGCGCGAGATGCGCCATCTCCTTCAGCCGGGGCCCGATCACCACCCCGCCCCGGTCGCCGACCGTGCACATCATCTTGAGCTCCTCGTCCACCACCATGGACAGCTCCTCGACCTCCTTGCGGTCGCCGAGGAACGCCAGCAGGCTCTCCGCGGTGGGCCCGCCGGCCGGGTACCGGTAGGTGCCGCTGATCGGATTCATCACGACGGTCCCCCCGGTCATCCGCACGTGCACCTCCGGGCTCGCCCCGACCAGCGTGCGCACACCGGGGCGGTGCACGACGTACGTCCAGTACGCGCCGCGCTCACCGGCCAGCAGCCGCCGGAACAGCGCCAGCGCGTCGGCCGCCGAGAAGTCCGCGATCGAGCCCTCGAACGTCCGGCGGATGACGAAGTTCGCGCCCTCGCCGGTGCCGATCTCCTCCCGCACCACCCGGTCGACGATCTCCGCGTACCGCTCGTCGGACACGTCGAACGCCCCGTCCGCCACCCGTACGTCGTGCGCCGGCAGCGCCGCCAGCACCTCCGCCAGCGGCAGCTCGCAGGTCTCCCGGGGGCGCAGCACGGCCAGCGGGGTGCCGTCGTCATGGGCGTGGAAGCCGCGCTCGCGGATCTGCCGGAACGGGATCAGCGCGAGCGCGTCGGTCACCGGCGCGCCGGGCGCCGTCTCACCCAGTGGGATGTCCGCCAGCCGCGCGACCTCGGTGACCTCGCCGATCAGCACCTCGACGGTGTCTCCCGCCTCCCGGCCGGGGGAGCGGCGGCGCAGCAGGGCGAACGGGGGGCCGGCGGGGTCGAGCAGCCGCCGGACGAGCGCGGCGGCATCGGGGCGGACGTCGGGTCGGGCGCGGTGCATGGCGGTTCCTTCCGGGTGGGCCGGAGGGCCGGGGAAGAGGGGGACGACCGCCGGAAACGCCGAAGGCCGCCCTCGGGCGGCCTTCGCGGAGTGTGGGATGTGCGCGCGAATCAGTGGGCCGCCGGAAGAGCGGTCCACCACCAGTTCATGGTCGGCATCGGTCGCGTACACATGCGGCGCACCCTACCGGACCGTCCGGGTGCCGTGCGTCTCACAGTCCGGATGCCGGACGGACACCCCCACCGGACCCCGTAATGTGGGGCATGTGACCGTGAACGCTGAAACCCACGCCGGTGGCAACACCTGGCGACACCTTCCCGCGGCGCAGCAGCCTGACTGGCCGGACCAAGAGGCTCTGCGCGATGTGATCGCGGAGCTCGAGTCCTATCCGCCGCTCGTCTTCGCGGGCGAGTGCGACCAGCTGCGTGAGCGCCTGGGAGCCGTCGCCCGTGGTGAGGCGTTCCTGCTCCAGGGCGGCGACTGCGCGGAGGCCTTCGACGCCGTCTCCGCCGAGCACATCCGCAACAAGCTCAAGACCCTCCTGCAGATGGGTGCCGTCCTGACCTACGCCGGCTCGGTGCCGGTGGTCAAGGTCGGCCGGATCGCCGGCCAGTACAGCAAGCCGCGCTCCAAGCCCACCGAGACCCGTGACGGCGTGACCCTGCCGACGTACCGCGGCGACTCCGTCAACGGCTTCGAGTTCACCGAGGCGGCCCGCATCCCGGACCCGCAGCGGCTGAAGCGGATGTACCACGCCTCCGCGGCGACCCTGAACCTCGTGCGCGCCTTCACCACCGGCGGCTACGCCGACCTGCGCCAGGTGCACGCCTGGAACCAGGACTTCGTGAAGTCCTCGCCCTCGGGGCAGCGCTACGAGGCGCTGGCCCGCGAGATCGACCGGGCGATGAACTTCATGAACGCCTGCGGGGTGGACCCGGAGGAGTTCCGGACGGTGGAGTTCTACTCCTCCCACGAGGCGCTGGTGCTCGACTACGAGTCGGCGCTGACCCGGGTGGACTCGCGCACCGGCAACCTCTACGACGTCTCCGGGCACATGCTCTGGATCGGCGAGCGCACCCGGCAGCTGGACCACGCGCACATCGAGTTCGCCTCCCGCATCCGCAACCCGATCGGCGTCAAGCTGGGCCCGACGACCACCGCGGAGGACGCGCTCACCCTCATCGAGCGCCTCGACCCGGAGCGTGAGCCGGGCCGGCTGACCTTCATCACCCGCATGGGCGCGGACAAGATCCGCGACAAGCTCCCCGAGCTGGTCGACAAGGTCACCGCCTCCGGCGCGCAGGTCGCCTGGATCTGCGACCCGATGCACGGCAACACCTTCGAGGCGGCCTCCGGGCACAAGACCCGGCGCTTCGACGACGTGCTGGACGAGGTCAAGGGCTTCTTCGAGGTCCACAAGGGCCTCGGCACGCACCCGGGCGGCATCCACGTCGAGCTGACCGGCGACGACGTTACCGAGTGCGTGGGCGGCGGCGACGAGATCTTCGTCGACGACCTGCACCAGCGCTACGAGACCGCCTGCGACCCGCGGCTCAACCGCAGCCAGTCGCTGGACCTGGCCTTCCTGGTGGCGGAGATGTACCGCGATCAGTGATCGCGGTGAACGTGAGTGGGGCGCGGATCTGTGATCCGCGCCCCACTGCGTTGTCAGGGGCCCGCCGGGCGTTGTGGAGCCAGGACCTGCCGGGTAAGGTAAGGGTAACCTCACTCAAGATCGGCTGGACCGGTCGATGAGGTCCTTCCGCCGACCAGTCGCCGGAACCGTCCCGAGCCCGCCCCTCACGGAGGAGACACCGCGTTGTACGTCTGCTCTTGCTTCGGGGTCACCGAGCAGCAGGTCCGCGCGCACGCGGCGACGGGCGCCTGCACGCCCCGCCAGATCGCCTCCGCCTGCAAGGCCGGCACCGACTGCGGCAACTGCGTACGCCGCATCCAGGCGCTGCTCGGGCGGGGTGCCTGCCCGCGCCGGGAGCTCATCGAGAACGGCGCCGACCCGCTGGCGGACGGGCGGGCAGCGTCCGGGCTGTCGCCGGCGGACGGGCTGTCGCCGGCGGACGCGGAGGAGGACGCCGCGGGGCCCGCGGCGCTCCCGGAGGCCGCGTAGCCGTCAGCTCGGCTGCTCGATCACCTGGGCGATGTACAGCGCCTCCCCGAGCTTCTCCACCAGCTCCAGCTGGGTGTCGAGGTAGTCGATGTGGTGCTCCTCGTCCGCGAGGATGTCCTCGAAGATGTTCGCCGACGTGATGTCGCCCTTGCTGCGCATCAGCTCGATACCGCGCTTGAGCCGGTCGATCGCCTCGACCTCGATCTGCCGGTCCGCCTGGAACATCTCGGTGACGGTCTGGCCGACCCGCACGTGGAACAGCCGCTGGTAATTCGGCAGCCCGTCGAGGAAGAGAATCCGGTCGGTCAGCACCTCCGCGTGCTTCATCTCGTCGAACGATTCGGCGCGGGTGTACTTCGCGAGCTTGGTCCAGCCGAAGTTCTCCTGCATCTTGGCGTGCAGGAAGTACTGGTTGATGGCGGTCAGCTCGGCGGTCAGCTGCTCGTTGAGGAATTCGATGACCTCGGGGTCGCCCTGCATGGCTGCGGGCTCCTTCCACGCGAGAACTGGGCAGGTGCCGCGCATCCTCGCACCGCCCTCGGCGGACCGTCCAGTAAGTACACGCTTAGTACGAGTTGCCCGATTCTCTCCCTCCCTGGTCATCGGCACCCCTTCCGGTCTGACAACATGGAGGGCATGGGTCAGCCGGAAAGCCGCGAAGAGGAGCATCCGCAGCTTCCTCCGGGGCAGCGGCTCCAGCGGGGCTGGCCGGTGACGCATTACGGCCCGGTCCCGAAGTTCCGCCCCGAACGCTGGGAGTTCCGCGCCTTCGGCGCCACCGCGGACGACGCGAAACACTGCTGGTCGCACGAGGAATTCACGGCGCTGCCGTATGCCACGGTCGTCTCCGACATGCACTGCGTGACGAAATTCAGCATGCTGGGCGCCGAATGGGGCGGGGTGCTCACCAAGACCATTCTTGATCTCGCACCGCCCGCGCCCGATGTCACCCATGTGATGGTGTGGGCCGAATACGGCTTCAGCTCGAATCTCCGGCTGGCGGATTTTGCCGCCGAGAACTGCATTTTCGCCACACACCGCTCGGGGGAACTGCTCACCGCCGAGCACGGATTCCCGGTCCGGCTGATCGTGCCGCACCTCTACGCCTGGAAGGGCCCCAAATGGGTCCGCGGCATCGAGTACATGCGGGCCGACCGCCGCGGCTTCTGGGAGGAGCGCGGCTACCACAACCTGGGCGACCCCTGGCAGGAGCAGCGCTACTCCTACCAGGAGGAGCCCGGGGACGGCCCCGAGCTCTGACCCCGGCCGGGTCGCGCCGCCCCGGGCTGTGCCTCAGCCGTCCCGGAGCTTCTTCAGCCGCTCGACGTCCCCCGCGTGCCCCTCCTTGCCGCCCGGCGTCTCGATGACCAGCGGGACGCCCTCGGTGGCCGGGTGCGTCATCAGCGCCCGGAACGCGTCCTCACCGATGTGCCCGGCACCGATGTTCGCGTGCCGGTCCTTGTGGGCGCCCACCACGTCCTTGGAGTCATTGGCGTGGATCAGCTTCAGCCGCCCCTTGCCCACCGTGTCGACCAACAGGTCCAGGGTCTGATGCATCCCGTCCGGCCCGGTCAGGTCGTGCCCCGCCGCGAAGATGTGGCAGGTGTCCAGGCAGACCCCGAGCTTCGGATGGGCGTCCAGCGCCTCGAAGTACGGCCCGAAGTCCCAGGTCCGGGAACACAGCGACGCGCCCTGACCCGCGGTCGACTCCAGCAGCAGATCTGGGTCGTCGGGGTGCGTCAGCTCGTCCAGCAGCGGCAGCAACCGCGCCCTGACCTGCGCCAGCGCCTCCGCACGCGGCCGCCCGCCGGTCGCGGACCCGGTGTGCACGACCACCCCGAGCGCGCCGATGTCCCGGCCGCGCCGCAGCGAGTGACGCAGCGACTCCACCGACCGCTCCACGGTGGCCTCGGTGTGCGAACCGAAGTTGATCAGGTACGGCGCATGGACGTACGCCGGCAGGCCCATGAGCGCACAGGCCGCCCGGAACGCCTCGTCCTGCTCGGGGTTGCCGGGCGGCGTCGCCCAGCCGCGCGGATTGGCCACGAAGACCTGCACGGCCTCGGCGCCCATCTCACGGGCGTAGGCGATACCGGTCTTTGCCAGCCCGCCGGCCACCGGCACATGGCCGCCGACCGGATTACGGGCCCGGGCGGAC
This sequence comes from Streptomyces sp. NPDC048196, assembly GCF_040652715.1. Classification (NCBI taxonomy): domain Bacteria; kingdom Bacillati; phylum Actinomycetota; class Actinomycetes; order Kitasatosporales; family Streptomycetaceae; genus Streptomyces; species Streptomyces sp. NPDC048196. The sequence continues at coordinate 2,379 of NZ_JBEZMM010000027.1, read as the reverse complement.
CGTCCGGCGTCCTGGGGGGAGGGGGTTTCACTCACCCTCCAAGGGTGCCAGGCGCCGGACGGCCCCCGTCCCGAGGGGCACCCCCGCTACAGGGCGCCCTTCAGCTTGATCGTGATCGTGCTGCCCTTCGGCGCCTTCTCGCCCGGGTCGACGGACTGGGTGTCCACCTCGTCCTGCGGGAACAGGAACGGCTTCTTCACCTCGACCTGGAAGCCGAGCGCGGTCAGCTCCTTCTTGGCGTCCTCGACGTTCTTCCCGGTCACATCGGGCACCGGGACCATCTCCGGGCCCTTGGAGAGCGTGAGGGTGACCGTCTCGCCCGTCCCGATCGGCTTCCCCTGCGCCGGGTCCTGCCGGGCGACCGTGCCCTTGTCCTGCGGCGAGAACACCGGCTCCGCGGCGAACTTCACATGCAGCCCCTTGGCCTGCAGCGCGGCCTCGGCATCGGCCCGCTCGCTGCCGGTCACGTCCGGCATGTCGACCTGTGCGCCCCGGCTGACGGTCAGCCCCACCGCCGTGTCGGGGCGCCGCTCGCTGCCCGCGGCCGGGTCCGTACGGATCACCGAGCCGTTGGCGACGTCCTTGTCGAACGCCCGGGTCACGGTGCCCGGCCGCAGCCCGAGGTCGCGCAGCTTCCGCTTGGCGTCCGCGACCGGAGTGCCGGACAGATCGGGCACCGTGACGTGATTCGGGCCGCGGGAGACGGTGATCGTGACCGTCCCCGTACCGCGGATCCGCCCGCCGGTCGCCGGGTCGGTCTTCATCACGTGCCCGCGCTCCACATTGGAGCTGAAGCCGCGCACGACCTTGACGCCCAGCCCCTCGTCCCGCAGCGTCTTGGCGGCCTTGGCCTGCGTCATGTCCAGCACCGGGGGAACGGTGGTGAACTGGCCGGAAGTGATGTACCAGACGCCCGTGCCCACGCCGAGGACCAGCAGCACGGCCGCGATGATCGTGGCCAGCCGGCGCCGCTGCAGCAGCCCGCCGGCCGCGGCGGGCGCCGCGGCCGGGGCCGGACGCAGCCGAGCCGTCCGCTCCTCCGGCACCGGCGGCACTTCCAGGCGGCTGGTGCGGTTCAGCGCCGCCTCGTCCGCACCCGGCAGCGGCGGCTGTACGCCACCGGGCCGGGGTATCACGTCCGTGGCCTCCGCGTCCGAGTCCGCCGGTACCTCCTTGGCGCCCGGCGGGACGACGTCCAGCTCCTCGTCGGTCAGCGCCGCCCGGACCGCCCGGGCCCGCGACAGCAGTACCACCGCGTCCTGCGGGCGCGCCTGCGGATCACGGACGGTGGCCAGCGAGACCAGCTCGTCCAGCTGCCCGGCGAGCCCCGGCACCCGCTCGGACGGCGGCGTGACGTCCTCGTGCAGGTGCTGGTAGAGCACCTGCGCCACGGAGCCGCCGGTGTGCGGCTTGGCGCCGGTGAGCATCTCGTAGAGCACCACGCCGCACGCGTAGACGTCGACCCGGGCGTCCGCGGTGCCGTGCTCCAGCTGCTCGGGCGCCAGGTAGGAGACCGTCCCCAGCACCGAGCCGGTCGAGGCGGTGGTGTGGGTGTCCACCGCCCGCACCAGCCCGAAGTCGGCGACCTTGACCCGCCCGTCGTCGCCGATGAGGACGTTCTCGGGCTTCATGTCGCGGTGCACGAGCCCGGCGCGGTGCGCGGCCCCCAGCGCCGCCAGGATCGGCTCCAGGATGTCCAGCGCGGCCCGCGGCTGCAGGGCGCCGCGCTCGCGCAGCACGTCGCGCAGGGTGCAGCCGGCGACGTACTCCATCGCCAGATAGACGTACGTACCGTCGGTGCCCTGGTCGAAGACGCCCACCACGTTCGGGTGCGACAGCCGCGCGACGGACTTCGCCTCCCGGATGAAGCGCTCGACGAACGCACCGTCCTCGGCGAGGCCCGGATGCATCACCTTCAGCGCGAGCACCCGGTCGAGGCGGGTGTCCACGGCCCGGTAGACCGTGGCCATCCCCCCTGCGGCGATGCGCGCCTGGACGCGATAGCGGCCGTCGAGCAGCTGACCCACGAGGGGATCTTGGAGCGTCATATCCACGGCAAGCGAGTGTATTCGTCCCACGTACCTGTCTGCTGCGCCGCGGGGCGCTGCGCTTTGCGGGGCCGCGTACGTACCTGGCTGTCCCGCCGTCGGGGTTGCTCGCCGTTGCGCTTCGCGGCGCCGCGCACGTAGCCGTCTGTTCCGCCGCGGGGCGTCTGGCCGTTGCGCTTTGCGGCGCCCCGCACGTACCCGTCTCTCCCGCCGCGGGTCGTCTCGCCGTTGCGCCTGCGGCGGGCTGGGTGGGTTTGGGGTGCGGTGACGGGCCTGCGGGGCCGGTTGTGTGGACTGCTGACGCTTTACGTCCACACAACCGGCCCCTCCG
>NZ_JBEZMM010000026.1:0-109790 GCF_040652715.1 Streptomyces sp. NPDC048196 | reverse complement strand
TCCTTGTCGTAGTCGGTCTTCGGCCCGTCGTGCAGCCGGTCCACCGCCGCCGCGCTGAACAGCGATTCGGCCGAGGCGATCAGTGCGAAGGCGAGGACCGTGCCCAGCACACCGACGTCGGTGAGCCGGCCCAGGTCCGACATGCCCGGTGGCTGGATCGCGTCCAGCAGGCCGCTGACCCGGACCCGGGCGACCGGCAGGTCGAGCGCCTGGACCGCGGTGGTGGCGAGCGCCACCGCGACCAGCGGCGCCGGGAGCACCCGGGCACCGCGCCGCCAGCGCGGCCACAGGACCAGCACGGCGACGGTCCCGGCGCCGACCGCGAGTGCGGACAACGCGGTCCCCGAGCCGACCGTGGCGGCGGCCAGCGCCGGTACGCCGCCGATGTTGGCCAGTCCGCTGCCCGGCGCCTTGGCGTCCGTGAGGGCGTAGAGCTGACCGGCGATCAGCACCAGGCCGATGCCCGCCAGCATGCCCTGCACGACGGCGACCGAGATCGCCCGGAACCAGCGCCCCAACTTCAGGGCGCCCATGGCCAGTTGGAGTACGCCGGCCGCCAGCACCAGGGCGCCCAGCGCCCCGAGGCCGTACTCCTCGACGGCCTCGAAGACCAGCACCGTCAGGCCCGCGGCCGGGCCGCTGACCTGCAGGCTGCTGCCGGGGAGGAGGCCGGTGAGCAGACCGCCGACGACACCGGTGACCAGGCCGAGTTCGGCCGGTACGCCGGAGGCGACGGCCACCCCGACGCACAGCGGGACGGCCACCAGGAAGACCACCAGGGAGGCGGTGAAGTCGGCCCGGAAGGCCCCCGCACGGGAGGAGAGCAGTCGCTTCATCGTCGTCACCCCCGCGCTCACAGCGGAAGGAACAGGTCGGAGGCCGGGTGGTGGGCCACGACCAGGCCGGTGTGCACTTCGTAGAACCAGCCGTGCAGATTCACCTCGCCGACCGCCAGCCGCTCCTGTACGCAGGGGTACCCGCGCAGCCGGTCGAGCTGCTGGCGCACGTGCTGCTGCACGGCGGCGGCCACCGTCGGCTCGGGGTCCTCGGGCAGTTCGTCGGAGAGTGCCTGGGCCAGCCAGTCGCGCACCGCCGGCGCGCCGGTCAGGTCCTCGCCGCGGGCCTTGGCGCCGACCGCGCCGCAGTGCGAATGACCGCAGACCACGATGTCGGCGACCCGCAGGACCCGCATCGCGTACTCGATGGTGGCGGCCTCCGCGCAGGCCGCCATGTCCTCGCGGTAGACGGGCACGGCGTTGCCGGCGGTGCGCAGTTCGAAGAGTTCGCCCGGGCGGGCCCCGGTGATCAGGGACGGTACGACCCGGGAGTCGGAGCAGGTGATGAAGAGGGCGAGGGGGGACTGGCCGGCCGCCAGCCGGCCGTAGGTCTCCTGCTCCTCCCGCCGCTCGGCGATACGGGCCGTCAGGCCCCGGGCATGCTGGATGAAGGTCTCCACGAGGAGGTCTCCTGCTGATGAGTGGTGCCACTGTGGGGTGGTGGCGGGAACGTGCGGGATGCGGCTGGTGGAGCAAGCCACCACGGCCGCGCTCAGCAGCGGAAGACGCAGTGCAGGACGGGGAACGGGGCCGGTCTCGATGCGGCCCGGGTGGAGGTGCCCGCGGCCGGGCCGTCGGACCCGCCGGCGGACGGCAGCGCCGGGCCGCCGGGCCCGGACGGCGGCAGCGGACGGCCGGCGTGCCGCGGCACGCCGACGGAGCTGCGCGCGGTCCCTCGGGGGGCGCCGCGCTCGGCGTCCTGTTTGGTCTTCTCCTCGTCGGAGTCGGAACCGGGCTTGACGGCGGGCGGGGCGCCCGCGGGCTTCGTGGCGGGGGCGGCGAAGGTGGCGGTCGCACCGGCGCCGGCGGCCGCCGCGCCCAGCAGGAACGCCAGCACCACGGCGACGGCGAGCAGCGGGACCCGGAGCAGGCGCACCGGTATGCCGGGTGTGCCGCGGTCCTTCCGCATCCTCGCCCCCCGTCGCAGGTCCATACGCCTACAGCCTTCCCTCACAGTGCAGCATCCAGGTTTCCGGCATGAAAACGAGAAATGACGCCATGTTTCGAGGTTTCCCCCGTTGCACCCGCGCACCACCCGCCGCGCGTACGGGAGTTCACGACCGCTCCGCTTCCGTACCGGCGGCCGCCGGCGCCGCGCGGACGGTGCGCGGCACCCGGGCCGACCAGCCCACGGCGGGCACGACGGCCAGCGCCAGCACCCCGCCGGCCAGCGCCAGGGCCGGGTAACCGCCCGCCGCCACGACCAGCCCCGACGACAGTCCGCCGGCCGCACCGGCGCCCGCGATGCCGACGTCGACCAGGCCCTGGACCGCGGCCCGCCGCTCGGGCGGCAGGGCGTCGGTGACCAGGGCCGTGCCGCTGACCAGCCCGGCGTTCCAGCCCAGGCCGAGCAGCACCAGGGCCGTGGCGAGCAGGGGAACCGCATGCGGCGGCGCCGTCGCGGCGAGCACACCGGCCGCCAGCAGCAGCGGACCCGACGCGGCGGCGATCCACCGCCGGCCGTACCGGTCGACGAGCAGCCCGGTGAGCGGCGAGGGCAGGAACATAGCCGCCACGTGCAGCGCGATGACCAGCCCGGCGGCCTGCGGGTCCGACCCGTGCGCCAGCATGTGGACCGGCGTCATCGTCATCACCGCGATCATCACCAGCTGGGTGAGGACCATGACCGCGGTGCCGGCCACCAGGCCGCGACGTTGGGCATCGCCCCAGGGATGACCGCTCGCCGGAGCGGCCGGTGCGGCGTCCGCCCGCTCCGGCGCGGCGGCCAGGCGTGCGGCCAGCCGGAGCGGGTCGGGCCGCAGCAGCACGGCCAGTACCAGCGCCGCCGCGGCGAACGCCACGCAGGCCAGCAGGAACGGCCCGGCCAGCCGGGGGATGCCCCAGGACCGTGCGAGGTCACCGGTCCATGTCACCAGGTTGGGCCCGGCCACCGCGCCGAGCGTGGTGGCGAACAGCACCGTGCTCACCGCCCGCCCGCGCCGCGCGGGCGAGGCCAGATCGGCGCCCGCGTAACGCGCCATCAGATTGGTCGCGGTACCGGCCCCGTAGACCAGCAGGGACCCGCACAGCAGCACGGGGTTCCCGACGGCGGACGCCACGACCACCCCGAGGCTGCCCAGCGCCCCGGTGCCGTAGCCGAGGGCGAGGCCGGGGCGCCGGCCCCAGCGGCGGCACAGCCGGCCGATCCCGGCCGCGCCGCCCGCGGCTCCCGCGGTGAACAGCGCACTGGGCACACCCGCCAGCCCGGTCGAGCCGAACATCTCCTCGGCGAGGAGCGCCCCGACGGTGATGCCCGCGGCGAGCCCGGCCCCGCTGAGGACCTGGGCCACCACCAGGACGGCCAGGATGCGCCGTTGTTCCGGTCTTTCGCGCATGACCCGCGGTCCCCTATACCGGTGCCGGCGGCTTCAGCGCCGAGATGTCCGCGAGCGTCATCCCCAGCTGCTCGTGGAGGAAGCGCACGATCGTCCAGTGCGGCAGCGCCCCCTCGTCGAACGGCCCGAACTCCGCGCAGTACAACGGGATCCAGCGCAGCGCCTCTTCGAGGACCTGCTCGCGGCCCGGCTCCTGCTGGTAGTCCTCGTAGGCGATGCTGCGGTGCTCGATGAAGTACCGCCCGGGCAGTCGCTCCTCGCACAGGGCGCGGTATTCCCGGGTCTGCAGGATGAGGTAGTGCCAGATCTCGTCGATGTCCTGCTCGACCGGGAGGAAGAGGCCGCCGAGCCGGTCGCGGTACCGCGAGACGAGGAAGAGGTAGCGCAGGGCTTCCGTGACCTGCCGCGCCACGAACTCCCGCGGGGCCTCGCTGCGGGCGGCGAAATGGTCGGTGACCTCGGTGTGCAGCGCCTCCCCGAGCAGCTCCCGGAGGGCGTCGGCGGATATCGGCGGGCGGCTGGTCATGGGGCTCCTGTGCGGGTGCGGACGGGCAGGTGGGCGGGGGTGCGCATCAGTCGGCGTCGACGAGCCAGGCGTACTTCCCGGATTTCCCGATGGGGAGGTGGGCGTGGTGCACCGGCCGGCAGCGCCGCCCGGTGAGCTCGCCGACGGCGTCCGCCAGCGCGGCGGACCCGTCGGCCCCGAGCGGGGCGCCGTGGAAGGTGGTGTACGCCAGCAGGGCCTCGCCGGGACCGGTCAGCTGGAGTTGGTGCAGGAACACGTCCGGGGCCAGCTCACCTAGGCACCGGTCGAGGTCGCCCTGGGCGACCGGCCCGTTCGGGGTCGGCAGCAACTCCTTCCGGCGGCCGCAGAATTGGGCGATCCGGCCCGGGTCCGGCGTGCCGTCCAGGGTGCGCACACAGTCGCCCGAGCGGTAGCGGATCAGCGGCATGAAGGGATTGCGCACGCTGGAGACGACGAGTTCGTGGATCGTGCTTCCCGGGGCGACCGGATGGAGCTCCACGCTCATGCCGTCGAGGTACGGCCGGTATCTGCCGCGCCGGTCGCTGAAGTAGAGGTAGCCCAGCTCGGTGCTGCCGAAGAGGTCGATGACCGGGCAGTCGAAGTGCTGAGCCAGGAAGCGCCGGACGTTGACCGGGGTGTACTCGTAGGCGTGGACGATGCTGGCGGGCGGCGGGAAGTCGTCCCACAGCCCCCACTCCCCGACCTTCCGCAGCAGATGCGCCAGGTGGTACCCGGAACAGTCGAGGTGGTAGTGGCCCTGCGGATGCGACTGCCGGGCCGCCTCGATCTCCCGGAGCATCCGCACCACCTCGTCGCGCTCCCACCGCGCGGGGTCGAGCCGCAGGTTGACGTAGCAGGTGCGGTCGTCCAGCCACCGCTCCTCGAAGGAGGGCACCTGCGCCGGCGGGACGCCGCGCCGGGCCGCGCCGACCCGGGCCACGTGCTCGGTCGCCAGCACGGTGGTGAGCGAGACCCGCCGGCAGCCCGACTCCCAGGTCCCGGCGAGGTCCGGGTGCTCGCTCCACAGCCGGTAGTAGGAGTGCAGCAGGAAGTACGGGGGCCGGATCAGCTGCATCCGGGCGTGGTTGGTGCCCGTGGAGAGCACGTATTCCGCCTCACCGGCCTCCAGGGCCGCGGCCAGCCGGGGGGTCATCCAGTTCTCGGGGAAGCCGCGGGCGATATCCGGTTTGTCGAGGACCGGGAAATAGCCCTTCGCCAGCGATGCGCGGTAGAGCGGGATGTCGCGGATCTGCTCGATGACCTCGGCGGTCGGCTGACCATCCATGGAACCCTCGTCATGGCTCGGAGAAGAACGGAGAAAGACGGAGAAGAACGGAGAAGAACGGCGAAGAACGGCGAAGAACGGCGAAGAACGGGGTGCGCCCCCGGCCGCACGGGTGCGGCGCCCGGGAGCGGGCCGGCGGCGGGGGAAGTGCCGCGGCCGTGGCCCGCTCCCGGGCGCCGGGGAGTGCCGGGACGGGTCAGGAGATACAGCCGGCCTTCGGCGCGGCGCTGATGCAGCCGGCCTTGGGTGCGGCGCTGATGCAGCCTTCCTTCGCCGCCTGCGAGGCGGAGTTGGCGGCGAGCCAGCTGCGCCACACGTCGTCCTGGGCCATCTTCTTGATGAGCTGCTCCATGGGAACCTCCGTGAGAGTGCGGAAGACGGTCCGGCAACGGCGCTGACCTGCGCCGATGCCGCACACCGAAAGTAAAAGACTGGCCAAGTAAATGTCAATGAAAGGCAATGGCGGGGTGCTGTGAAGCGGCTGCGGCGCGCCAACTTTGGCGGGATACCGCCGAGCCGGCCGCCGGACCGGAACTACTTGACGGTCTGTCATTTCCGGTCGTTCGGTCGGTCCCGCTCGCTCGGGCGGAACCGGCCCGCGCGGACGGGGGAGGGGTTCCGGCCGGTGCGTTGCGCCATCCGGCCGTCGCCGATCGGGGGACCTGCCGGGCGGGCGCGCGGTCCGTGGCCGTGCCCGGGGAACGCTCACCACCGGCCACCCCGGCCCACCGCACACCGGTTGCCGCACCAGGGGAGTGAAGCTGTGCACATTCTGCTCATCGCCGGCGCCTTCAACAGCCTGACCCAGCGCGTCCATGCCGAACTCGGCGACCGCGGCCACCGGATGGGTGTGGAACTGGTGACTGCGCGGACCCCGCTGTCCGACGTCGTACGCCGCCACGCCCCCGACCTGATCGTGGCGCCCATGCTCACCACCGCCGTCCCCCGGGAGGTGTGGTCGGCCCACACCTGTCTGATCGTGCACCCCGGCCCGGTCGGCGACCGCGGCCCGTCCTCCCTGGACTGGGCGGTGCACCTGGGCGCGGACTCCTGGGGCGTGACCGTCCTGCAGGCCAACGACGAGATGGACGCCGGCGACATCTGGGCCTCGGCGAGCTGCCCGGTCCCCGAGGTGGGCAAGAGCGACCTGTACCGCAACGAGATCGCCGACGCGGCCGTCGAGGCGGTGCTCACCGCCGTCGAGCGCGTCGCCTCCGGCACCCACCGCCCGCAGCCCCAGGCCACCCTGCCCACCGGCGCGCGCACCGGCCGCCCCCGGCCGCCGTTCCGCCAGGACCTGCGCCGGATCGACTGGCGCGCCGAGCCCACCGCCACCGTCGTACGCAAGCTCCGCGCCGCCGACTCCCGGCCCGGCGTACGGGACGAACTCCTCGGCTCCACCTGGATGTTGCACGGGGGCCATCCCGAGGACACCTTGCGCGGACGGCCGGGTGAACTTCTCGCCACCCGCGCCGGCGCGCTCTGCCGGGCGACGGCCGACGGCGCGGTGTGGATCCCCGAACTCCGGGCGCCGCGTCGGCCGGGGGAGCCCGGCACCGTCAAGCTCCCCGCCACCCTCGCCCTCGGCGACCGTCTCCCGGCGCTCCCCGAGGTCCCGGCCCCGCTCGACCCGGGCGACGCGCCCCGTACCTGGAGCGACATCCGCTACCGCGAGGAGGGACCGGCCGGTTTCCTCACCTTCTCCTTCCCCGGCGGGGCGATGAGCACCGACCACTGCCGGCGGCTGCTCGCGGCCTACCGCCACGCCTGCACCCGGCCCACGTCCGTGCTGGTCCTCGGCGGCCGCCGGGACTTCTTCTCCAACGGCATCCACCTGGGCGTGATCGAGGCCGCGGCCGACCCCGCCGAGGAGTCCTGGGCCAACATCCACGCCATGGACGACCTCGTGGAGGCCGTGCTGACCACCACCGACCGGCTGGTGGTCGCCGCGCTCGGCGGCAATGCCGCGGCCGGCGGGGTGATGCTGGCGCTCGCCGCCGACGAGGTGTGGTGCCGCTCGGCCGCGGTGCTCAACCCGCACTACCGGCTGATGGGGCTCTACGGCTCGGAGTACTGGACCTACACCCTGCCCCGCCGGGCCGGGCGCGAGGCGGCCGAACGGCTCACCACGCGCGCCCTGCCGGTCACCGCCACGACCGGGCAGCGGCTCGGCCTGGTGGACCGGATCGTCGACTGCGCCGCGCAGGACTTCACGGCCCGGACCACCGAACTGGCGCGGCGGCTGGCGGCCTCGCCGGCGGTCCAGTCGCGGATCGCCGCCAAGAAGGACACCCGGGAACGGGACGAGGCGAAGCGGCCGCTCGCCGCCTACCGGGAGCACGAACTCGCCCGTATGCACCGGATCTTCTTCGACCCGGGCCAGCCGTACCACGCCCTGCGCCGGGCGTTCGTCCGCAAGGAGCCGGCGGACGGCACCCCGGCGCATCTCAACCCCACCGTCCCCGCGGGGGTTTGAGGTACGGCGCAGGGGTGCCGGCCGTCGTCAGGGAGTGGGAGCGGGCTGGTACTTGTATCCGATGCCGAAGACCGTGCGGATCGAATCGCGCAGGCCCGGCCCGAGGCGGCGGCGCAGCCGGGCGATGTGCACGTCGACGGTACGGGTGCTCGACTGGTAGCTCGGCCAGACCGCGGCCATCAGCTGTTCCCGGGTGAAGGCCCGCTGGGGATGCCGCACGAGGTGCGCGAGCAGGTCGAATTCGAGCTTGGGCAGGCCGAGTTGGCGGCCCTTGATGAAGACCGTGCGGGCCGCGTTGTCGATCTGGATCGGCTCCGGGCGGTGGGCCGGCCCGGCCGCCGGCTCCTCGGGGCGGGGCGGGTTCTCACCCGGCGGGGCCAGGATGATGTGGACCTCGTCCGAGGGCAGCCGGTGCACCGAGACGGGCTCCAGGGAGTGCAGGGTCAGTTGCCAGGTGCCGTCCGGGAGCCGGTCGACCGCCAGGGGTGGCCCTTCGCCGGGCCCGGCCGTCACCGGGCGGCCGAAATCGGCGTCCGGTCGCAACGCAAGCGGGGTCGTCGAGGAGTTCATAAACATGATCTGGGCCCATTCCTCTTGCAAAGCAGGCGTGTACGGACAGACATGGCGGTGCTCGACGTTCGAAGGGTGCTGAGGTGCTGTGCAGCCATCGCGACGTTGATCCGGGGGTGGGGCGTGGTGGCGAACAGGCACGTGGGAGGCGTCTGCGCCCAACGGGGGCAATCGCTCCGTCCGTGCCACGAGAACGTTCGCGCCCATGCCCGTAGTCGGCCATGGCGTGGTGCGTGACCACGGCCTCCGGTCGGAACGAACGCTACATGTGATCGCGCGCTTCCGGAAAGTAGCTTCCGCTAATTTCGGTTGCTCTTGGGTCGAATCCATGCTTGCGGTGCGCCAACTCCCTTGGCGAAAGCGTGGGTTGTGACCGGCCCGGGACGTCGTTTCGTTCAACGAAGGTGCGAGAAAACGCCGCAACCTGAGGGGTCGTCATCAGTGTGGGAGTCGTTTGCGCCTGGAAGTACGCCGCGAAGACGCCCGGAGCGGTGCCCGTGCCGCGCTCACGCCGACTTCTCGGTCCGGGAGCGGGTTCCCGTCCGGCATGGCCGGAAATCGCGGGCGAACTGGCCGAGAGGCGGGGGGTGTTGCCGCGCGGGCAGGTCCGGTCCGGCGGATCGGCGGTCGTCGCGGGGCGTCGAACGGGGGAGTCGGGCGCGATACGGAGGGGTAGGGCGTCGACGGCCTCCACTTGTGGAGGGTGGGTGAACGCCTGAATATGCCAATTAAATGCGCTGCGGCCGGGCGGCGGTCAAAGTGAAGCGGGCTTCGGTAAGTTGGCCGGAAAGTGGTTTCCTCTTCAATCTCTTTCTCCGGAGCCAGAGCAAAAGGGTGCGGAACCAGATATTCCAGGCGACTGTTTTCCTGGCGAGTTGATGATGAGTAGGGTGTGGCCCGCTGCTGCTCGACCGGTGGCAGGGCCAGCTGAATTCGGCGCGGCTGGAATGCGGTGTGGCGGATGACGCCTTCGTGACCGGGAGGGGACCATGGCGGCCGGCTCTTTCGAGGGGCAGTACGTGTGGAGTCCGGCGGCCGACGACCGGGCGCTGGCCCGGGCATGCATGGACGTCACCGCCGGGCGGTACCTGAGCGCCCACGACGTCCTGAAGGAAACCCGCGACGATTTCGAGGTCCGCGCCCACCGCTCGCTCGTCCTGGCCTCCGTCGCCGCCGACTCGGACCTCGCCGAACGCTGGCTGGCCGAGGAGCCCGGGCCGGAGGCCGCCCTGCTCTGGGCCCGGGTGGCCATGCTGCGGGCGCTGCGGATGGCCGATGCCGGCGCCGGCGACCGACGGCAGGGCGCGCTGGCGCGGATCGCCCGGACGGCGTGCGACCGGGCCGCGAAACTGCTGCCCGAGGACCCCACCCCCTGGGTCGCCCAGCTGGCGCTGACCCGCCTCGACCGCCCGCTGGACCCCGCGCCACAAGGACTGCTGACCGCACCGGCCGGCCCCTGGTACCTCTTCGCCCACATCCTCCGGCTCGACCCCTGGCACCGCGAGGCGCACCACCGCTTCCTGTCCTTCTTCTTCCCCCGGTACGGCGGTTCGTCCAGCGCGAGCTGGGACGTGGCCGCGTTCCTCAGCCAGCGGGCGCCGGCCGCCTCGGCGCTGCGGCTGCTGCCGCTGGTGGCCCTGGTCGAGGACTACAACCCCGCGGCGCCGCTCGCCGACCACGCCTGGGAACAGCCCCAGTGGATCAGCGCGGCGCTGAGCAGCTACCGCAATTGGCTGCCGGAGGTGCCCGGCTACCGTTTCACTCCGGTACTCGATCTCGCCTACCTGGCACACGCGTTGTACATGGCGAAACACGAATTCGAGGCGCGCGAGGTCCTCACGGCGATGGGGCCGTACGCCTCCCGCATGCCCTGGAGCGCATTCGGCGATCCGGCGGAGCAATTGTCGAAAGCCAGACGTTCCTGCGGTCTCCCGGTACCGCACGACACCTGACGCAGAAAATTCCCCCCAGAAAGGTTGCGGTTGTGTCCGAGCGCACGTCAATAACCCGCTCGAAATCCCCCCGCCCGGCCGACCCGGCCACCCTCGACGATGACGCCACACTGCACGCCATGGGCTATCCGCGGAAACTCACCCGGAGATTCCGCGCGTTCGACAATTTCGCCATCTCGTTCACCATCATCAACATCATCTCCGGGATCTTCTCGTCCTTCGGATTCGGCATGAACGCGGGCGGTCCGCGGATCCTCATCTTCGGCTGGATCGGTGTGTCGGTCATGGTGCTGTTCGTCGGCGCCGCGATGGCCGAGATCGCCTCCGCCTACCCGACCAGCGGCGCGCTCTACTTCTCGGCCGGCAAGCTGGCCAAGCGGCACCAGGGCGCCTGGTCCTGGTACACCGGCTGGCTGAACTTCGTCGGCCAGGTCGGCGGCACCGCGGCCACCAACTTCGCGGCCGCCACCTTCATCCAGGCGTTCCTCGCGATGCAGTGGCCGTCCTACACGCCGACGCCGCAGCAGACCGTGCTCATCACCGCCGCCATCCTGCTCGTCCAGGCGCTCGCGAACACGTATACCGTCCGGCTCGTTGCACTGGTGAACCGGATTTCCGTCTGGTGGCTGCTGATCGGCATGGTGGTGATCGTCGTTGCGCTCACCTTTGTTCCGGACCATCACCAATCGCCCGCGTTCGCCACCCACTTCGTCAACAACACCGGCTTCACCAACGCGATGTACGGCGGAATGCTGGGACTGCTCGTCACCAGCTGGACCTTCACCGGTTTCGACGGCAGTTTCCACATGTCCGAAGAAACCGTGAAGGCGACGGTCAACGCGCCCCGCGGCATCATGCGGTCCATCACCTGCTCCGCGATCACCGGGCTGATCCTCATGCTCGCCCTGGTCTATGCGATTCGCGACTACGGCCACGCGGCGGGCGCCGAGGCGCCGCCGGTGCAGATTCTCATCGACGCGCTCGGCCAAAGCACCGCCAAGTTCCTGCTGTTGATCGTCATCGGCGCGATGCTGTTCTGCGGGCTCGCCAACATGACCAGCAATACCCGGCAGATCTTCGCGTTCTCCCGGGACGGGGCGATGCCGGGCTCCCGCTGGTGGCATTCGGTCTCCGCCCGCACCCGGACGCCCGTCAAGGCGGTCTGGCTCGCGGCGGCCTGCCCGCTGGTGCTGGTGGTGCCCGGCTGGTGGTCGCACACCGCCTTCACCGCGGTGGTGAGCGTCAACGTCGTCGGGCTCTTCCTCGCCTACGCCGTGCCGATCTTCCTGCGGCTGCGGCTGGACGACTTCCAGGCCGGGCCGTGGCACCTGGGCCGGTACGGCAGGCCGGTCGCGGCGATCGCGGTGATCTGGATCCTGATCAGCAACGTGCTGTTCATGCTGCCGCAGGCGTCCCCGATCACCCCCGACTCCTTCAACTACGCGCCGCTCGCCCTGGCCGTGGTGCTCCTCATCGCCACCGTCTGGTGGTTCGCCACCGCCCGCCGGCGCTTCCAGGGCCCGGTCAGCTACGGCCGCCCGGACGAGGTCGCCGCGATGGACCTCATCTAGGACACCAGGGACCTGTTCCCCTGTCGCCCCCGTCTCCCGCTGCCCCCACCGGAAGGGACCCGATCACCCGTCATGCCCGCCACCGATGAACTCACCGTCACCACCGCCACGCCGGACGACTGGCAGCAGGTGGTGCAGTGGGCCGCCGACGAGGAGTGGAACCCCGGCCGCGACGACACCGCGTGCTTCCACCCCACCGACCCGGACGGCTTCTTCCTGGGCCGCCGCGGCAACCGGCCGGTCTCCGCGGTCTCCGTCGTCAACTACTCCGCGTCCTACGCCTTCCTCGGCTACTACCTCGTCCACCCCGACCTGCGCGGACAGGGTGTCGGCCTGGCGACCTGGCGCGCCGCCGTCCCGCACGCCGGGACCCGGACCGTCGGCCTCGATGCCGTCCCGGCCCAGCAGGACACCTACCGGCGCGCCGGATTCACCCCCGCATACGAGACCGTCCGCTACGGCGGGCGGCCCGACCGCGACGGCACCCCGCCGCCCGAGGTCGTCCCCGTCACCGGCTCCCACCTCGACGCGCTCGCCGCCTACGACCTGCGCTGCTTCCCCGCCGACCGGCGCCGCTTCGTCACCCGCTGGCTGACCGCCCCCGGCCACACCGCCCGGGCGTATCTGCGCGACGGTGAGATCGCCGGCTACGGGGTGCTGCGCCCGGCCCGCACCGGTCACCGCATCGGCCCGCTCTTCGCCGACACCGACCGGGTCGCCGAGGCGCTCTTCGATGCCCTGGTGGCCACCCTCGCCCCCACCGACGAGGTCTTCCTCGACATCCCCGGCCCCCGGGCCGGCGCCCATGCCCTGGCCACCGGCCGCGGCCTGATCCCCCGCTCCCACACCGTCCGCATGTACACCGGTCCGGTCCCCCCGACGGACCAGCACCGCACGTACGGCGTAACGAGCCTGGAACTGGGCTGACCGTCCACCGGGCGCCGCCCGGGCCGAGCGCCCGGTGGACGGACGGCCCAGGGACGCCCGGACGGTTCAGGCGCCCACGGTCCCGTCGATGCCCTCACGGAGGAAGTCCGCGTGGCCGTTGTGGCGGGCGTATTCGTGGATGAGGTGGAGCATGACCAGACGGAGCGAGACATGGTCGTCCCAGCGGGGCTGGTAGCCCGTGACGTCGAGGGACGGGGCCTGCTGCTCGATGTGGCGGGCGTGCGCCACCTCCTCCTGCCAGGCGGCGAACGCCTCGGCCCCGGTGGAGCCGTTCGGGTCGTAGGCCGCCTGGTAGTCGCCCTCGTCGGACCAGACGAGCGGGAGGTCCTCGCCGTTGATCACCCGGCGGAACCAGGTCCGCTCCACCTCGGCCATATGGCGTACCAGGCCGAGCAGCGTCAGCGTGGAGGGCGGCATCGAGCGGCGGCGCAGGTCCTCGTCGGACAGGCCCTCGGCCTTCATGGCGAGGGTCGCGCGGTGGAAGTCGAGGAAGGCGCGCAGGGTCTCCCGCTCGCCGGCGCGTACGGGCGGGGAGATGCGTTCGGTGGTCATGCCGGTCCTTCGGGAGGCGTCAGGAGGGGGAGGCGAGGTGAGCCTCCGGGCGGCGGAGCGGGAAAGTAGCGGACCGTCCCGGTCTGGGGGACGATCTTCGTGAGTGCTCCGTAGCGCGCCGGGGAGGCGGCCGATGGGATCTTCCCGAGTGGTGCGGGCCGCCGCAAGCCTTTTTCTGGTGCTCGCCGCCGCCGCGGGCTGCGCCCAGGACGGCGAGACGTCCGCCCCGCCGCCGGGCCCGCGGGGCCCCGGGCCCTGGCGCCGGGTCTTCGCCGACGACTTCAGCGGCGACCGGCTCAACCCGGCCAGGTGGACCACGTGTTACGACTGGAACCGGGGCGGGTGCACCAACCGCGGCAACGACGAGCTGGAGTGGTACCGACCCGGGCAGGTCTCGGTCGGCGGCGGCCGGCTCACCCTGACCGCCCGGCGGCGGACGACCCGGGGGACGGACGGCCGTGACTACCCCTGGACCTCCGGCATGGTCTCCACCGGCCGCAGCTCCTGGAACGCCCGCCCGCGCGCCGTCTTCACCTACGGCTACTTCGAGGCCTCGGTGCGCATCCCGGGGCAGGGCGGGATGCTGCCGGCCTTCTGGCTGATGCCGGCCTCGCGGTTCACACCCCCCGAGATCGACATCGCAGAGGTGCTGCAGACGCCCCGGCGGATCGACATGACGGTGCACTGGCGGGGGCCGGACGGCGGGGAACGGGCGACCGCGGGGAGTTTCGGGCCGGTGGACTTCCCGGCCGGTCACCATGTGTTCGCGCTGAACTGGGAACGTGACGCGCTCAGCTGGTATATCGACGGTGAGCTCAGGTTCCGGGTGACCGATCCCGCGAAGATCCCGCATGTGCCGATGGAGCTGCTCCTCACCCTCGCGGTCGGGTTTCCCGAGCTCCCGCCGCCGGACGTGCACCTGGCCCGGATGTCGGTGGACTGGGTGCGGGTCTGGCAGCACTGAGCCGGTGGCGGCACGGGCCCGGACCCACGACACCTGCCGGGCGGGCCCGTGCGCTTCGGACGGACTCAGGTGGCGAGGTGGAAACCGGCGCCGACGCCGCCGTGGGCGTTCATCTCGTCGAGGATGCCCAGGATCGGCGAACTGTGCTGGGCGCCCCAGGCGTTGCCGACCAGCGTGTGGCCGTCGACGACGGGGGAACCGGAGTCACCGCCGTCGGTCCAGATGAGGTGGGTGAACCAGATGTCGTGGGTGCCCAGCTTGATGCCGCAGGTCAGGCCGGTGCGGTGGCCTTCCTTGCACATCCGGGTGCCGTTGGCGGGCGGGGCGCCGAGGGAGGTGATGGTGACGCCGCCGACCGTGCTGGCCGGCGCGACCCGGCTCTCGTCCAGCTTGATCACCGCGTAGTCCAGGCCCTTGGGGCCGGAGTTGAGCAGGTTGTTGGGGGTGCTGACGTAGGTCACCGTGCCGATGACGCCGGTGTCCAGGTCGGGGCGGCTGTCGGCGAGCGGCGCGGGGGAGAAGGCCGTCCCGGCGGGGGAGCGGTCCCGGTAGACCTTCTCGCCGACCAGTTTGTTGCCCGCCTCGTCGATGAAGCAGTGGGCGTTGGTCAGGGCCACGAGATTGCCGGCCGCGTCCCGGCCGACCGCGGTGAGCGTGCAGACGTAGAAGCCGGTGGGCTCCTGCGGGGTCGGCTGCAGCCGGAAGATGATGCCGGTGCCGCCCCCGACGGCCGTACGGGTGTCCGCGCTCGCGGACGGGGCGGTGACGAGGGACAGGGTGGCCAGGAGGAGGGCGAGGCCGAGGGCGCGTAACGCGCGTAAGTGACGTGACATGAAAACACTTCCCGTGCGGGGCCCGGAGGGCCGGGCGACGATGTCGGCTCCAGCCAACCGCTGAACACGCTCCGCGGGGAGGCAATCATCCACTTTGGACTATGTGAGGTACGTCACCCCTCAGGTGTCATGCCGTTTCCCGCCGCAGGGTGCCGGATTCCGACGGCCCGCCGACCGGCCGGCCGAGCAGGGCGCGGGTACGGCGGTACAGCCGCCAGCCCGTCGTACGGAAGGACTCCCCGGCGGGATTCACCGGCGCGCCGCCGCCGTGCACCCACTGGGTGAACTGCTCCGGCCGGGTGTCCGCCCGGACCATCAGGCGGGGGATGCGCATCGGGTCGCGGTCGGCCGTGGCGAGGGCGTTGCGCACCGCGCAGGACGAGGTCCAGCCCGCCTCCCGTACCGTGCGGCGGACCCCACTGCTGGAGTAGCCGTGCGGATAGGCGAAGGCATAGACGGGGTGGCTGAGCGCGTCCTCCAGCCGCCGCTTGCAGTCGACGACCTCGTGCCAGACGCGCTGCGCGGGCACGGCGTCCAGCTGGGGGTGGGTGACGGTGTGGCCGCCGATCTCGATGCCGAGCGCGTCCAGGGTGGCGATCTGCCGCCAGCTCAGCATGGCGGCGGGCGGCAGCAGACTGCCCTCCGGGGCGCCGCCGGGCGGATGTACGGCACCGGTGGTGATGAACACCGTTGCGGGCAGGGCACGTTCGGTGAGCAGCGGTGCCACCGACCAGTAGAAGTCCGCGAAGCCGTCGTCGAAGGTCAGCACCGCGCAGCGGGCGGGCAGCGCGGGCCCGCCGCGGATCGCCGCGACCAGCCGGCGCAACGGGACCACGGTGAGCCCGGCGTCCGCGATGCGGTCGAGCTGCTCGGTGAAGGCCCGCGGGGTGACCGTGTACGGCGCGATCCAGGGCGGCGGATCGCTGGTCACCGAGTGGTAGAGGAAGACGGGCACGGCGCTCATGACCGGTGTCCTTTCGGGACCCCCGTGTGGATCCGGAAGTGCTCTCAGGAACCTCCTGCAGTGCGCTCCGGCAGGATGCGGTAGATGACCGCGTCGGCGGTGCGGTGGATGACGGGGTAGTCGGAGCGGTGCGCCAGTGCGCTCCGCAGATGGGCCAGGGTGCTCGGCGGCAGCGCTCCCGTGGCCGTGACCTGGGCCTCCTGGGCCCGGTTGAGGATCAGGTAGGCCGGGCGCGGCGGTCCCGCCCCGGCCAGCACGTGCAGCTCGCCCGCGGGGTCGTCGCGCACCTGCCACTGGTCGCCGGGCGCCGCCTCGGACAGCCAGATCCGGTCGTGGTACTCGTAATCGTGGTAGGCGTACGGGAAGTTGTCCGAGGCGCCGATGATCAGCGAGCCCTCCGGGGCGTGCGTGGCGAGCCACTTGGCGGCCGAGGTCTCCGAGGTGGTGAAGTAGTTGACGTTCTCCTTGCCGAAGTACGCCAGGGAGAGCGCGCCGAACAGCGCCACCAGCACCACCGGCACCGCCGCGGCCCGTACCCGCCGCAGCGCGCGGCGCAGGCCGCGGCCGCGGGACGGGCTCAGCAGCGGGGGCAGCAGCAGCGCCGCGGCGCCGAACGCGGTCGCGGGCAGCGCGAACAGGTACACCCGGAAGATCATCTCGCCGCCGTAGCTGTTGGCCACGGCCCAGGGTAGCGGCGCCACCGCGAGCCACGGCAGGGCGGTGCGCCGCAACGAGGGCCGCACCAGCACCGCCAGCCCGGCGAACACGAAGACCACCGCGGACAGGATCCGGTCGGCCCAGGCGACCATCACCTGGCCGCTGGTGGCCCCGGAGAGGCCGATCAACCCGGACCCGGCGTTCGACTCGGGCGTGGTCAGGCCGCTGATCAGGTTGTGGAGGTTCTCCTCCAGATACGGCCGGGCCGCGGTCATGTCCCAGGCCAGCGTCAGCGTCAGCGCGACCAGCAGCACCGGCAGCGCCACCCGGCGGTTGCGGCGGGGCAGGGACAGCAGGAGCAGCGAGCCGATCAGCATCACCGGGGTGAGCGGATGCGACACCACGATGGTGACGATCGCGAGCAGCACCAGCACCGCCCAGCCGAGCGGTGGCCGGCCCGGTCGCGCCCGGCCGGGCCGTGGGAGGCGGTGGACGACGGCCGCGATGACGCAGACGTACAGCAGGAAGGCGAACGCCTGCGGTGAGAAGTAGTCCTGGCCCACCCATGAGCAGCTGAAGAAGAGGAAGACGCCGCCCCAGACCAGCCGCCGGCTGCGGGTGAAGGAGCGGTACAGCGCCACCAGCGGGACCACCAGCGCCACATTGATCAGCAGCGGGAACCAACTGGCGTAGGAGCCGGGCGACTTGAGGCCGATGTGGCTGACGAAGAGGTCGTTGGCCCAGAAGAAGCCGGGCCAGCGGGCGTAGATGGACAGCCGGCCGGCCGCCGTGGGCAGGGTGCCGGTGTCCAGCAGGACGTCGGTGACCGCGACGTGCTTCCAGGCCCAGGAGTAGCGCAGTTCGGGGTAGAGCACGAGCGGGGTGGCGTGCAGGAAGGTGATCAGCGCCAGCACGTAACCGGCGTGGTGCAGGGCGCGGGTGCGCCGGTCGGACAGCGCGGCGCAGAAGCCGAGGCCGAGCAGCACCAGCCCGGCCCAGTAGGTGACCGGCAGGACCTGCACCAGACCCAGGTCGCTCATCGCGCCGAGGTCCACCCCGCGCAGGGAGAACAGCCACAGCAGCAGCGCGGCGGGCAGCGCGAGCAGCGCCAGGGCGCGCAGGGCGGCCTGGGCGCGGGTGCGTTCCACGGGGCGGCGCAGCCGGCCGACGGCGTAGCCGAGGACCGTGGCGGTCACCCCGGTCGCCAGCGCCGGCACGGTGCGCGGCGGTGCCCCGCCGCCCGGCCGCAGCCCGTCGGCGACCGCGGCCGGGAGGGTGCGGCGCAGGTAGGTGCGTTCGCTGGCCAGCGCCGGGCCGGCACCGGCGTGCCGGGCGACGGCCGCCTTCGACAGGCCCTCCGCGTAGCACCGGGCCCGGAAGTACGCGCGGGTGGTGCGGGCGGCGGGCACGTGGTGGCGGACCCCGGCGGCCGGCTCGTACAGCAGCTTCCCGTCGGGGTTGCGGGCCGCGACCCGCAGGCACAGTTCGGTCTCCTCGCAGCCCAGCGGGCGGGTGCCGATCCGGCCCAGGTCGGTGCGGAAGCCGCCGGCGGCCACGATCTCGGCGCGCCGGAAGGACATGTTGGCGCCGATGAAGTTCCGTACCGGCGCGCGGTGTTCGGGCAGCCCCTGGTAGGAGCAGCCGACCACCCAGTCGAACTCGTGGGGGAACCAGGCGGGCCGGCCGGTCTCCCACAGCGGGCGGACCAGCCCGCCGACGCCGAGCACCCGCGGGTCGTGGTAGGCGGCGAGCAGCCGGGCGGTCCACTCCGGGTCGGCCGCCGCGTCGTCGTCGAGGAAGGCCACGATGTCGCCGTGCGCGGCCCCGACCCCGGTGTTGCGGCCACCGGAGAGCCCCTGTGCCTCGGCGTTGGGCAGCACCCGTACGCCGGGCAGTGCGGGCTCGGCCCGCCGGGCCAGCTCGGGGCAGTGGTCGACGACCAGCAGGATCTCGTCGGCCGGGTGGTGCTGGAGCTGCACCGAGTGGACCGCGTCCAGCAGTTGCTCCCAGCGCCCCAGGGTGTAGGCGCAGATGACGACGGTCAGGCTCGGTCCGGCGCGGGCCGCCTCCGCGGTCCGCTCCCCGCCCGCGGGCACGGTCGCCGGCGCGTGGCCGCACAGCGTGCCGAGCACGAAGCGGACCGCCTGGAGCAGACCGGAGACGACGAGGCGGAAGCCGATCGCGTTCATCGCGGGCTCCTTGCGGGGGACGGCAGCCAGCGCGGCAGCGTGATCAGCAGCGGCAGGGCGAGTGCGCATTCGGCCAGCAGCCAGGCGGCGCCGACCCCGGTGATGCCGAAGGGCGGGATCAGCCGGACGGTCAGGCCCAGTACCAGGGCGCACAGTGCCGCCTGGAGCGCGACGGCCCAGGCCAGCCGGCGGCGGGCGCGCGCCACGTCGATGGCCACGTTGAGCAGCAGGTTGGGCAGGGCGGACAGGGCCAGCAGCCGCAGCACGCCGGTGGCCTGGTCGGCGTACTCGGCGCCGAACACCGACAGCAGCCAGGGGGCGATGACGACGAGGGCGAGGACCGCGGCGGCCAGCGGCGGACCGGTGTGCCGCAGCACCCGGCGGCCCAGCTCGCTGATCCGGGCGGGGTCGTGCGCGGCCTCGACCAGCAGCGAACTGCCCATGTTGTAGGTCGCCAGGTAGAGGGTGTACGCGATCACCCACGACAGGGAGAAGTAGGCGTTGCGGGCGCCGCCCAGGGTGTCCAGCACGATCAGCGGCACGATGTTGTAGGCGGACAGCCGGAAGAGGGCGCCGCCGTAGTCGGTGGCGGCGTAGCCGAGCAGCCGGGGCGGCATCCGCCCGTCGGCGTGCGCCCGTTCGTGGGCCGGCACCGCCCGCCGCAGCAGCACGTAGTTGGCGACCAGGAGCGAGACGGCCAGCGCCCCGGCCCACGACAGCAGGATGCCGGAGCTGACCGCCCAGCCCGCGGCCAGCGTCAGCACCAGGACCTTGACCACCGCGAACACCGCGTTCTCGCCGAGCACCCAGTGGGCCCGGCGGACGCCGGTCAGCGCCCCGTCCTGCACGATGAACAGCGCATAGCCCATCGTGCCCGCCACGAAGAACGGGGCGACCAACGGGCCGCGCAGGAAGCCCAGTCCGGGTGCGATCAGCGGCACCAGGACGAGGAAGGCGCCGGCCAGCAGCCCGGCGCACAGTCCTGCCGCGGCGTAGCTGCGCAGCAGCAGCCGCCGGGTGTGCCGGCCGGCCGACGGGACGAACCGCACCAGCACGTCGGAGAGGTTGAGCTGCCCGAAGCCGGCGAGCAGGGTCACCGCGGAGATCACGGCGTACGAGCGGCCGACGGTCTCCGGGCGGTACCAGGACGTGGCGAGCACCCAGTAGAACGCGCCGACCGCGGCCGTCATCAGCGAACTGGCCACCAGCACATGGCCGTTGCGCAGCAGCGGCTCGTAGTGGAGCGTCTGGCCGACCCGCCGGCGCAGCACGACCAGGTAGGGCGCGGCGGGCAGGTCCGCGACGCCCGGGGGAGCGGTGTGCGGGGTCATGACGGTCCCGTTCCGGCGGTCGCGGCACGGTGGGTGGCGCGGACGCTGCGCAGATAGCCGACCGGTCCGTAGAGCATGCCGCGCAGTTCCAGCAGGGACAGCCGGGCCGGCCAGGCGCCGGCCGGCGCCGAACGGTCCTGGGCCCGGCCGACGGCGTGCCGGATGCCGCCCGGCAGCCGGCGCAGCAGGGCGGGCAGCGCCCCGGGGCGGTGCCGCAGCGCGGCGGCCAGGAAGGCGCCGAACCCGGCGCCGTAGCCGAACGCCTGGGCCGGCAGGGCGGCCGCCTCGCGGCGGTGCCGGTGCCAGATGACGGCGTCCGGCTGGTAGACGATGCGGTGCCCGGCGGCCAGGACGAGGAAGAACGCCAGCAGGTCGTCGCCGCCGTGCGCCGGGGTGCCGGTGCCGGTCGACGGGTCGAAGCCGCCCAGCTCCCGCAGCACGTCGGTGCGGAAGGCCATGTTGGCGCCGGAGCCGAACTGCCCGGCGGTGAACGGGAAGAGCGGATCGGCGGGCGGGTCGGCCAGCGACCAGCTGCGCGGGGCGAATCCCTTGCCGAAGCCGCCGTGGAACTCCAGCGCGGACTGCGCCGCGGTCGCGAGCTCGGCGGGCACGATCAGCCCGGTGACGCAGCCGACCCCTGCCCCGCCGTCGCGTGCCCCGCCGTCGTCGAAGGCGTGCTCCAGGGCGTCCAGCCAGCCGGGGTCGGCCAGGGTGTCGTCGTCGGTGAAGGCGCAGATCCGGCCGCGGGCGGCCCGCAGTCCGCGGTTGTGCGCCCGGGCCAGGCCCGCCATGGATTCCCTCACATACCTGACCCGGGACGGATAACTGTCACGCACCAGCCGCTCGGCGGCGTCGTCGCGCGGCGCGTTGTCGACCACCACGATCTCGTACGAGGGGTGCCGGCTCCGCAGCAGCGAGTCCAGGCACTGGCGCAGCATCCCGGGACGGTTGTGGGTGGCGACGATGACGGTGACCACGGGCGGTGCGGCCGCTCCCGGGGCCCGGACCGGACGACCGGGACCGGTCCGGGCTGCCTCCGGGGCAACCGTGGTGGTCAGTTGGCGATGCGCGGCTTCGGCCAGCGCGTGGTACAGGCCGGTGGTGTCCCCGAGCACACCGTGGGCGCTGACCATGCCGAGCGGGTGTCCTTGCAGCCGCACCAACGCCAACACGCGTCCACCCGGGGCGGCGGCCGGTGCGCCGCCGGGTGAGCGCAGCTCACCGGGCGCCGCCAGGTCCAGCTCGACGACATGAGCGGGGGTGTAGAGCGAATCGTGGGCGGCGAGACCGGGGCAGGCCGCTGCGGTGCGCGGGCCGAGGCCGTTCATCGCTTCCCCGCTCCCAGGGGTGCGCAGCGCCGGCCACCGGGGCGTTCGGCGAGCAGCGTCCGCAGCACCCGGCGGCCGTCGGAGACCGCGTGCAGATGCGAGCGCCCGCTGCGGCGGGGAAGTTCCAGGCTGGGCACTTCGGCGATGCGGAGTCCCAGCCGCAGTGCGTGGGCGATCAGTTCCGCCTCGATCTCGAACCCGGGCGCCTGCGGGTGCAGGTCGTCGAGGAAGGTGCGGCGGAAGGCGCAGAAGCCGTAGCACAGGTCGGTCAGGGTGGCGTGGTAGACCCGGTTGACGACGGTGAGCAGCGCACGGTTGCCCAGCGAGCGCACCGGGGTCAGGTCGAGCGAGCCGCCGCCGGCGATGAAGCGGGAGCCCTTGACGAAGTCGAAGCCGTTGTCGAGGAAGTGCACGTAGTGCGGGATCTCGCCGGGCCACATGCTGCCGTCGGCGTCCATCATGACGATGTATTCGCAGGTCGCGGCCAGGAAGCCGGTGCGCAGTGCGTCACCCTTGCCGTGGCCGGTCTGCTGGACCACGTGGACGGACGGCAGGCAGTGCGCGGCCATCCGCACGGTCGCGTCGTCGGACGCGCCGTCGACCAGGATCACCTCGTCGACGGAGGGCGGGATCTGGTTGAACACCCACGGGACGTTGCGGGCCTCGTTGTGCGCCGGGATCACCAAACTGACGGTGTGTGAGATCGGTGGGAGGTCGCTGTCGCGCCGCATCGGGAGCGGACTGGTGATGCGGTCGCTGGAGCGGCGCAGCGGACGCCCGCCGTCGACGGTGCGCTGGATCATGCCCGAGGGCAGGGTGGTACTCATGAGCGTGCCTCACGAAGCGGCAACGGACGCCCGGGCCGGAAAGCCGCAGGACGTACCGGAAGATGAGGGGCGTACACCGGCGGCGCGGCCGCCGGGGCCTGTTCGAGAAGGCGCGGTACACCCGCGAACCGAAGGAGAACGAGCTGCGGGGACGCGACGCAGGAGTGCCTCGCGGAGGAACTCGGTCGCTGTGCCCGGGCGATGAGGCGCCGGTCGTTCTCGGACGCTGGAAGCGTCGACCACCACAACTGGCGAATGTGCTGTCCGTTGGGGCTTGCGGGGCGTTGCCCGCGCTGCCTACGGGGGTGCCAGGGCCCCATCATGGGCAGGTCCGCGGCACCGCGTCAAGGGGATATGTCCAAAATGCCGGAGAAATTATCTTCGGGGGTTCGCGGGGCCGTTCAGCCCTCCCCGTCGCCGCGGGTGCCGCCCGCCGCCTCGACGATCCGCCGGGTGATCTCCCCGGGCCGCACCGGCCGGCCGTAGTACCAGCCCTGCGCGCAGTCACAGCCGATCGACCGCAGCCGCTGTGCGTCCGCGGCCGTCTCCACGCCCTCCGCCGTCACCGACAGACCCAGCGAATGCGCCAGCGACACCATGCCGCCGATGATCCGCCAGCCCACCGGATCCTCTCCGGACGCGTGCAGTTCGGACACGAACGATCCGTCGATCTTCAGCCCGGAGACCGGCAGGTCCCGCAGGTACGCCAGGTTCGACCAGCCGGTGCCGAAGTCGTCCACGGTCAGCGACACCCCCATGCCGACCAGCTCGTGCAGCGCCTGCAGCGCAGGGTCCCGTGGGCCGAGCATCGCGCTCTCGGTGATCTCCAGCTGCAGCCGGCCCGGATCAAGATCGCTCGACCGCAGGATCCGGTCGATGTCCGCGATCAGCCCGGCGTTACGGGCCTGCCGCACCGCCAGATTGACGTTCATCCGCGGCGCCGCGTCACCGAACCGCGCCGCCCAGCGCGCCGCCTGCTCACAGGCGTGCAGCAGCACCCAGCGGCCCAGCGGGATGATCAGCCCGCTGTCCTCGGCCGTGGTGATGAACTCGTCCGGCCCCAGCACCCCCAGCTCCGGATGGCGCCAGCGCACCAACGCCTCCACCGCCACCATCGCCCCGTCGTCCAGCGCGCACAGCGGCTGGTAGTCGAGGAAGAACTCCCCGCGGTCCAGCGCCATCGGAATCCGCACCGACATCGCGTACTGACTCACCGCCACCGCGTTGCGCTGCGGATCGAACAGCGTCCAGCGGCCGCGGCCCTCCTTCTTCGCCCGGTACAGCGTCAGGTCCACGCTGCGCATCGCGGCGCTCGCCGTCGTCGCGGAGACCGGCTGCTCCACCACCCCCATGCTGGCCCTGACCACCAGCTGCTGATCGCCGATCAGGAAGGGCGGCGCCAGCGACCCCAGCACCCGCTGGGCCACCGCGATGCCGTCCTGCGGCCCCTGGCTCCCCTCCATCAGGACCGCGAACTCGTCCCCGCCCAGCCGTGCCACCAGGTGACCCAGCGGCGCCACCCCGGAGTGCAGCCGGTCCGCGACCGCCCCCAGCAGCTGGTCGCCCGCGTCATGGCCCAGGCTGTCGTTGATGTTCTTGAAGCCGTCCAGGTCCAACGAGCACAGCCCGAACCGCGCCCCCGGCCCCGGATCGTCGAACAGCGCCTCCAGCCGCTCGAAGAAGGCCGTCCGGTTCGGCAGCCCGGTCAGCGGATCGTGCGTGGCCTGATGGCGCAGCCGTTCCTGCAGCCGGTGCTGGTCGGTGATGTCCTCCAGCATCGCCACCTGGTAACGGGGCGTGCCCTGTTCGTCGCGGATCAGCGAGACCGTCAGATGCGTCCAGATCACCTCGCCGTCCCGCCGGTAGTACGGCTTGTCGCACTGGAAGTGCTCCCGCTCGCCCCTGACCAGCGCGTGGTAGGTCTCCCAGACACCGGCCGAGTCGTCGGGGTGGACCAGCGACTCGACGTTGAGCCCGCGCATGTCCTCGGCGGTGGCCGCGAACATCTCCTGCAGCGCGCCGTTCACCGCGATGAGCTTCCCGTCCAGGTCCGCGAAGCCGATGCCGATCGCCGCGCGCTCGAACATCGCCCGGAACCGGGTCTCCGACGCGTACAGCGCCCGCTCCGCGTCCCGCCGCGCCAGGTCCACCGCGCGCCGGATCGCCTCCTGCTCACGCAGCGTCCGGTCACGCAGCGCGGCCGACCAGCCCGCCGCGAACGCCCCGGTCAGCGCGGGCCCCCGGCCGTCCGACGCCGGCCACTCCTGGAGCAGCTCGACGGCGTTGGCGAGCACCACGGGATCGGTGAACTGGGCCTCCACCAGCAGCGCCCCGGCCCGCTCGGCCGGCCCCGGATCGAACGGCTCCTCCCCGTGGGCCCGGCTGAGCAGCTCGGCCGTGCGGTACACCAGCGGGCCCAGGACCCCCGGGCTCACCGCGGCGCCGTGGCCCTGCCGCAACAGTCGGGACCAGGAGTCGCGGAAGCGGACCGCGGCGGCGTCCATGCGCCCCCCGGCCAGGAAACTCACGGCTTCAGCCCCACTCCCGCCAGGCCGCTGAACAGCTCCGGATGCGGTCCCACCGAGGCGGGATCCTGCGGACGCCACTCGGGCAGGTAGACCACCCCGGGATCCAGCAGCCGGAATCCCTCGAACAGCGCCACGATCTGCTCCCGCGTACGCATGGTCAGCGGCGCCGACGCCCGTGCGTAGAGGTCCTCGTGCTTCTCCACCAGATCGGGCCGGCCCTCCCGCGAGCCGTGCGACAGCGCCAGTGCGCTGCCCGGCGGCAGCGCGGCGGTCAGCTCCCGGACGATCCGCGCCGGGTCCTCCTCGTCCGTCACGAAGTGGAGCACGGCCAGCAGCAGCGCCGCCACCGGCTCGCGCGGACGCAGCAGTTCCGCCACCGGGGGCCGCCCCAGCAGCCCCGCGGGATCCCGCATGTCGGCCTCGACCACCGCACACAGCGGGTCATCGGCCACCAGCAGTCTGCTGTGCTGCACGGCCACCGGATCGATGTCCACGTACACCACCCGCGCCTTCGGCTGCACGACCCGCGCCACCTCGTGGACCGGGCCGAACGTGGGGAGTCCGGAGCCGATGTCCAGGAAGCGGGTGATGCCCTCCCCGGCGAGGAACTGCACGGCCCGTCGCATGAAGGCCCGGTTCGCGCGCATGATCAGCGGCAGGTCCGGCCACATCTCGACGGCCTCCCGGGCCAGCTCCCGGTCCGCCGCGAAGTTGTGCGAACCGCCCAGGTAGCAGTCGTAGACCCGGGCGACGTTCGGAACGTCCTGGTCGGTGCCTTCGGGCACCCACCGTCGCCGCGTCATCGAGCGTCCCTCCTCCCGCACGAGAGGGATCCCACGCTGCAGAAAAAAGCCTCCTACGATCTCATATGCGCCGCAAGCGGGCCAATCGGGCACCGTGCGGTGTACGCCGCACGGGCGGACCGCGCGCCCCGCCGCCGTCGCGCGCAGAATGGAAACCTCCGAGGGGACGCCATGCCCGGACGCATCGAGGACTACGCCCTGCTGGGCGACCTGCAGACCGCCGCCCTGGTCGGACGGGACGGCTCGATCGACTGGATGTGCCTGCCCCGCTTCGACTCGCCCAGCTGCTTCGCCGCCCTCCTCGGCGACGAGCGGCAGGGCCACTGGCGGATCGCCCCGGTGTCCGGCGGACCGTGCGACGGCCGCGCCTACCGCGGCGACACCCTGGTTCTGGAGAGCACCTGGCGGACCCCGGACGGCGCCGTCCGGGTCGTCGACTTCATGCCGCAGCGCGACCAGTCACCGCGCCTGGTCCGCCTCGTCGAGGGCCTGCGCGGCAGCGTCGACATGCGCGGCGACCTGCGGCTCCGCTTCAACTACGGCCGGATCGCGCCCTGGGTGCGGCGCACCGAGCACCACCGCATCGCGGTCGCCGGCCCGGACTCCGCCTGGCTGCGGCTCGCCCCCGGCGTGCACACCTACGGCCATGACACCAGCACCCGCTCGGAGTTCACCGTACGGGCCGGCGAGCGGGTGCCGTTCGTCCTGACCTGGCAGCCCTCCCACCTGCCCAACGCGCACCGGATCGACCCGGACCGGGCCCTGCGCGAGACCACCGACGCCTGGCGGCGCTGGACGGCCGGCTGCCGCTACGACGGCGCCTGGCGCGGGGCCGTCCTGCGCTCGCTGATCACCCTCAAGGCACTCGCCTACCGGCCGACCGGCGGGATCGTCGCCGCCGCCACCGCCTCCCTGCCCGAACACCTCGGCGGCGTCCGCAACTGGGACTACCGCTTCTGCTGGCTGCGCGACTCCAGCATGACGCTGTCCGCCCTGCTGCGCGGCGGCTTCCGCGAGGAGGCGGCCGCCTGGCGGCAGTGGCTGGTACGGGCCATCGCCGGCGACCCGCGGGACCTGCAGAGCGTCTACGGCGTCGCCGGTGAACGGCGGCTGCCCGAGACCACCGCCGCCTGGCTGCCCGGCTACGAGCACTCCGCCCCGGTCCGCTTCGGCAACGCCGCCGTCGACCAGCTCCAGCTCGACGTCTACGGCGAGGTCGTCGACACCCTCTACCTGGCGCTGGGGGCCGGCATCCCGATGGAACGCCATGTCTGGGGCCTGCTGCGGACCTTGATGTCCTTCATCGAGGCGCACTGGAAGGACCCGGACGAGGGTCTGTGGGAGGGCCGCGGCGGCCGCCGGCACTGGGTGCACTCCAAGGTCATGTCGTGGGTCGCCGCGGACCGGGCGGTCCGGATGGCGCGGCTGACCGGCCTCCCGGCCCCCGTCGACCGCTGGCGGGCGATGCGCGACGCGGTGCACACCGACGTCTGCGCGCACGGTTACGACCGGGAACGCGGGGTGTTCGTCCAGCACTACGGCAGCCGGGAACTGGACGCGGCCACCCTGTTCATCGTCAAGACCGGCTTCCTGCCGCCCGACGACCCCCGGGTCGTGCGCACCGTCGACGCGGTGCGCGACGGCCTCGACGACGCCGGTTTCCTCCGCCGCTACGTGGGACGGACCGCGGTCGACGGACTGCCCGGCACCGAGGGCGCCTTCCTGGCCTGCTCGTTGTGGCTCGCCGACGCGCTGGCCGCGACCGGCCGCCGGGACGCCGCCCGGGAACTCTTCACCCGGGTGCTGTCGGCGGCCAACGACGTCGGACTGCTCTCCGAGGAATGGGATCCCGCGCAACGCCGCCAACTGGGCAACACCCCGCAGGCGTTCACCCATGTCGCGCTGGTGAACACGGCGTTCCTGCTGTCCGAGGACGCCGCCGTCGCCGCATGACCCGCCCGGCGCCCGGCGAACTCTCCCCGGACGCTTGCCCGTTCAGCCACGCAGTGCCCCGTAGCGCCGCAGTGCGCCCCGCACCCGGGACCGCAGCCACGGCCGGGCGGTGATGAAGTCCCGCGCCGTGCGCTCGGCCGCGTCGTGCAGCAGAGCGCCGCCCGCCACCAGCGTCGGCCGCCACAACAGGCCCTGGGGCAGGGTGCGTTCCTCGGTGGTGAACGCCTGCTTGTACTCCGAGTCGCCGGTGCCCAGGTCGACGGTGGTCACCCCCAGTTCCGCCGCGGTCGCGATCACCCGGCCGAGCAGCACCGTCCCCGGCGAATGCGCCGCGTACCGGTGGTCGAAGGCGGTGACGCAACAGGTCAGCACGGTCGCCGAACGCAGCGTGAGCTGCATCGCCGCCGGCTCGTCGCCGAGGTACAGCACGGACAGCGCGCCCGTGCACGTCGGTGTGCGCAGCCCCGCCAGGACCCGCGCCAGTTCCGTACCGCGCTCCGCGGCCAGCGGATCGGACCAGCCGCTCGCCCGGTACTGCGCCGACTTCCACCGCAGCATCGTCCCCAGCAGCCGCGGATCGCGCTCGTCGAAGACGTACCGCACCGGCACCTCGCCGCGCGCCAGCCGGTTCTCGTGCTTGCGCAGGGTCTTCGCCGAGGCGGGCGAACGCCGCCGGACGGCCGCGCGGTGGGCCTCGTAGCCCTCGCTCAGATCGGCCAGCGGACTGGGCACCCGGCCCAGCAGCCGGACCCCGGGCGGCACCGCGGTACCCGCCCCGCCCAGCGGCGGACCGGCCGGCTCGGCCTGCACGAACCGCCACACCGCCAGCCCGCAGGCGGCCAGCACGGCACGGTAGTCGGGCCGCGGCAGCCCGGGCTCGCAGAGCAGCCCGCCCACGTCCGTGAAGCCCTTGCCGATGACCTCGCCGACGCCGTGCCCGCGCTCCTCGAAGCCCAGCCAGCCGCACCGCCCGTCGCTCTCCAGCACCGCCACCCGGGCGGCCGGCCGGATCCCGCCGACCGCCCGCGCGAAGTCCGGGGACAGCACGGGATGTGCCGGACGGCCGGGCGCGGACAGCGCCCGCGCCCAGCGCTCGGCCCGGACACCGCCGAGCGCACCGGCCGCCAGGATCTCGATGTCCATCCCTGCGCCTCCGCAATCCCGCGCCGCAGCAGCAGCCGCCGGCGCGGGGTCGTCGGGGAGATCCGGAAGAAGACCCTCAGGAGCGTCCCCCGGAGCGCGCGGCCGTCACGGCAGATACCGCTCGATGACGCCCGGCCCCTCCTCGTCCATCAGCCGCCTGGCCCATGCCAGGCTCGACGGGGTCGGCTCGCGCCCGGACGCCCGTACCAGGTCCTCCGGGTCGTAGGGCCGCTCGCTGCCGGTGTACAGCTCGGCCGGCCGGTGCTCGGCCGGCTGCTCCTTGCCGTTGGTCGTCACAGGTCCTCCTTCGTCCGCGCCCGCCGGGTCGCCGGGACCTCGCTTGGTTCCATGATGGGGCGGGTACCGAACACCCGCACGACGACGCCGGGCCGCGGCCCTCGCGCCCGCTCAGGCCACCGGCCGCGGCGCCCCGGGATACCGCGCCGGGAAGGCCTGCTCGGTCCAGATGGTCTTGCCGTACGGCGTGTACCGGGTACCCCAGCGCTGCACCAGCTGCGCGACGATGAACAGCCCCCGCCCGCCCTCGTCCTCACTGGCCGCGTGGCGCAGGTGCGGCGAGGTGTGCCCGGTGTCGGACACCTCGGTCAGCAGCGTCAGATCGCGCAGCAGCCGCAGGTGCAGCGGCCCCGAGGCGTGCCGCACCGCATTGGTGACCAGCTCGCTGACCGCCAGCTCGGTCGCGTACGACAGCTCCTCCAGGCCCCACTCCCGCAGCTGCGCGGTCGCCAGCTCCCGGGCCGCGCCCACCGCGGCCGGCTCGGCCGGCAGCTCCCAGGCCGCCACCTGCCGCGCGTCCAGCTCCCGGGTGCGCACCAGCAGCAGCGCCGAGTCGTCGGCGGCCGGCCCGTCCGGCAGCAGCTCGGCCATCGCCCGGTCGCACAGCTCCTCCAGCGGCCGGTGGTGCTCGCCCAGCACCCGGCCCAGGACCTCCAGCCCCTCGTCGACGTCCCGGTGCGGCGTCTCCACCAGCCCGTCCGTGAACAGCGCGACCAGACTGCCCGGCGGCAGTTCGAGATCCAGCGACTCGAACGGCAGCCCGCCCACGCCCAACGGCGGACCGGCCGGCAGTTCGGGGAAGAACATCGTGCCCGACGGGTCGACCACGGCCGGCGGCAGATGACCGGCCCGGGCCATGGTGCAGCGCCGCGACACCGGGTCGTAGACCGCGTAGAGGCAGGTCACGCCGGTGGCCACGTCGTCCGGGCCGGTGTGCGTGCCGACCTGGCCCGCACCCTCCTCCGCGGGCTGCCCCACCAGGTCGTCCAGCCGGCTCAGCAGCTCGTCGGGCGACAGGTCCAGCTGGGCCAGCGCGCGGACCGTCGTCCGCAGCCGCCCCATGGTCGCCGCCGCCTCCAGGCCGTGGCCCACCACGTCCCCCACCACCAGCCCGACCCGGGTGCCGGACAGCCCGATCACATCGAACCAGTCGCCGCCCACCCCGGCCCGGTCGTCACTGGGCAGATAGCGGTACGCCACGTCGACCGCGGACTGCTCCGGCACGTGCTGCGGCAGCAGGTTGCGCTGCAGGGCCAGCGCGGCGGCGTGCTCCCGGGTGAAGCGGCGGGCGTTGTCCAGGCACACCGCCGTCCGGGTGACCAGCTCGTCGGCGAGCTCGATCTCGCCCTTGTCGAACACCGACGGATGCGCACCCCGCGTGAACGTGACCAGCCCCATCGGCGCGCCACCCGCCCGCAGCGGCACGACCATGGAGTTCTCCGCCCGCACCATCCCCCCGGAGGACAGACTGCGGTACGGCAGCGACCCCGGCGGATACTCGATGCCGTACGGGCCGTGCGGCACCGCGTCCGGCGGGTCACCGGCGCTGCGGGTGGCCACCCGCACCAGCGGCGGCACCGTACCGTCCCCCGGCGCCGGCTCCTCGCCCTCCAGCACCGGGCGCACCAGGTCCACGGTGACCGTCCGCGCGAAGTCCGGCACCGCGACCTCGGTGATCTCCCGGGCCGTGACCGTCATGTCGAGCGTCGTCCCGATCCGGGTGCCGGCCGCCACCAGCAGGTTCAGCCGGCGCTGCGCCTGGTAGCGGTCGGTGATGTCGAAGGCGTCCTCGCACACCCCGAGGACCTGCCCGTGGGCGTCGTGCAGCCGGTAGTAGGAGCACGACCACACGTGGTCCGGGCCCGGCTCGGACGGCTGCTGGCCGACGAAGTGCAGGTCGAGGACCGGCTCCCCGGTGTCCAGGACCTGCTGCATCACCGCGTCCAGCGTGCGCGGGTACCCCTCCGTCACGAACTCGCCGCCCGGGTACAGCGCCTCGGCCCGGGTGCCGAGGAACTCCCGCAGCGGCAGCCCGATCTCCCGCACGAACGCGGAGTTCCCCCAGGTCACCCGCAGATCGGTGTCGTAGATGCCCAGCCCCACCGGCGACTGGGTGGCCAGTCCGTGCAGCATCGCCTGGCGGGACTCCCACTCCTGCTGCGCGTCCAGGGCGGTCGCCACCAGGATGCAGGCCGGCGCGCCCGGCGCGGAGCCGCCGGGCGCGGTCTCCAGCGCACAGGTGGTGACCGCCACCCGCAGCAGCCGGCCGTCCCGGTGCCGTGCCGCCCCCGGCCGGCCGCTGCTCAGCGAGGTGGGGGCCGACTGCCCGGACCATGCGCCACCGGCCGCCTCGGCGGCCGGGAAGAACGTCTCGCGGGGGCGCCCGATGACTTCCTCCGGCCGGTAGCCGAGCAGCCGCTGGGCCGCCGGACTCCACCCGATGACCAGGTCCTGGGCGTCGAGCACCGCTGTGGCCGCCCTGGTGACGTCGAGGGGACCACGGAAGTCGGCGATCTCCGCCGCGTTCCATGCGTTCATGGCATCAACCCAGCCCGGTTCGTACCTACAGCATCGAGCCTGATCAAGACCGGCACAACTGCGCTGCCCCGCGCGGGCCGCCCCGGTGCGGCCCCGCTGCGTCGCTGGCACAGTGGGAGGGGGTCCGGTGGGGGTGCGAAGCGACAGGAGGCAGATGTCATGTCGGCCCATGGCCCCACGACCCCCGTGCGCGGGGCTCCGTGCTGGGTGAGCCTGATGGCCCGCGATCTCGAATCGGCGCAGGAGTTCTACTCCGCCGTCCTCGGCTGGCGGTTCCGCCCGGCCAGCCTCGGCCAGGAGTTCTCCGTCGCGATGGCCGACGGGCAGCCGGTGGCCGGCATGGGCGCCCTCGCCCAGAGCTTCCAGGTCGCGGTGGCCTGGACGTCGTACTTCGCGGTGGAGGACGCCGATGTGACCGCCGACCGGATCCGCGAGCGCGGCGCGACCGTCGCCGTCGGCCCGCTCAAGCTCGGCCCCGGACGGGCCGCGCTGGCCGCCGACCGGGACGGCGCCACCTTCGGCTTCTGGGAGGGCCAGACGCTCGCCTGGTCGGTCGGGCATGGCCGCGCCCCCGCCTGCCTGGAACTGCGCACCCGCGACGCCTTCGAGGCCGCCATCTTCTACGCCGAGGTCTTCGAATGGGCCTCCGGCCGGCCCGGCGGCTGCGAGGTCACCTACGAACACGACCAGGTCGTCGTGCACGACGGCACCCACACCGTGGCCACCCTGCGCGGCGGCGGGGTGGAGGCCGCCCCGGACCCGCGGGTGCGGCCGCGCTGGCACGTGCACTTCCCGGTCGACGACATCGAGAAGGTGACCGCCGCCGCGGTCGCCGCCGGCGGGACCGTCACCCCGGTGACCGCGACCGCCGACGGCAACGGCAGCCAGGCCGTCGTCCGCGACCCCGACGGCGGCCTGTTCACCGTCACCTCGTCCGAAGCCCCCTGACCCGCTGCCGGACCGCGCTCGCGGGCGGCCGGCCGGTGCGTCAGCCCGCCTCCGGTTCCAGTGCGGGACACCACGCCGCCTGCTTCCGCCCGCCGACCCGGCCGCAGAACCCCGCCTGGACCGGCCGTCCGCTCTTGTCGATGCGTTGCACCGACAGCAGCTTGTCCAGCGGGACCTGGCGGTCCACCTCACCGCCGAAGCTGATGATCCCGCTCGCCCCGTCGAGCGCCTCGTCCCCGTGCACCCCGCTGATCGCATGCCACACCGCGGGCGGCGTCAGCGGCATCTGCGCGGCCTCCTCCCGCAGCTGCTTGACCGCGTTGACGTACAGCTTCACCGCGTCGAACCCGAGCGCGGCATGCCCGTCGAGCGAGGAGTTGGGGACCTTCGCGCAGTCCTCGGGGAACAGCCGGCTCAGCTCCGCGTACAGCTCGCTGGTGCCGTCGCAGTGTGCCGATCCGAGCGTGAAGTCCAGGAAGTCGTACGGGATCCCCGGATAGTGCCCCCGGCGGTCCGCGTCCGCCGCCAGCCGGGCCACGTCGTCACCGCCGATCAGCACCGGCGGAGCGGAGTTGCAGGACTCGTTGATCCCGCCGAGCAGCGACTCGAAGTCCTCCGAACGCCCCGCGAAGAACACCACCCCCGGGTACGAACAGCTCCGCTGCCCCACCGTGCCGGGGCCCGGGGCGTCCGACGAGGGCTCCTTGCCCGGCGGCGGGGGCGGCGTGAACGACGTCCGCTCCACCGCGAACCCCCGCGCCCGGAAACGCCGTTCGACGTCGTCGCTGAGCGTCCGGCTGTAGGTGTCGCTGGGATCGGCGGACGCGATGATCCGCACCCGCCGGGCCGGTCTGCCCGCACCGGTCCGCACCACGTGGTCGGCGTAGGCCGCGGCGACCTCCGCCTCCCGGGTGTTCTGCGGCGACACCTGGAAGTACATCGGGGACTGGCGCACCAGCGAGTCCGCGGACAGCGTCGTCGCCACCATCGGCAGCCCCACCGCGGTCAGCTTCCGGATCGTCCGGTTGGTCGCCTCCCGGCTCTGGTCGAGCCCGGTGACCCCCACCAGGGACGCGTCCTGCTGCTTGAGGCGGTCCAGGATCTCCACCACCCGCGTGCCGAACCGCATCCCCGACCCGGCGTTCGCGGGGAAGATCCGCAGGATCGGCTCGGTGGCCCCGCTGCTGCGCAGCTGCCGGGACTGCGCGCTCGCCGCCCCCTGCAACGCCTCGCGCCCGTAGGCGAGTTGACCGGTGAGCTTGCCCGAGACGCTGAGCAGCGCGGACAGATGCACCAGGGTGACGAAGGGCCGCTCCGGGGACGCCGCATGCGCCTGCTCGGCGAGGGCGTTCTGGTCGTAGATCTTCTGCAGGGTCCGGTCCAGCGACGGATCGGGGGAGTGGAAGGTGAAACCGTGCCGGGCCACCCCGATGCACTCGCCGGTCTCCGCGGTGCGCAGGGTCTCCGCGTCGGCGTTGAACCGGCCGAGACCGCAGTGCGCCTGCCGGTACCGGCGCTCCGCGCCCAGCACCAGACCGCCCGCGCCCAGGAGGGCGACGGTGACCGCGCAGACCGCCACGACGGACACCGCCCGGCGCGCCCACAACGGCGGTTCGGGGATCCGCAGCCGGGCGTCCTGCGCCACCTCCAGCCGCCGGGTCAGCTCATAGCTCTCCTCGGACGGCGGCATCAGCCGCGGCACGCTGACCGGCAGGTACCAGGGGGCGCGGTTGCGGGCCCGGCCCTGGTGCAGGAAGGTGTCCCGCCAGCCGCCGTAGAGCCGGTCGGTCAGCTCCCACAGCTCGCTGCGGCCCCAGTCCGCCCGGGCCCGGCTGCCCTCGGCAGGCGGCTCGGCCCCGCAGGCGATGATCAGCAGCGGGTCGAAGGCGCCGGTCTCGTTGCGGACGTCGATGACGGCCTGGAGCAGCGCATGACCGCAGGTGTCCGGGCCCACCCCGTCGAGCAGCGCGACGCAGTACGCGGTGCGCCGGGCCGTACGGGGCCGCCACGGACGGCGGCGGAAGGCGACCCGCAGATCCTCCAGGAACGCGTTGACCATCAGCTTGCGCAACTGCTCCGGGTCCTCGACCTGGTTGTGCGGTGCGGTCAGCCGCTCGGCGAAGCCGATGAAGGTGCCCGGGTCGCGCGGCGCGAGGTAGGGCTGGTTGAGCAGCCAGCGGTACTCCCGGCCCAGCCCGCGGCGGACCCGGAACCAGGCGAGCGGGAAGACGTGCACCGCGAACAGCCACACCCACCAGGGCACCTTGCCGTCGACCGCCAGCTCGGTCTCCGGGGAGCGCAGCAGCCCGAACAACCGCCGCCGCCGGAACTCCCGCTCCCGCAGCCCCTGTAACAGCGTGTGGTCGGTGCCCTCCATGTCGCCCAGGTCGTCCGGGCGATTGCCGGTGCCCACCTGGGTCAGCCAGTTGACCAGGCCGAACCGGCGGAAGCGGACCCGGCCGTCACTGCCGTTGACGCTTCGGGCGAAGCCCTGCGCCAGCCGTTCCAGGGTCCGCCGCACCGCCTCGACGGACTCCGGCTCGGACCGCGGCGCGCCGGCCGCGAGGTCGTGGAGCACGTGCGGCACCCGGCGCGGATCGGCGTGGCTGAGGAAGTAGCCGATGCCCTTGGCGAGTGCGGTGTGGTCCGGACCGGCCACCAGGCAGAGCACCGGCAGGCCCTCCCGGCCCTGCGCCACGCCGCGGTGCCGCACCGGTTCCGGACACTCCCGCCGGCGTGGCCTGCGGGTCAGGTCGGCGATCAGACGGAGCAGATGGCCTGCTCCGCGGAAGACGGGGATCTGGGAATCGAGTTCGTTCGACGCCATGGTGCCCCTGAGGACGGGTCGGAGTAGGGCCGGTATTCTGACACCGCGCCCCAGGCGGTCGCTATGGTTCCGCCGCACTCAGGGATCCCGTCGCCACCAACGTCCCCGCCCGCCCTGGGGATGGGGGCGGGCGGGGCGTCATCTGCGCCGTCACTGTGGGATGTTGCCGTCGGACGTTGCTGTCGGATGTCGTTGTCGGACGTCCTTGTCGGACGGTGCTCTCGGGTGTTGTTGCCGGACGTCCTGGCCGGACGTCGTGGTCAGTTCAGCGAATCGGTCAGCGAATCACCCCCGGCACTTTGAGCACTGCCGGCACCCTGGTCGGCACCCGCACTCTGGTCCCCGCCGGCGCTCTGGTCCCCGCCGGCGCTCTGGTCGCCTCCAGCGCTTTGGTCACCTCCGGCCCCCTGATCGCCACCGGCGCTCTGGTCACCACCCGCGCCCTGGTCGCCACCGGCGCCGCCCGCACCGCCCGCGGCGCCTCCGCTGCCGTCGCCTCCGCCGGCGCCGATCTCCGCGCCGGTGGCCTGGAGCGCGTCGGTGACCGGCTGGAAGAAGGTCTCGCCGCCCTGGGTGCAGTCGCCGCTGCCGCCCGAGGTCAGTCCGACGGCGGCGTCACCGGCGAACATGGAGCCGCCGCTGTCGCCCGGCTCGGCGCAGACGTCCGTCTGTATGAGGCCGTTGACGATGTCGCCGTTGCCGTAGTTGACCGTGGCGTCAAGCCCGGTGACGGTGCCGTCGTGCACCCCGGTGGTGGACCCGGAGCGCTGCACCTTCATGCCGACGGCGGCCTCCGCGGCCTTGGTGATCTGCTGGGTGGAGCCGTTGCCCAGGTCCACCGCGCTCTGCGGCTGGGCGCTCTTGTCGTCGTAGGTGACGATCGCGAAGTCGGTCTTGGGGAACTGCGAGTCCTGCACGCTGCCGAGCGGCTGGCTGCCGCCCTGGTCCGCGGACCAGGTGGGGGAGTCGTTGCCGCAGTGGCCCGCCGTCAGGAAGGCGGGCGCGCCCTTCACCGTGACGTTGAACCCCAGCGAACAGCGGGCGTTACCACCGAAGATGGCACTGCCGCCGATCGGCCCCGCGGCCGAACCGCCGCCCTGCTGCCCGCCGTTGCCCTGTCCGCCGTCGCCCTGCCCACCGCCCTGACCGCCGTTGCCCTGGCCGCCGCTCTGCTGTCCGCCGTTCGCCTGGCCGCCGTTGGCTCCTTGGCCGCCGTTGGCCCCCTGGCCCCCGTTCTGTCCGTCGCCGCCCGGCGGGGTCCCCGGGTCCTCGCCCGTCCCCCCGCCGTCGAACCGCCGGAACTCGCCCTGCGACCGCTTGACGGTGACCATGCCCGCGCCCATCCCGCGGGTGGCCTTCGTGAGCGTGGCCATCTTCGCGCCGGTGACCGTCTTGTCGGCGACCACCACGATCTTGTTGGTCCGCGGGTCGATCGACCAGGCGGTGCCGGGGACCGAGGCGGTCTCGCGCAGCGTCTTCGTCCCCGCCTTCAGCGCGGTCATGCTGTTGTGCACGACCCTGGCGACCGCCCCCTTGGCCTGCACCCGCTCGGCGGCGTCCTGCGACAGCACGTTCATCACCAGGTGTCCGTTGGCGCCGTCCAGGTACCAGCCGGCGTTGTCACCGCCGAGGTCCGACTTCAGGGCCGTCGCCAGCCGGGTCGCCGCGGAGGCGCTGAAGGTGTGCGGGGCCGGCGGCCGGTCCGTGCTCGCGTTGGCGTTGGGGAGCAGGATCGCCGCGCCCATGACGGCGGCCGCGGCGGCGCCGATGACGACGCCGGTCCGCTTGTTCACATGTCGGTGGCTCACTTCACTGACCTCCAGGGGCCGCACAGGAACGGAGCACACGGAGCGCCGTGGTGCGGCGCGGCGCGCCCCGTGTGTGGTTGCATCCAGTCCTACGGAGTCCGCCGCACCCCCGGCTCAGGCCCGCTCAACCTGTGATGAATTCCGCCGGCCGCCTCCCCGGCGCCCTACACTCCCGCGCCCGGCCCGCGCGGGACCGGCGGGGCGGGACCGGCGGGGCGTGACCGAATCCGTGCCCTCGGCGCCCCGGCTCTGCTTGGCTGGTGCCCTCGGCGATCACCACGACCGGGCGATCGCCACGACCACGGGAGGTCCCGGCATGGCACTCACCCACTGGGGGTTCATCTACACGGCGGCCGGCAGCGCCGCCGGCGGCGAGGTCAACGTCGTGGACACCGGCGCCTGCCGCAGCGTGTTCATCGGGGTGACCAAGCCCGAGGAGGGCGTCGAGGCCGCCCGCAAGCTGGTGGCCGACGGGGTCCAACTGATCGAGCTGTGCGGCGGTTTCGGGCCGGTCTGGGCCGGCCGGATCATCGACGCGATCGACGGCGCGGTCCCGGTCGGCACGGTCGGGTACGGGCCCGAGGCGGTCGACCAGGTCCACGCGATCTTCTCCTGACCCGGGCCCGGCCCGCCCGCCCCGCCGCGGGCCCGCGGCGGGGCGTGAAGATCAGCTGTCACCGCGCTTAAGAAAACCTCGATGGACCCGGCGCCCGTCGTACGGAAGATTTTCCGGCGGAGATCGGGTGGCCGGAACATCACTGCCCCCGACACGTCATGCACTCTTACGTACGGGAGCCGTCGCGGTGAAGGCACTGGTCAAGCAGAAGGCGGAGCCGGGGCTCTGGCTCACGGAGGTGCCGGAACCGGCCATCGGCCCGGGCGACGTACTGATCAAGGTGCTCCGCACCGGCATCTGCGGCACCGACCTGCACATCCGCGCCTGGGACGGCTGGGCGCAGCAGGCGCTCGCCACCCCGCTGACGATCGGCCACGAATTCGTCGGCGAGGTGGTCGCCACCGGCCGCGACGTGGCCGACATCGCGGCCGGCGACCTGGTCAGCGGCGAGGGCCACCTGGTCTGCGGCAAGTGCCGCAACTGCCTCGCCGGGCGCCGCCACCTGTGCCGCGCCACGGTCGGGCTCGGCGTCGGCCGGGACGGCGCCTTCGCCGAGTACGTGGCACTGCCCGCGACGAACGTGTGGGTGCACCGCGTCCCGGTGGACCTCGACATCGCCGCGGTCTTCGACCCGTTCGGCAACGCCGTGCACACCGCACTGTCGTTCCCGCTGGTCGGCGAGGACGTCCTGATCACCGGCGCGGGGCCGATCGGCCTGATGGCGGCGGCGGTGGCCCGGCACGCCGGCGCCCGCAACGTCATGATCACCGACGTCAGCGAGGAACGGCTGGCCCTCGCCCGCAAGATCGGCGTCAGCCTGGCGCTCAACGTCGCCGAGGCGGACATCGCCGACGGGCAGCGCGCGCTCGGTCTGCGCGAGGGCTTCGACATCGGGCTGGAGATGTCCGGGCGGCCCGAGGCGGTGCGCGACATGATCGCCAACATGACGCACGGCGGCCGGATCGCCATGCTCGGCCTGCCCGCCCAGGACTTCCCCGTCGACTGGTCGCGGATCGTCACCTCCATGATCACGATCAAGGGCATCTACGGCCGGGAGATGTTCGAGACCTGGTACGCGATGTCCGTCCTGCTCGAAGGCGGGCTGGACCTCGCCCCCGTGATCACCGGCCGGTACGCGTACACCGACTTCGAGGCCGCCTTCGACGACGCCGCGAGCGGCCGCAGCGGCAAGATCATCCTGGACTGGACCGCCTGATCACGGCCGCACCGCGCCCGCCCCGCCCCGTCACCACCCCCACCCTCCTGGAGAACCCCTGATGTTCCACTCCGTACGCGACGAACTGCGCGGCACCCTCGACGAGATCGTCGCCGCCGGCCTGCACAAGCCCGAGCGGGTGATCGGCACGCCCCAGTCGGCGACCGTCGGCGTCACCGCCGGAGGCAACCCCGGTGAGGTCCTCAACTTCTGCGCCAACAACTACCTCGGTCTCGCCGACCACCCCGAGGTCGTCGCGGCCGCCCACGAGGCGCTGGACCGCTGGGGCTACGGCATGGCGTCCGTGCGCTTCATCTGCGGCACGCAGGAGGTGCACAAGGAGCTGGAGGCGCGGCTGTCCGCGTTCCTCGGCCAGGAGGACACCATCCTGTACTCCTCCTGCTTCGACGCCAACGGCGGCGTCTTCGAGACCCTGCTCGGCCCGGACGACGCGGTCATCTCCGACGCCCTCAACCACGCCTCCATCATCGACGGCATCCGGCTGTGCAAGGCCCGCCGCTTCCGCTACGCCAACCGTGATCTGGCCGATCTGGAACGGCAGTTGAAGGAGGCCACCGAGGGCGGTGCGGGCCGCAAGCTGATCGTCACCGACGGCGTCTTCTCCATGGACGGCTATGTGGCGCCGCTGCGCGAGATCTGCGACCTGGCCGACGCCTACGACGCGATGGTGATGGTCGACGACTCGCACGCGGTCGGCTTCGTCGGCGCCGGCGGCCGCGGCACCCCCGAACTCCACGGGGTCATGGACCGCGTCGACATCATCACCGGCACCCTCGGCAAGGCGCTGGGCGGCGCCTCCGGCGGTTACGTCGCGGCCCGCGCGGAGATCGTCGCCCTGCTGCGCCAGCGCTCGCGGCCGTACCTCTTCTCCAACTCGCTCGCCCCGGTGATCGCCGCGGCCTCGCTCAAGGTGCTCGACCTGCTGGAGTCGGCCGGTGACCTGCGCGAGCGGCTGCACGCCAACACCGCGCTGTTCCGCTCCCGGATGACCGAGGAGGGCTTCGACGTCCTCCCCGGCGACCACGCCATCGCGCCCGTCATGATCGGCGACGCGGCCCGGGCGGCCCGGCTGGCGGAGCTGCTGCTGGAGCGCGGGGTGTACGTGATCGGCTTCTCGTACCCGGTCGTGCCGCAGGGCCAGGCCCGGATCCGCGTCCAGCTGTCCGCCGCGCACTCCACCGAGGACGTCCACCGCGCGGTGGAGGCCTTCGTGGCCGCCCGGGCGGAACTGGAGTCCTGACCGGCGCGTCCGGCTTGGGATAATTGACCGCATGATCGAAGCACGCCGGCTGCACATCCTCCGTGCGGTGGCCGACCACCGCACGGTCACCGCCGCGGCCGCCGCGCTCTACCTCACGCCCTCGGCGGTGTCCCAGCAACTGGCCGCGCTGGAGCAGGAGACCGGCCACCGCCTGGTGGAGCGCAGTGCCCGCGGCGTCCGGCTGACCCCCGCGGGCGACATCCTGCTCAGCCACGCCAACGCCGTCCTCGCCCAGCTGGAGCGCGCCGAGTCCGAACTCGCAGCGTACGGCTCGGGCGAGGCCGGCACGGTCACCGTCGCGTCCTTCGCCACCGGCATCGGCCTGGTCGTCGCGCCCGCGCTGACCGCACTGGCCGGCTGCGCACCGGGCATACGGGTCCGCGTCCAGGACGCCGAGGGCGACGCCAGCCTGCGGATGGTCCTCGACCGGCAGGTCGACGTCGCGGTGGCAGTCGAATACCGGGGCGCGCCCCGCGCGGACGATCCCCGGCTCACCCGGCTCCCGCTCTACGCCGAACCCTTCGACGCGGTCCTCCCGCCCGGCCACCGCCTCGCCGAGGCCGACCGGGTCGCGGTCGCCGACCTCGCCGGCGACCCCTGGATCGGCCCCTACCCCGGCAACCCCTGCCACGACGTGGTCGTCCTGGCCTGCGAGTACGCCGGTTTCCAGCCCCGGCTGGAACACTCCTCCGACGACTTCCGGGCGGTGGTCGCGCTCGCCTCGGCCGCGGCCGGGGTGGCGCTCGTGCCCCGCTCGGCGCTGCGCGACATGGACCTGACCGGCGTCGTCGTCCGCCCCCTCGACGATGTCGCCCCCACCCGCCGGGTCTTCGCCGCGGTACGCCGCGGGGCCGAGGACCATCCCCTGTTCCGCCCCGTCCTGACCGCGCTGCGGGAGGCGGCGGCCGCGCAGGGCTGACCGGCGTTCGGGTGCTTCGGGCTGCTCCGGACGGCGTCCTTCCGGGCCGCCCGGCCCGGCCGTGGCAGGCTCGTCCCGGCTGCGGCGAGGAGGCGAGGCGATGTCGGTCGGCCCCACCGGCCCGGGCGGCTCCACCGGCCCGGGCGGCTCCACCGGCCCGGGCGGCTCCACCGGCCCGGGCGGCTCCACCGGCCCGGGCGGCTCCACCGGCCCGGGCGGCACACCGCCGGCCGCCGCGCCCCCCGATCCCTACGCACCGGTGCGCACCCGCGGCTATCCGAAGCTGCTGCTGACCGCGACGGTGATCGGGTTCCCGGTCTGCCTGGTCGCGTTCGGTTTCCTCGCCGTCGTCCACGCCCTGGAACCGCTGCTCTACGACGACCTGCCGCGGGCGCTGGGCTTCGCCGGTACACCGCTGTGGTGGCCGCTGCCGCTGCTCGCGGTCGCCGGGCTGGTGACCGGGCTGGCCGTCCGCCACCTGCCCGGCAACGGCGGCCACGAACCGGCCGACGGACTGGCGCTCGGCGGCCCGCCCACCCTGTCCGCACTGCCCGGCGTCGCGCTCGCCGCCCTTGCCTCGCTCGCGTTCGGCGCGGTGCTCGGCCCGGAGGCACCGCTGATCGCCTTGGGCGGCGGGCTGGCCGCGGGCGCCGCCCGGCTGACCGGGCGGCGGACGGATGCCGGGACGGTGGC
The DNA here is from genome assembly GCF_040652715.1 of Streptomyces sp. NPDC048196. Taxonomy (NCBI): domain Bacteria; kingdom Bacillati; phylum Actinomycetota; class Actinomycetes; order Kitasatosporales; family Streptomycetaceae; genus Streptomyces; species Streptomyces sp. NPDC048196. The sequence continues at coordinate 67,855 of NZ_JBEZMM010000026.1, read as the reverse complement.
CGCGGTGGGCGCGGCCGGCAGCTTCGCCGCGATCAGCGCGCTGCTCGGGTCGCCGCTGCTGGGCGCGTTCCTGCTGATGGAGGTCTCCGGGCTGGCCGGCCCGATGCTGGGCATGATGCTGGTGCCCGGCCTGCTCGCGTCGGGCATCGGGGCGCTGGTCTTCACCGGGCTGGGGGACTGGACCGGGCTCGGTACGTACTCCCTCGCGCTGCACGACGTCCCCCGGGCCGCCGGGCCCACCCTCCCGGAATTCGGCTGGGCCCTGGTCCTCGGGGTGGCCGCCGCGTTCGCCGGCACCGGGGTCCGGCGGCTGGCGCTCCGGCTCAAGGAGCGGGTGGCCCGCCACCGGGTACCGGCCACGGTGCTGATGGGGCTGGTGGTGGCCGCGCTGGCGGTGGGCTTCTCCGCCGCCACCGGCAAGCCCGCCCAAGAGCTGCTCTTCTCGGGCCAGTCGGCGCTGGGGACGCTGTTCCATGACAGCGCCGGATACTCGATGGCGGCACTGCTGTTGCTGCTCCTGGGCAAGGGCCTGGCGTACTGCGTGTCGCTGAGCGCCTTCCGGGGCGGCCCGATCTTCCCGGCGCTGTTCCTCGGCGCGGCCGGCGGGGTGGTGCTGTCGCACCTGCCGGGCCTGTCGCTCACCCCGGCGTTCGCGATGGGCGTCGGGGCGATGGCGGTGGCCATGCTCCGGCTGCCGATGACATCGGTGCTGATGGCGACGCTGCTGATGGGCCGCAGCGGACTCACCGTGATGCCGCTGGTGATCGTCGCCGTCGTGGTCGGTTACGTGGTGACGCTGCGACTCACCCCGGCCCCCGCCGCGCCCGGCCGCACCGCCCCGGCGCCGTCGGCGGCCTGAGGGGCGGGCCGTTCAGCGCGGGGTGCCTCCGGTGGTCGTCCAGGTGGCCAACTGGCGCTCCGTCCAGGTGTTGATGACCCGGTCCGCCGGTACGCCGCACTCCTCGGCGCGGGCGCAGCCGTAGATCTGCCAGTCCAGCTGGCCCGGAGCGTGCGCGTCGGTGTCGACGGAGAACAGCGTGCCGGCCGCAACCGCCCGGCGCAGCAGTCGGCGCGGCGGATCCAGCCGCTCGGGGCGGCAGTTGATCTCCACCGCGGTGCGGTGTTCGGCGCAGGCCGCGAAGACCTCGTCCGCGTCGAACTCCGACTCCGGGCGGCCCCGCCCGGTCAGCAGCCGCCCGGTGCAGTGCCCGAGGACGTCCACCAGGGGGTTGCGCACCGCGGCCACCATCCGCCGGGTCATCGGCGCCTTGTCCATCCGGAGCTTGGAATGCACCGAGGCCACCACCACGTCGAGCCGCTCCAGCAGCTCCGGTTCCTGGTCCAGGGAGCCGTCGTCGAGGACGTCGCACTCGATCCCGGTCAGCAGCCGGAACGGCGCCAGCTGCGCGTTCACCTGTGCCACCAGCTCCAGCTGCTCCCGCAGCCGTTGCGGGGACAGCCCGCGGGCGACGGTGAGCCGGGGGGAGTGGTCGGTCAGCACGCACCACTCGTGCCCCAGGTCGCGGGCGGCCCGGGCCATCACCTCCACCGGGCTGCCGCCGTCCGACCAGTCCGAGTGCAGATGGCAGTCGCCGCGCAGGGCCCGCCGCAGCCGCTGCCCCTGCTCCCCCTCGACCAGCGGGGCGCCGGCCTCGTCCTCCAGGTGCGCCAGATAGGTGGGCCGCACGCCCGCCAGCGCCTCTTCGACCACCCGGGTGGTCTTGGGCCCCAGCCCCTTGAGGCGGACCAGCGTGCCCTGCCGCGCCCGCTCGCGCACCTCGTCGTCCGCCAGCGCGCCGAGGGCGGCCGCCGCCCCGCGGAACGCCTGTACCCGGTAGGTCGCCGCGCCCTGCCGTTCCAGCAGGAACGCGATCCGCTCCAGCGCGTCGACGGGCTCCACGTACGGCTCCTTCCGGGTGCGCCGCTCCCCACGGGTCCCTTTCACGGTGCCGCAACCGGACACCGGCTGCCACCGGGCCCGCCGGCCGGGCCGCCGCCCGGGGGCGGTTAGGCGGTAAATCGCCCATTCCCGCCGAGTCGGACGGCGTGCCGTTATGCGGTTATGTCCGTTCTCGGGGTGGTCGATCCGATTCCATGGGAATGCCGTACGGATAGTGCCGAAGAATCCGTGCACAGTGTTCAACGGGCGCGATACCACCCCCGTAACTCCGGGTAAATCGGGCGCCGTTAAAGCTTGCGCAACATTCGGCAGAGGGTTCCTCGGGTGCTCGCCGGAGTTCTGCGGGCGCCCGCCGATCGGTGCCGTAAAAACTGTGTGTCTCCAAGGAATCTGCACACCGACGGCGCAGCCGGCACACCGCCTCCCGCTGTCCTCCCCGGCGCTGACCTGCACGTAAGCGGTTTGATGGGGGAATGTCCCGTTCGCCTGACGGGCCGTCGACAGGCTGGGGGAACGCAAACCGCAGACGTTGTGAAGAAGCTGCCACTAAATCATGGACGTGCGTCCACGTCAGGTAATTGAGAGGTTCGAAGCGGTCCGGATCGGCCGTAGTTCGATTAGCAGCACAACCCACCTGCATGCTTTGATCCTTCGCACTGCGGAAGTCGCGCAGAGGTTCTCGATTTCGAGGGCCCCGGCGACCGCTACCGCGGCCGGACCGCCCTGCGGACGGCTCGGCCGCAGCTATTTGAGATATGCATCCGAAAGGAATCATCATGCGCGAGATTCAGACCCAGGAAATCGCCGACAGCGAGCTCGACAACGTGGCCGGTGGCCTCGTGGGCAGCCTGGCCGGCACCGCCACCTCCACCGTTGACGGCGCCACGGGCCTCAACGTCGGCGGCACCCTGGGCACCGTCACCGGCACCGTCGAGGGTCTGACCGGCGTCAACACCGGCCAGGTCACGGGCCTCGTCGCCGGTCTCTGAGACCGCACGGCAGGTCGGCGTCCCCTCCTTGCCGACATGCCGGCCGGATGCCCCGGAACCGCCAGGCCTTCGCCGGGTTCCGGGGCACCCGGCTGCCGAGCCCCGGACCGGACACCGTACGCTCGGCCCCACCGCGGCGGCCCCGACGAGCGGCCGTGTCCGTTACGTCCTGACAGTCCTTTGCAGTTGAGGGAAGAGTGTCGTGCAGTTCCGCCAACAGGCCCTTTCCAAGCTGCAGTCGCCCGAGGAAATCGATCTGCCGGTGCGCTTCGCCCGGCCCCAGGGACTGCTGGTCCTGATCGTCACGGTCCTCTGCGTGCTCGCCGCCGCCGTATGGGCGGTCACCGGCACCGTCTCCTCCACCCTCACCGCACCCGGGATCCTCACCCACGGCCAGGGCAGCTACGTCCTGCAGAGCCCCGTGGCGGGACAGGTCACCGCCGTACTCGCCCAGGAAGGCCGGCAGGTGGCCGCGGGCGCCCCGGTCCTCAAGGTGCGCACCGCCCGCGGCACCGCCGTCGTCCGCGCGATCGCGGCCGGCCGGCTGACCTCGATGGTCGCCACCATCGGCTCGGTCGTCACCACGGGCGCGGACGTGGCCTCCGTCGAACGCGTGGCACACGCCGGGGACCCCCTGACGGCCACGCTGTACGTACCGGCCGAGAACGGCGCGAGCGTCCCCGTCGGCGCCTCCGTCGACCTCACCGTCCAGTCCGTGCCGAACCAGCAGTACGGCGTGCTGCGCGGCCGGGTCAAGGCCGTCGGCCGGACCGCCCAGACCCGCCAGCGGATCGGCGCCTACCTGGGCAACAGCCAGCTCGGCGAGCAGTTCTCCAAAACCGGCCCGCCGGTCGCCGTCCTGGTACAGCTCGACCGCGCCCCCCGGAACAGGTCCGGCTACGCCTGGTCCACCTCCGACGGCCCGCCCTACACCGTCGACTCCATGACGCTGGCCAGCGGCGCCGTCCACCTCGCCGCGCAGCACCCGATCGATTGGCTGCTGCCGTGACCGCATCCCAGGACTCCGCACCCCCGCAGGACCGGCTGCCGCCGCCCGGCCGCGGCCGGCACCGCCCCGAGGCCGCACCCGGCGCGCGCCGCCGCCGCGCCGCCCCGCCCCCGCCGGCCAAGAAGGTCAAGGCCGTCCGCACCCCCACCGTCCTCCAGATGGAGGCCGTGGAATGCGGCGCCGCCTCCCTGGCGATGGTGCTCGCCCACTACGGACGCCACGTCCCCCTGGAGGAGCTGCGGATCGCCTGCGGCGTCTCCCGCGACGGCTCCCGCGCCAGCAACCTGCTCAAGGCCGCCCGCAGTTACGGCCTGCAGGCCAAGGGCATGCAGATGGAAACCGCCGCGCTCGCCGAGGTCCAGGCCCCGGCCATCCTCTTCTGGGAGTTCAACCACTACGTCGTCTACGACGGCATGGGCCGCCGGATGGGCCGCCGCGGCGTGCACATCAACGACCCCGACAAGGGCCGCCGCTTCGTGCCCACGGAGGACTTCGACACCAGCTTCACCGGCGTCGCCCTGGTCTTCGAACCGTCCGAGTCCTTCCGCAAGGGCGGCCGCAAGCCCGGCGTCCTCGGCGCCGTGCCCGCCCGGATGCGCGGCACCACCGGCACCCTGCTGGCCGCCCTGCTCGCCAGCCTGCTGCTGGTCGCGGTCGGCGCCGCGGTACCCGCGCTGAGCCGCACGTACATCGACATGTTCCTGATCGGCAACCAGACCTCGCTGCTCGGGCCGCTCTTCGCGTCGATGGCCGCGATGGTCGCGCTCACCGCCGTCCTCACCGGCCTGCAACAGGCCAACCTGCTGCGCGGCCGGATCATCTCCTCCACCCTCACCAGCGCCCGCTTCCTGCGCCATCTGCTCCGGCTCCCGGTCACCTTCTTCGCCCAGCGCAGCCCGGCCGACCTGGTCCAGCGCCTGCAGTCCAACGACGCGGTCGCCGAAACCCTCGCCCGCGACCTCGCCGCCGCCGGCGTGGACGGCATCGTCGTCGTCCTCTACGCCGTGCTGCTGTGGACCTACGACCCCCAGCTCACCGTCATCGGCGTCGGCATCGCGCTGCTCAACGTCGTCGCCATGCGGATCGTGATCCGGCTGCGCGCCACCCACACCGCCAAACTCCGCGCCGACACCGCCCGGCTCACCAACACCGCCTACACCGGCCTGCAGCTCATCGAGACCATGAAGGCCACCGGCGGGGAGAACGGCTACTTCCGCCGCTGGGCCGGCCAGCACGCCGCCACCCTGGAGGAACAGCAGCGGCTCGGCGTCCCCAGCGCCTGGCTGGCCGTCGTCGCGCCCACCCTCGCCACCCTCAACAGCGCCCTGATCCTCTGGATCGGCGGACTGCGGGCCGTCGAGGGCCACATCTCCATCGGCCTGCTGGTCGCCTTCCAGGCACTGGTCACCCGCTTCACCGCGCCCATCACCCGCCTCAACGGCGTCGCCGGCCGCATCCAGGACTTCGCCGCCGACGTGGCCCGCCTCAAGGACGTCGAGTCCTTCCCCGCCGACAGCCTCTACACCCGCTCCGGCCCGGACGGCGACACCCGCCGGCTCAAGGGCCATGTGACGCTGGAGAACATCACCTTCGGCTACAGCCCGCTGGACAAACCGCTGCTCACCGGCTTCTCCCTGGCCGTCGGCCCGGGCCGCCAGGTCGCCCTGGTCGGCGGCTCCGGCAGCGGCAAGTCCACCGTCTCCCGGCTGATATCCGGCCTCTACAGCCCCTGGGAAGGCACCATCCGCATCGACGGACAGCGCCTGGAGGACCTCTCCCGCAGCGCGCTCGCCGGCTCCGTCTCCTTCGTCGACCAGGACGTCTTCCTCTTCGAGGGAACGGTCCGGGACAACGTGGCGCTGTGGGACCCCTCCATCCCCGACGACGCCGTCATCACCGCCCTCAAGGACGCCGCCCTCTACGACGACGTCATCGCCCGCCGCCCGGACGGCATCCACAGCCGGGTCGAACAGGACGGCCGCAACTTCTCCGGCGGCCAGCGGCAGCGCCTGGAGATCGCCCGCGCCCTGGTCCGGCGCCCCAGCATCCTCGTCCTCGACGAGGTCACCAGCGCCCTCGACGCGCAGACCGAACAGATCATCATGGACAACCTGCGGCGGCGCGGCTGCGCCTGCGTCGTCATCGCCCACCGGCTCAGCACCGTCCGCGACAGCGACGAGATCGTCGTCCTCGACCACGGCGTGGTCGTCGAACGCGGCCGGCACGAGGACCTGGTCGCCGCCGGAGGCGCGTACGCCGAGCTGGTCAAGGAGCACTGAGGTGTCAGCCCTGCCCCCGTTCCCGCACGCGGGACCCGGCGAGACCGACGCGGTGACGCAGGCCCTGGGCGGCCTCGGCACGCACGTCGACTGCGCCGGACTGCGCAGCGTCCCCCTCGAAGGGCCGCACGTGCTGTGGCTGGTCACCGCCGGCGCGCTCGACCTGTTCGCGGTCGACGCCGCGGCCGAGGGCCACTGGCACTTCCTCGGCCGGCTCGAACCCGGCGCCCTGCTCCTCGGCCCGGTCGACGGCCCCCAGCACACCCTGCTCGGCCGCCCCTCGCAGGACTGCGCGGTACGCCGGATACCGCTGCGCGAGCTGCCCCGTTGGGACTACGGCGGGTACGGCGAGCAGACCGACACCGGCGCGCAGCCCCTGTACGGCGCGCCCGGCGGCTACGGCCACCCCGCGGCCTACGGCCCGCTGGAGCACGCCTTCGCGCTGGGCACGGCCCGCAGCCTGGGCGTGCTCTTCGAGGCCCCGCTGGACGGCCGGCCCGGTGACGAGGCGGTGGCCGACGACGACGTCCTGTGGATGCCGGTCCCGCCCGGCAGCGTCCAGTACGGCGCCTCCTACAGTGCGGAGGCCGCCGCGGACCTGCTCGTCGACCCCGAGCTGTGGCAGCGGATGGTCAACCAGCAGTACCGGCTGCTGTCCGCCGTCGACCGCTGGATCGAACAGCTGGAGCGCGCCCACGAGGACCGTACGGCGGCCGGCATCAAGGCCGGTGAGGCCGTCCGCGAACGCGCCGACCAGGCACTGCTGGCCTCCATCGGCCGCCAGGACCGCGCCGGGCGGGGCGGCGCCGGGACGGACCGGGCCGGCGACGACACCACCTTCGCGGTCTGCCGCACGGTCGCCGAGGCCGCCGGGATCACCCTGACCGAACCCCCCAGGGGCGGCGCCGTCAACGACCGCATCAGCCCCGTCGAACGGATCGCGGTCAGCTCCCGGGTCCGCACCCGCGCGGTCCGGCTCACCGGCACCTGGTGGCGGACCGACACCGGCCCCCTGGTCGGCCACCGCGCCAAGTCCGGCGCCCCCGTGGCGCTGCTGTGGCGCCGCGGACGCTACGAGGCGGTCAACCCCGTCTCCGGCCTGCGGATGCGGATCGGCAAGGACAACGCCGACGAGTTCGAGGCCCGCGCCGTGATGTTCTACCGCCCGCTGCCCGAGCGGCCGATGACCATGTGGCGGCTGATGCGCTTCAGCCTGCGCGGCACCCGCACCGACGTACGCAACCTGGCCCTCAGCGGACTGGTGACGGTCGCCCTCGGCGCCCTCGTCCCGATCGCCACCGGCAAGGTCCTCGGGGTGTACGTCCCGGCCGCCGACAAGGGCCTGATCGTGCAGGTGGCGCTGGCCGTCATCATCAGCAGCGTGGTCTCCGCCGCCTTCATGCTGCTGCAGAGCCTCACCGTGCTGCGCATGGAGGGCCGCATCGAGAGCGCCCTGCAACCGGCCGTCTGGGACCGGCTGCTGCGCCTGCCGACCAGGTTCTTCACCGAACGCTCCACCGGCGAACTGGCCAGTGCCGCGATGGGCATCAGCGCCATCCGCCGGGTGCTGTCCGGCATCGGCCCGGTGGCCGTGCAGTCCACGACCATCGGCGCGATGAACTACGTCCTGCTCCTCGTCTACAGCGTGCCGCTGGCGCTCGCCGCGCTCGGCATGCTGCTCGTCATCGGGGCGGTGTTCCTCACCATGGGGCTGTGGGAGCTGCGCTGGCAACGGCGGCTGATCAAGCTGTCCAACAAGCTCAACAACCAGGCGTTCCAGACCCTGCGCGGACTGCCCAAGCTGCGGGTCGCCGCGGCCGAGAGCTTCGCCTACGCCGCCTGGGCCCGGGAGTTCGCCCGGTCCCGGGAGCTCCAGCAGAAGGCCGGCCGGATCAAGAACCTCACCACCGTCCTCAACGCCGTCTACCTGCCGCTGTGCTCGCTGACCCTGTTCATGCTGCTGGCCGGCCCGGCCCGCGGCACCATGTCGGCCGGCTCGTTCCTCACCTTCAACACCTCGGTCACCATGCTGCTGACCTCGGTCACCCAGATCACCGGCGCCTTCGTCTCGGCCGCCGCCGCCCTGCCGATGTTCGAAGAGATCCGGCCGGTGCTGGACGAGGCACCGGAGGTACGCGGCGCCAGCGCCCAGCCCGGCACCCTCACCGGCGCCATCGAGGCCAAGAAGCTCTCCTTCCGCTACACCGACGACGGACCGCTGGTCCTCGACGACATCTCCCTCCAGGTCCGCCCCGGCGAATTCGTCGCCGTCGTCGGCCCCAGCGGCTGCGGCAAGTCCACCCTGCTGCGGCTGCTGATCGGCTTCGACAGACCCACCTCCGGCAGCGTCCTCTACGACGGCCAGGACCTCGGCGCCCTGGACCAGGCCGCGGTCCGCCGCCAGTGCGGCGTCGTCCTGCAGAACGCCCAGCCGCTCACCGGCTCCATCCTGGACTGCATCTGCGGTGCCGAGTCCTTCACCCAGGAGGAGGCCTGGGCGGCCGCCGAGATGGCGGGCCTGGCCGAGGACATCAAGCGGATGCCGATGGGCCTGCACACCATGATCTCCGGCGGCGGCGCGATCTCCGGCGGACAGCGGCAGCGCCTGATGATCGCCCAGGCCCTGGTCCGGCGGCCGCGGATCCTCTTCTTCGACGAGGCCACCAGCGCCCTGGACAACGAGACCCAGCGCATCGTCATCGACAGCACCCGCAAGCTCAGCGCCAGCCGTCTGGTGATCGCCCACCGGCTCTCCACCGTCATGGACGCCGACCGGGTGATCGTCATGGCGGACGGCCGGATCGTCGAGCAGGGCGCCCCGGCCGCACTCCTCGCCGACACCGGCGGCCATCTGCACGACCTGGTGCGCCGCCAGCTGACCTGACCCGACCCGGGACCGCACCGCCGGTCCGGGAACGGCCGCACCGCCGGACGAGCCGTTCCCGCTCTCCCCGCCGTCCACCGCATATCGTGCCAGGCATCGGACGGAGGATGAGATGGCCACGGCGCGCAACCTGTTCGACGCGATGCCCCCCGAGCAGCGGCGGATGCTGACCGAGCTCGCCCGCGAGGTGGCGCTGCCCCGCGCGACCCGGATCTTCGAGGAGGGCCGGCGGGCGGACCGGTTCTGGATCGTCCGCAGCGGCCAGGTCGCGCTCGACCAGCACGTACCCGGCCGCCAGCCGGCCGTCGTGGAAACCCTCGGCCGGGACGAACTGCTCGGCTGGTCCTGGCTGTTCCCGCCCTACCTGTGGCACCTCGGCGCACGGACCGTCGGCCCGGTGGAGGCGGTCGAGTTCGACGCCGCGGCGGTCCGCGAGCTGTGCGACCGCGACCCGGTCCTCGGCCGCGCGGTGTACCGCTACGTCGCCGAGACCGTCTCCCGCCGGCTGCACGGCACCCGCACCCGGCTGCTCGACCTCTACGGCCCCCAGGGCAGCGGCTTCGACGACTGAACGGGCCGGGCCGCGCGAAACGCACCCACCCTCCACGCGAAAAGCCCCGCGCCCCGGAACCGCACCCCGGAACCGGCCGACTACCTGTGCCGGGCCGTGTCCACGGCGCCCCGGCCGGGCGGACCGGCCGCAAAAGCGTAGGGGAGAAGCACCATGCGTCCTGGGAAGTTGTGCGGTCTGGCCGTGGTGGTGGCACTGACCGCCACCGCGTGCGGCGGCGGGGGAGCGGACACCCGCCCGGACGCCGCCGGCCGCGGCGGCGCCGGATTCCCGGTGCGGATCGCCGACTGCAAGGGCACGAAGACCACCTTCACCGCCCCGCCGCGCAGAATCGTCACCAGCAACGCCTCCGCCCTGGAGATGCTGCTCCGGCTGGGCGCCGGCGACCGCGTCATCGGCACCGGCTTCCCCCCGGGCAAGGGCACCCTGCCCGCGGACCTCGACGCCCGCGCCCGCAAGGTGCCCGTCCTCGGCAAGCACCTCATCCCCAAGGAGAAACTGCTCGGCTCGGGAGCCGACCTCTACATCGACACCTTCGCCTCGATGGGCCACATGGGCGGCGCCGGTGACGCACCCACCGACGACGAGTTCGCGGCGGCCGGCATCAAGCACCTCTACCTCGCCTCCACCGCCTGCGCGCCCATGGCGAAGCAGCCGCAGCGGGACCTTACCGGGGTGGAGGGCGACATCCGGCGGCTCGGCGCGGTCACCGGTACCGCCGACCGGGCCGAGCAGCTCGTCGCGGGCATGCGGGCCAAGGTCGCCGCCGTGCGGAAGGCCGTCGGCACCGTCCCCGAGCAGCAGCGGCCGACGTACTTCTTCTTCGACTACGACGCCGGCACCAAACAGCCCCTCGCGGTCTGCCGCAAGCAGGTCGCCCACGCCGTCCTCACCCAGGCCGGCGCCCGCAACGTCTTCGCCGGCTGCGACGGCGACTTCCGGCCGGTCTCCTGGGAGGACGTGGTCGCCAAGGACCCGGACTGGATCCAGCTCGGGGTGCGCAACCGGGGCGACGCCGCGGCCACCTCCCGCGCCTTCGACGACGCGGCGGCGTTCCTGAAGAGCTTCCCCGCCACCAAGGGACTGACCGCGGTGAAGAAGGGGCACTTCCTGCGGATCGGTTCGGAGCGGACCACGATCGCCGGGGTCGGCACCGCCGACACGGTCCAGGAGATCGCGCACACGCTCTACCCGGAACGGTTCCAGGGGGCCCGCCGGTGACACCCGCCCTCACCGACGCCCCCGGCCGCACGGAGGCGGACGACCGGACCGCGCGCCGGACCCCGCGCGCCGGGCTGCTCGCCCTCGCCCTGGGCGTCACGCTGCTGGCGGCCCTGACCGCCGCGGTCTCCGTAGGCGCCACCGCCATCCCGCCCGCGGAGGTCTGGTCGGTCGTCCTGCGACGGCTGGGCGGCGCGCCGCCCAGGCCGGGCACCGACGACCTCATCGTCTGGCAACTCCGCGTCCCCCGCGCCCTGTTGGCCGCCCTGGTGGGCGCTGGCCTCGGCCTGGTGGGAACCGCGACCCAGGCGCTGGTCCGCAACCCGCTGGCCGACCCGTACCTGCTGGGCATCTCCAACGGCGCCTCGCTCGGCGCGGTCGCCGCGATCGTGCTGGGCGCGGGCACCGGCGGACTGCTCGGCCTGGGGCTGTCCGCGGCCGCCTTCGCCGGCGCACTGGCCGCGTTCGCGCTGGTGTGGTGCCTGGCCCGGCGCGGCGGCGGATTCTCGCCGCTGCGGCTGGTGCTGGCCGGAGTGGGCGTCGGCCAGTTCCTCTCCGGGTTCACCAGCTACCTGGTCCTGCAGGCCGGCGACGAGCAGCAGACCCGCAGCGTGCTGTTCTGGCTGATGGGCAGCCTCAGCGGCGCCACCTGGAGCCTGCTGGGGCTGCCGCTGCTCGCCGTCGCGGCCGGGATGCTGGCCCTCCAGGCCCGGGCCCGCGCCATGAACGCCCTGCTCATGGGCGACGAGACCGCCGCCGGCGTGGGCGTGCCGGTGACCCGGCTGCGCCGCGAGTTGTTCGTGGTCACCAGCCTGCTGACCGGCGTCCTGGTCGCGGTCTCCGGCGCCGTCGGCTTCGTCGGCCTGATGGTGCCGCACCTGTGCCGGCTGGTCATCGGCGGCGACCACCGCCGGCTGCTGCCGCTGTCCGCGCTGACCGGGGCGCTGCTGCTGGTCGTGGTGGACCTGGTGTGCCGTACGGCCATGGACACCCAGGAACTGCCGGTCGGGGTGGTCACCGCGCTGATCGGCGCGCCCGCCCTGCTGTTCGTGCTGGACCGGCGGACGGCGGCCGACCGGTGAACGTCGCGATCGAGGACCTGCACGTCGGCTACGCGGGCCGCGACGTCGTCGCCGGAGTGCACCTGATGGCCGCCGCCGGCGAGATCGCCGGGCTCGTCGGCCCCAACGGCAGCGGCAAGTCCACCGTCCTGCGGACCGTCTACCGCCATCTGCGGCCCACCGCCGGACGCGTCCTGCTGGCCGGCACCGACCTGCGCACGCTCACGCCCGGCCGGGCCGCACGGCAGGTCGCCGCGCTGCCCCAGGAACGCGGCAGCGACTTCGAACTGACCGTCCGCGAGGTCGTGATGATGGGACGGACCCCCTACAAGCGGGCCTTCGCCGGGGACGACGGCGCGGACCGGGAACGGGTGGCGCAGGCGCTGGCCGCCGTCGGACTCGCCGGGCAGGAGGCCCGGAGGTTCTCCGCCCTCTCCGGCGGTGAACGCCAACGCGCCCTGCTGGCCCGGGCGTTCGCCCAGGACCCGGAGGTGCTGGTGCTGGACGAACCCACCAACCACCTCGACATCCACCACCAGGTCGAACTGCTCACCCTGCTGCGCGACCGCCGCCGCACCACGCTGATCTCGCTGCACGACCTCAATGCCGCCGCCGCCCTCTGCGACCGGCTGCACGTGCTGCACGGCGGCCGGGTGGTGGCCTCCGGCACCCCGCGCGAGGTGCTCACCCCGGACCTGCTGGCCGAGGTCTTCGGCGTACGCGCCGCGGTGACCGAACACCCCCTCACCGGCGACCCGTTGATCGCCTACGACCACCGGGCGCCGCTGCCCGCGGAGTGCGGCTGACGGGGCAGGGGCAACAGACGGGGGAGGGAGGTCGCACCGACCGCCCTCCCCTCCCCTCACCCCGCCGCCACGAAGTGGCTCGGCCGGCCGTCCCGGAGCACCGGCCGCCCGAGCCGCTCGGCCTCCACCCGGTGCCGCAACTCCCGCCTGCCGTCCGGGTGTTCCAGCACGCACGAGTGCCAGGGCGTCAGCCAGACGTCCGGCGCCGCCAGCAGCCGGATCCCGAACTTCGCCGAGCCGCGCGGCTGCGGATGGATCGACAGCCGGACCGCGCCCGGGTGATGGCGGCCGACCAGCTCGCCCCAGGCCCGGCTGCGCCGCATCACGCCGTACGCGCGCCGGCGGCAGTCGCGCTGCAGGGCCGAACGGGTGCCGGCGAACGCGGCGGTGTCCTCGAAGAGGAACCGGGTGGTGCCCTGGTACAGCCGGCGGGTCGGCTCGTGGCTGCGGGTCTGCGCGCGCAGCGCCTCCAGCGTGGGGGCGTGCCGTTCGTCGACCAGCGCCCGCAGGGCGTCGTACGACAGCCCCGGGCCGTACACCGCCCGCAGGTCGAACACGTCCAGCCGGGTCAGTCCCTCGGCCCGGATCAGGGCGCGCAGCGCGTCACCGTAGGCGTCGACGGTGCGGTCGGGGACGTGGACGAGGTCGCTGAAGACATGCCCGTCGGAGCAGATGATCACCCGCGCGCCGGGCGGGTGGACGGCCTCGATCCGGGCGCAGAGCGCGTCCAGGAAGCGCAGGGCCAGCCGCTCGCCCTCGTCGGGGAGCGGGCCGAGCACCTTGGCCGGGTTCGGCGACTTGCAGGGGAAGCCCGGGAGCGTGAACACGATCGGCCGGCCCGCCGCCACCGGGCCCATGAGCTGCCGGTGCTGCTCGGGGAACGCCTCCGGCCGGTCCCCGCCCGCGGGGTCCAGCATCCGCCGGTACGGCAGGAGAACCGTGAGCACCGCCGCGCACACCGCCCCGGGGTCGGCGGGCGGCGGGGCGGCGTCGGGCCGGGCGGGCAGCACACCCTCGGGGTGGGTCAGCACGCGGCGGCCGCCCCGCCCGCGAACCGCCCCGCGGTGAACGGGCAACCGCCCCCGGAGGCCGCCCCGCCGGTGTCCTCGCCGGCCCCGTACGCCACCGGCAGCCGGTCGACGCCCCGCGCCAACACCGCCGGGATCCAGGCCAGTTGGTCGTCCGAGGTGGCGAGCCGGAGCCCGGGCAGCCGTCGCAGCAGCGTCTCCAGGGCGATCCCGAGCTCGATCCGGGCGAGCGCGGCACCGGGGCAGAAGTGGATGCCGTGGCCGAAGGCCAGATGCGACCGGGGGGAGCGGCCGAGATCGAGGCGGTCGGCGTCGGCGAACCGGCGCGGGTCCCGGTTCGCCGCGCACAGCGACACGATGACCGAGTCGCCGGCCGGCACCCGGGTCCCGTGCAGATCGGCGTCCTCGGCGAAGAACCGCCAGGTCGTCAGCTCGAAGGCACTGTCGTACCGCAGCAGTTCCTCGACCGCACGCGGCAGCAGCTCCGGACGGGCGGCCAGCTCGGCGAGCTGCCGCGGATGGCGCAGCAGGGCGACCAGGGCCGTGCTGATCTGGTTCGTGACCGGTTCCTGCCCGGCCACCAGCAGCTGGAAGATCATCGAATCCAGCTCCGCCGGCTCGATCCGGCCGTCGTCGCACGCGGCCACCAGCCGGGACAGCAGATCCGTGCCCCGCTCCCGGCGCTTGTGCGCGACCAGGCCGGCGATGTACCGCTGCAGCCCGCGCAGCCGCGCCTCGTACGCCGGCCGGCCCGGGTCCGTGGGCCCCACCGGCTGGACCACCTTCCCCCAGTCCCGGTCGAAGCCGTTCGCCAACTCCTCCGGCAGGCCGATCACTTCGGCGAGGTCCTGGAAGGGGAAGCGGGCCGCGAAGGTCTCGACGAGGTCCGTGGTGCCGCTCTCCGGCAGCCCGTCGAGCAGGGCCTCGGCCCGCTCCTGGAACCGGGGCCGGAGCGCCTCGACGCGCGACGGGGCGAAGGTGTCGGTGAGCAGCCGGCGCAGCGCGGTGTGCCGGGGCGGGTCCTGGTGCAGCAGATGCACCTGGAGCTGGGAGTGCTGCGGCTCGGGCATGATCGAGGCGCGGGCCCGCCAGGCCGCGTTGCCCCGGGAGTGGTGTTTGCCCAACCGCGGGTCGGTCAGCGCCTGATGGGCGGCCTCGTACCCGGTGACGAGCCAGGCGCACACCCCGCTGGGGAACCGCACCCGGTGCACCGGGCCGCGCTCCCGCAGCTCGGCGTAGAGCGGATACGGATCTCGGGTGTGGTCCGCCCCGTAGAGCTCGACGGGCTCGGGCAATCTGGACATGGGTGTTTCCTCCACGGCACTGACCGGTGACCGCCGTGCGCGAACGGCACGGCGTGGGAGAGGTCGGTCGCCGGACGCGTCGAGTTCCCGTCGTACGCCGACGAATCCGGCGGAAGCGGGGAGCGGCGGAGGGCGAACGGGGGTGCGCGCAAACCCAGTTAGTCGGCCGGCGACACCACCGGGTTCCGGTGCCGGGACAGGACGAACCTCACGTGCCAAAGGCCCCCCGATCGGCCGCTGCACGCCGCGTCCACCTGCCACGATGACGCGATGTCCCGTTCTCCGGCCGACCGCCGTCGGCCCCCGCACCGCACCGCCGCCGCCCGTTCGCTGCCCGCCCGGCCGGTGCTCGGATTCATCGCCCTGCTGGCCGTCCTCTTCGCCCTGTCCTACGCGGCCGGTACGCTCGCCGGCCCGGTCGCCCCGGGCCTGCACCCGGCCGGCGGCACCCGCGGCGGCGACCAGCCTCCCGCCGACCACGGAGACATGGGCGGTATGCCCGGGATGGGCGCCCCCGCGCCCCGCCCGCTCATCGTGGGGGCACCGCGATGACCGCCCGTACGACCACCCTCACCATCGGCGGGATGACCTGCGCCGCCTGCGTGGGCCGGGTCGAGCGGAAACTCGGCCGGCTGGACGGCGTCGCGGCCTCGGTCAACCTGGCGACCGGCCGGGCCACCGTCCAGCACCCGGAAGCGGTGTCCGTCGGCGACCTCATCACCACCGTCGAGGCGGCCGGTTTCACCGCGCAGCCACCGGAACCGGAGCTGCCGCAACCCCCGGACGGCGAGCACCGGCCGACCCCGCCGGACGCCGACGCCCCCGGTGCCCGCCACCGGCTGCTGGTCACCGCCGTGCTCTCGCTGCCCGTTCTCGTCCTGTCGATGGTGCCCGGCTGGCAGTTCCGCCACTGGCAGTGGCTGTGCTTCGTGCTCGCCGCCCCGGTCGCCGTATGGGGCGCCGCCCCCTTCCACGCCCGTGCGCTGCGCGGACTGCGGCACGGCGCCGCCACCATGGACACCCTGGTCTCGCTCGGCGTCGCCGCGTCCTTCGGCTGGTCGGCGTGGGCGCTGTTCCTCGGCGGGGCGGGCGCCCCCGGCATGACGATGCCGTTCAGCCTGCTGCCCGCCGCGGGTGACGGCCAAGCCCACCTCTACCTCGAAGCCGCCGTCGGCGTACCGCTGTTCGTGCTGGCCGGGCGGCACATGGAGGCCAGGGCCCGGCGCGGCACCGGCGCCGCGCTGCGGGCGCTGGCCGAACTCGCCGCCAAGGACGTCGCGGTACGGGTGGCGGGGGAGGAGCGCCGCATCCCGGTGGAGCAACTGCGGGCCGGCGACCACTTCCTGGTCCGGCCCGGGGAGCGGGTCGCCACCGACGGCACCGTCGTCGAGGGCGGTTCCGCCCTGGACCTGGCCCTGATCACCGGCGAGAGCCGCCCGGTCGAGGTCGGCCCGGGCTCGACGGTGGTCGGCGGCGCGGTCAACTCCGGCGGCCTGCTGGAGGTACGGGCCGACGCGGTCGGTGCCGACACCCAACTCGCCCGGATCACCCGGCTCGTCGAGGACGCCCAGACCGGCAAGACCCGGATCCAGCGGCTGGCCGACGCGGTGGCCGCGGTCTTCGTCCCCGCGGTGCTGACCGTCTCGGTCAGCGTCCTGGGCTTCTGGCTCGGCGCCGGGGCCGACCCGCAGGCCGCGGTCACCGCCGCGGTCGCCGTCCTCGTCGTGGCCTGCCCGTGCGCCCTGGGCCTGGCCACCCCGACCGCCCTGCTCGCGGCCACCGGCCGCGGCGCCCAGCTCGGCATCCTGGTCCGCGGCCCGCAGGCGCTGGAACGGCTGCGCCGGATCGACACCGTCGTCCTCGACAAGACCGGCACCCTGACCACCGGCCGGATGACCGTCACCGCCGTCACCGCCCGCACCGACGGACTCGGCCCGGACACCGCCCTGCGCCTGGCGGCCGGCGTCGAACAGGGCTCGGAACACCCGCTGGCCCGCGCCGTCACCGCCTGCGCCCACGACCGGGACCCCGGCCAACCCCTGCCCGCCGTCCGCGAGTTCACCGCCCTGCCCGGCCACGGCGTACGCGGCACCACGGACGGGCACCGGGTCGAGGTCGCCCGGCCCGGCGACCCGGCCGGCCTGCCGGCCCCGCTCGCGGACGCGGTGCGCGACGCCGGAACCGCCGGTCACACCGCCGTCCTGGTCACCGTCGACGGCACCCCCGAGGCCGTCCTCGCGGTCGGCGACGCCCTGCGCCCCGACAGCTACCGCGCCGTCGACCACCTGCGCCGGCTGGGCCTGCGCCCGGTCCTGGCCACCGGCGACCGCGCCGCCACCGCCCGCGCGGTCGCCGGCCACCTCGCCATCACCGAACTGCACGCCGACGTGACGCCCGAGGACAAGGCCGCCCTCGTCACCACCCTCCAGCAGCAGGGCGCCCGGGTCGCGGTGGTCGGCGACGGCGTCAACGACGCGGCCGCCCTGGCACTCGCCGACCTCGGCATCGCCATGGGCAGCGGCACCGACGCCGCGATCGGCGCCGCGGACGTCACCCTCGTCCGCGAGGACCTCCAGGCCGTCGCCGACGCGGTACGCCTGGCCCGGCGCACCCTGGGCACCATCCGGGCCAACCTCGTCTGGGCCTTCGGCTACAACCTGGTCACCGTGCCGCTCGCCGCCGTCGGCCTGCTCAACCCGATGCTCGCCGCCGCCGCGATGTCCGCCAGCTCGCTGCTCGTCGTCGGCAACAGCCTCCGGCTGCGCGCCTGGCAGCCCGGCGGCGGCCCGGCCCGGCCGGGCCCCGGCGGCACCGGCCGCCGCACCCCCACCGCACACCGGGAGACCGCATGACACGGCTGCCCGCGGCCACCGTCGCCGTACCGCTGCTCACCTGCCTGGCGACCCTCGGCGCCCTCACCGCCTGGACGGCGGCGGGCCGGGCCGGCACCCCGGCCCGGCTGACGGTCACCGACGGCCGGGTGCTGGTCCCGTCCGGCCCCGAGGCCACCGCCGCGTTCGTCACCGTCCGCAACACCGGCGGCGCGGACGACGTACTGACCGGCGTCACCGGCCCCGAGGGGCACCGGGCGATGCTCGGCCGCTCCGTCGACATCGGCCACAACGCCCGCAGCATGGCCATGGTCCCCACCGCCGCCGTCCCGGCCGGCGGCACCCTGCGGATGACGCCGACCACCCTGGACATCATGATCAGCCCGCCGCCGCGGCTCACCCCCGGCGACCGGCTCACCCTCACCCTGCACTTCCGCGACAGCCCCCCACGGACCGTACGGGCCACCGCCGTACGCCCCGGTGAACTCCGCACGGAAGGGGGCCCGGGGACCGGCCGCGCCCGTCCCTGAGCCCCCTCGGCGTGGCGGGCGCGGCCCGGCCTCAGGCCACCGCGCCCGCGAGCGCCCCCGGTCGTTCGGCCGGCTCCGGCATTTCCGCCTCCGCCAGCAGCGCCACCAGCGTCTCCCGGGCCCGCGCCACCCGGGACCGCACGGTCCCGACCGGACAGCCCATCACCCCGGCGGCCGCCGCATACGGCAGGCCCAGCACCTGGGTGAGCAGGAACGCCTCCCGCCGCTCCGGTGCCAGCGCCGCCAGCAGCCCGGTCAGCGCGATGCCCTCGTCGAAGCCGGGCACCCCGCGCGGCTGCACCCGCTCGGCCGCCGCCTGCCAGTCGTCGGTCGCGGCCAGCCGGGGCCGCACCGCATGCGACCGGAACCGGTCCGCCACCACCCGCCGGGCGATGGTCAACAGCCAGGTCCGGGCCGACGACCGGCCCTCGAACCGCGGCAGACTGCGCAGCGCCCGCACATAGGTGTCCTGTACCAGGTCGTCGGTGGCCTGTGGATCGCCGCTGAGATGCGTCACATAGCGCCGCACGTCGAGCTGGGTGGCCCGGACGAACTGCTCGACGGCCCGCTCGTCACCGGTCCGGGCGGCCAGCGCCCAGCCGGTCACCGCCTCGTCATCCCGCATTCCGCGACCGCCCCTCGCCGCCGGTCCGCGCGTCGGAGAGGATGGCGGTATGCACTGCGCGCCCCTCCGTACGGCCCTCTCCGCCCGTCTCGACGGGGAGGAGCTGCCACCCGGCCTGACGCCACGCCTGCTCGACGAGCATCTCGCCGGCTGCGCCGACTGCCGGCGCTTCGAGGCACAGGCGCGTGCCCTGTCGGTGCGGGTCGCGCACGCGAGCGCGGCGGCCGGGGGCGACCCGGCGACCGTCGAGGCGCTGCTCGCCGGGCTGCGGTCGCGGCCCGTACGGCCGGGCGGGGCCGCACGCGCCCACCAGGAGGGGAGTGACGGAGGAGCGGCCGCGGGCTGAGGCCGCCTGGGCGCCCCGTGCGACGGCCATGGACACGGGCGGCGTCGCCACCGGCATCCGGACACGATTGATCATCTGGAGTCCTTCGCATGACCCGGTCACCGCAACGCGGCGGTGACCGGTGAAGTCGGAGCGGGGACCTGAGCGCCCGGCGCCCGTCCCCGGCTCGGGAATTCGACCGTGCTGTCAGCGGACAGCCGGCTCATGCGGCGGGCCCCGCAGCGACATCACGTGGGCCAGCAGGAGCGTGCGCACGGCCCGGCGCGGCTCCTGACGGACGGCACGTACGGCGGGCGGCGCGTCGGGCAGCACGATCCGCAGCACCAGCGCCAGTGGCGCGAACACACGGGCCGACACGCTCCGGACGAGACGGAAGGCGGCCCGCTCACCGCCCCACAGCCACCAGGCGCTGAGCAGCGCCACGAGGAGGTGGGCCGCCAGCATGCCGGCCGCGCTGCCGTGCCCCGCCCCGTCCGGATGCGCCATCCCCGCCATGCCCGGCATCCCCGGCATGCCCGCCATCCCGGCCATGTCGTGCGTGCCGCCGGACGTCCCGGGCACCGCGGCCATCTGGCGGTGCATCAGCCGCATCATCTCCGCGGTATCGCCCCCGGAGACCGGCAGTTCCTCGGCGCCGCACAGCAGGCTGTCCGCCCACTGCCGGACCAGCGGCAGCTGCCCCGCGCCCGAACCGGCCATCGCCTGGCCGAAGGAGAAGGCACTGTGCAGGGCGGCCTGGGTGCCGACGGTCAGCAGGCCGACGAGCAGCGGCCCGCGTTCCCGGCCCGCGACGCACCAGGCGCCGGCCGTGGTGGCCGCGCCGGCGGTGAGCAGCATCCACCCGGGCACCGCCGTACCGGACATCACCGAGTGACCCAGCGCGGCGAGCAGCACACAGACCACGGCGAACACCGCGGCCCGAAGCCCCCTGAGTACCTGCCCCGCAACCATGACGGGCCCATCGTCGCACCCCGCCTTCGACAGGGAACGCCTGGGTCAGCGTTATGACGGGTCGTCAGAACTGGCGACCGGGGCCGGTTCTCGAAATGCCTTGCCGGGCGGGCTGCTTCATGACATCCTGCTGTTAACGCAACTGAAGTAGCAGTAACTGCCAGGCGGTCATGCAGCAATGAGCAACAACAGGAGACCTGTGCCCCGACCTTCCACCCCCAGCCCTCACCTCCCCGCCCCCTCCCTCACTCGCATCTCGGTCGTCGCCTCCGTCTCCGACGCCACCGCCGGTCCGTACGCGATCACCGCCGGCCCCGACGGTGCGCTGTGGTTCACGCTGGTCCACGCGGGCCGGATCGGGCGGCTGGCGCTCGACGGCCGGCTCGACGAGTACGCCCTCGACGCGCCGGACTGCGGGCCGTCGCTCATCACGCCCGGACCCGACGGCGCCCTGTGGTTCACCCGGGCCCGGGACCACCGGATCGGGCGGATCACGGTCACCGGCGAGGCCACGTCGTTCGCCGTACCCACCCCGGACAGCGGCCCGTTCGGCATCGCGGCCGGGTCCGACGGCGCGCTGTGGTTCACGCAGATGCACAGCGACCGCATAGGCCGCCTGACCCCGGGCGACGGCCGGGTGACCGAGTTCCCGCTGCCGGTGACCGGGGCGTTCCCGTCGGCGCTCGCCGCCGGGCCGGACGAGGCGCTGTGGTTCACGCTCCACCAGGCCAACGCCATCGGCCGGATCGGCCTCGACGGTGCGATCACCCTCCACCCGCTGCCGACCGAGGCCGCCGGACCGGTCGGCATCACCTGCGGTACGGACGGCGCCCTCTGGTTCGTCGAGATCGGCGCGGGGCAGATCGGCCGCATCACGACGGACGGCAGGATCGACGAGTTCCCCCTCCCGGACCGCGCGGCCCGGCCGCATGCCCTCACCGCCGGCCCCGCGGGCGGCTGCTGGTTCACCGAATGGGCCGCCGGCCGCATCGGCCACCTCACCCCGGACGGCCGCATCGAGGAGTACGACCTGCCGGACCGCAAGGCCGAGCCGCACGGCCTGGCGTTCGGCCCCGACGGTGCGCTCTATGTGGCCCTGGAAACCGGGCAGATAGCCCGGATCGAGACGACGTGGACGCCGGCCGGCTGAGGCATCGTCCGTGCGGCACCGGTGGGGCATGGCAGCCGGCCGTGCCCCACCGGTGCCGTGCGGCGGCCACCGCCTCAGGGGCGCGGTCCGAGGACCTTTCCTTGGGTCCGTACGGTGATCGCCATGGCGGGGCAGACGTCGGCCGCGTCGAGGGCGCGTTCGTCCTCCTCGATCCGGTCGCGCAGCGGCCGGGCGTGCGCACCGTCGAGGGCGAAGAGGTCCGGTGCGATGGCGGCGCACGAGCCCGACGCCATGCACAGCTGCGGATCGATCTCGATCTCCCACGTCATCGGCGCACTCACCACCCCACCGGCAGGACCCGGGGGCCGCGCACCAGCATCTGGGTCTTCCACTCGACATCGCCGGCCACATGGAGCCCGGGGAAGCGGGTGATCAGGGCACCGATCGCTTCCTGGAGTTCCAGCCGGGCCAGCGGGGCGCCGAGGCAGTGGTGGACGCCGTGCCCGAAGCCGAGGTGCTGGTTGCCGGTCCGGGTGATGTTCAGCGTGCCGGGCGCGTCGAAGCGCAGCGCGTCGCGGTTTGCGGCGCCGACCGCGACCAGCACGGGTGTACCGGCCCGCACCAGCGTGCCGCCGACATCGATGTCCTCCGTCGCGTAGCGGGCCTGGCCGGCGCCGCTGCCGAGCGGGACGAACCGCAGTAACTCCTCGACGGCGCCGCCGATCAGCTCGGGCCGCTCGCGCAGCAGCGCCAGCTGGTCCGGGTGGTCCAGCAGCGTCAGCACGAAGTTGGGGATCTGGGTGGCGGTGGTCTCGTGCCCGGCGACCAGGATCCCGATGCACAGGTCGACGAGTTCCAGCTCCGAGAGCCGGTCGCCGGTGTCCCGGGCGTCGATCAGCGCGGTCATCAGGTCGTCCTGCGGAGCGCGCCGGTGCTCCTCGACCAACTGCCGCATATAGGCACGCAGTTCCTCCTGATTGGCGTCGAACTCCTCGGTCGTCAGCGAGCTGGTCGACAGCGCGGCATCGCTCCACACCCGGAACTTCGGGCGGTCCTGCTCCGGTACGCCGAGCAGGCGGCAGATCACCGCGACGGGAAGGGGCAGCGCATAGCGGTCCACGAGGTCGGCCGGCGGCCCGGCGGCCTCCAGCTCGTCGAGCAGTTCGCCGGTCAACTGCTTGACCTGCGGCCGGAGTTTCTCGACCTGACGGACCGTGAAGGCCTTCGCGACCAGGGTGCGCAGCCGGGTGTGGTCCGGCGGGTCCATGCCCAGGATCCCGCTGTCCCGGCGGCCCTCGGACTGCCGGGGCTCGTCGTGCTTGGCGCTCTCCGCACGGCTGAAACGCTGGTCGCCGAGGACGAACCGGGCCTCCGCGTAACGGGTGACGAGCCAGGCCGGCTCGCCGTGGGCCAGCTGCACCTTCAGCAGCCCCGGGCGGTCGCGGACCTGCTCGTACACGTCCGAGAGGTCGAGGCTCTCGGCGACATTGAAGGGGTAGGAAAGGGGTGCTGTGTCGGCTGTGGTCAAGGTGGCCTCCCTTGTGTAAGCACCTGCTTACACAAGGTATGCCGCTCCCCCGGAGCGGTCAACGACGCATCGGCGCCGTCATCGTGACGGGCCGACGGAAAGGAGCGTGACGCGACGATGGGGGAGACCTCCCAGCACGGCACGGACGGCACCTGCCGCCGGGATGCTCAGGGCACCCGGCGGCGACTGCTGGACGCCGCGGCGGAGCTGTTCGCGGAGCGGGGGTACGAGCGGGCGACGGTACGGGACATCGCGGCCCGCGCGGGTGCCAACCAGGCCCTGCTGTTCCGTTACTTCGGCACGAAGAAGGCGCTGTTCGGTGAGGTGATGGCGCGCGGCGGACAGGAGCAGCTGCGGACCACCCCCGCCGACCGGCTGTTCGAGGTCGCGCTGCGCGGCATGCTCGCCGGCGGCGGCGGGCCGGGCGCCGACCGCTCCCTGGAGGTGTGCCTGCGCTCCATCGGCGGCAGCGACGAGATCGCGGACGCGCTGCGTGGCCTGGGGGAGGAGTACGCCGAGGTGCTGGCCACCCTCTCGGCGTCCGACGACGGCGGACTGCGCGGCGATCTGGCGCTGTCCTGGCTGCTGGGCATCGGTCTGATGCGGGTGGTGGTCGGCAAGGAGCCGCTGGCGAGCGCCGACCCCGACACGGTCTGCACGCTCACCGCCGGAGCACTGCGACACCTGCTGGAGCACCTGCCGGCTGACGGGACGACGGGTTGACGGGGTGACGGACTGACGGGCCACGGACTGCCGGGGTGACGGGCTGACGGGCGACGGGCTGACGGGCGACGGGCTGACGGGAGCGGCGCGCGGAGGGGTCGGTCGCGAGGGCGTGGATGCGAGGGGGCGCGCCCGGAATGCACCCGAAGTTGGTCGTACCGTTTGACCCATTTTGTACGGCGTTCCGGTGATTCCTCGGCGAGTCGCAGGTCAAGGGGCAAAACCCTCCTTATCGTCGCGTATGCAGAGAATATTCATTTTCTGCAGAGTCGAGTGAAGGTGGAAACATGCTCCGTTCGATCCCTCGCGGCCTCGCAGTGGCCGGCCTGACCGCGGCTGCCCTCGTGGTACCGACGGCCGGCGCCGCCACCGCCATGACCGCGCCCCCCAGCAGCGCCCAGAGCCCCCTGTGCTCCCCGCAGCGCTGCGAGGAGGGCCACCACGGCAACCGGCACCACAACCGGCACCACAACCGACACCACGGCGGGCACAAGGGCGTCCACAAGGGCGCGCACAAGGGCAAGGGCCGCCTCGGGCACGGTGGCCACGACGGCTACGACGGTTTCGGCCGCGACGGCCGCCGCGACGGCTACGGCTACGGCCGCAACGACGGATACGACGGCTTCGACCGTGGCTACGGCCGCGACGGTTACGGCCGCGACGGTTACGGCCGCGACGGCTACGGCCGCGGCGGCCTGCTGGGCCTCGGCCTGCTCGGGCTCCTCTGACCCCCCTCAGGCAGTCACGCGCAGGAGGCCCGGGAAACACACCTCCCGGGCCTCCTGCATGCCCAACCGGCGGCGGTCCGCGCCCCTGTCCACGGAGTCTGCATGTCACCATCCGCCATCCGCAGCAGGAACCGCCGGCGCACCCTCGTCGCCACCGCCCTCCTGCTGTCCGCCGGCATCGTCCTCACCGGTCTCGTCCGGGAGACACCGCCGACGCCCACGGGCAGGCCCACCGGCGCCGTCACCCGCGCCCCCGCCGACCAGGGCGGACTCGACCCGCGCAGCGCCGCCGTCCTGCGCAAACCCCCCTACCGGCACGCCCGGTGGGGCCTGTTCCAGCAGAACCCGCGCACCGGCAAGGTGATCCGGTCCCGCTACGCCGACCAGTTCTTCCTGCCCGGATCCACCGCGAAGCTCTTCAGTGTCAGCGGCGCCTGGCACACCCTCGGCAGCGGCCACCGCTTCGTCACCCCGGTGTACGCCGTCGGACAGCGCCGCAACGGCACCCTCCGGGGCGACCTCGACCTGGTCGCCCAGGGTGATCTGACCCTCGGCGGCCGGACCCGCAGGAACGGCACCGTCGCCTACACCACCATCGACCACACCTACGCCAACGACATCCCCGGAGCCACCCTCACCCCGCAGAACCCGCTGGCCGGCCTCGACCAACTCGCCCGGCAGGTACGGGCGGCGGGCATCCGGCGGGTCGTCGGCGATGTGGTCGTCGACCCGCGGCTGTTCCGCCCCGACCCCGCACTCGACCCCGTGCCCACCCCGCTCATCGTCAACGACAACGTCATCGACCTGCTCACCACTCCCGGCAGCGGCCCGGGCGCCCCCGCCGGCCTGGAGGTGCGCCCCAAGGTCGCGCCCTACCGGGTCACCTCCGCCGTCCGCACCGTCGCGGCCGGCCGGCCCGCCGACATCACCGTCACGACCTCCCCCGACGGCACCCGCATCCGGCTGACCGGCACCATCCCCGCCGGCTCCGCGCCCGTCCTGCGCATCGCCCCCGTCAAGGACCCCGACGCCTTCGGCCGCACCGCCCTGATCGAGGCGCTGGCCCGGGCCGGTGTCCAGGTCACCGCTCCGTCCGTCGGCCCCAACCCGGCCGCCCGGCTGCCCCGTTCCTACCGGGGCGCCACCGCGGTGGCCCGCTACACCTCCCCGCCCTACGCCGAGTACGCCGAACTCATCCTCAAGGTCAGCCACAACCTCGGCGCGAACCTCGCGATCTGCCTGATGGCCATCCACAAGGGGAGCACCGACTGCCAGGACGGGTTCCCCGTGCTCGCCGCGTTCCTCGACCGGGCCGGGGTCGACCGCCGGGCCGTCCAGCTCGCCGACGGCCGGGGCGGCAACCCGGCCGACCGGACCACCCCCCGTGCCCTGGCCCAGATCCTGACGTACTGGCAGCGCACCTCCGAGGCGCGGCGCTTCCGCGAGGCGCTGCCCGTCCTGGGCGTCGACGGCTCCCTCGCGGACAACTGCCGGCACTGCCCCGCCCGCGGCAAGGTCTTCGCCAAGACCGGGACCGTGGCCGGCGCCGACGACCTCAACGACCGGATCGCCGTGGGGGCCGAGACCGTCGCCGGCTATCTGGACCGCGGCAAGGGCCGGTTCGACGTCTTCTTCGCCGGTGTCAACGGCGCCTCGGCACCGGACATCAACGGCGTCCTGGCCATCGCCGACGACGTCGCCACCGTCGCCGCCCGGCTCCAGGAGCAGCGCACCGGCTGACGGCCGGACCCACCGGGCCGGCCGACCGGCCGCGCCCTCAACCGGCCTGACTGCTGTCCTTCAGACTGCCCCAGCCGTGCCAGCGCTCGACCTCGATCCAGGCACTGACCCGGCGCCGGTCCCGCTGCGGATACGGCTTGCCCAGATAGCGCTGTGCCAGCCGGTCGATGTCGGTCAGCTGCTCGTCGTCGCGGAGCTCGGCCACCCGCCCGATCAGGGTCAGATGGGTGTACCAGTTGCCCTCGTCGAGCACGGTCAGCGTCACCCGCGGATCGTCGCGCAGGTGCTGGAGCCGCCTGCGGCCCTCGTCCATGTTGACCAGCACCCGGCCGTCGTCCCAGAGGTACCAGGTCGCGGTGGACACCGGCTGGCCGTCGGACCGCAGGGTGGTGATCACCGACGGGTTGCGCTTGGCCAGCATCGTGGTGGCGGAAGCGGGAAGCGGTGGTTTCGACATCTCAAGCCCTCATCAGTTCGTGGTGGCTGCCGTCCCGGACGCCGTGCAGCGGCGCTCCGGCTCCTGGCGGAATCATGACGTGAGCGGAGCGGAATGTTCCGGAGGCGGGCGGCGTTCGGATTCCTGATCATGCGTCTGCCCGGTCCGGCCCCGGACCCGATGAGGAAAGGACCGCCCATGCCGCTCCCGTCCACCACCCCCGGCGCCGCACCGCCGCCCCCGGGCGAGCCGCCACGGGGCGACGAGCTGCGCGGCCGGGTCGTCGTCCTCATAGGCGGCGCAAGCGGCATCGGACTGCGCGTCGCCCACCGGGCCGTCGCGGCCGGCGCCCGGGTCGTCCTCGGCGGCCGTACGCCCGACAAGCTCGCCGCCGCGGCCGACGCGCTCGGCGACGCCGCCGACTGGCACCCGGTCGAGGTGACCGACCCCGGTTCCGTCGCCGCCTTCTTCGGCCCGCTCGACCGCGTCGACCACGTCTTCACCACCGCCGCGGACTACCGCGTCGGCCCGATGCGCGAGCTCAGCGACGAGGACGCGGCGAGCCCCTTCACCTCCAAGTTCTGGGGCCAGTACCACGTCGCCAAGCACGCGGCACCGCTGCTGTCCCAGGACGGCTCGGTGGTGCTGATGTCCGGCGCCGCGGGCGCCCGGCCCCCGGCGCCCGCGCCCGCCTACGCCGCGTGCAACGCCGCGATCGAGGGACTCGCCCGTGGCCTGGCCGTCGAACTCGCCCCGGTCCGCGTCAACGTCGTCTCGCCCGGCACCGTCGACGGCAATCTCTGGGCCGGGCGCCCGGCCCAGGACCGCGAGGCCGCCTTCGCGCAGTACACCAGGGACACCCTGCTGCACCGGCTCGGCACCGAGGACGAGATCGCGCACGCGGTGCTGTTCCTCTTCACCAACCGCTACATGACCGGCTCGACGCTCTACCCGGACGGGGGCTACACCCTGCGGTGAGGCCCGGCGGCCGCGCGGGATCCGGCGTCAACACCGCGGATCGCACGCGCTCTCCGCCCGCCCGGCGTCCCGCCCGCGGTGGCTCAGGCGTCCTGGTGCGCGGGCCGGGCCGCCGGCACCGACCGCCGGGGCGGCAGCACGTCGGGCGCACGGTGCGGCCGCAGCGCGGTGAGCGCGGTCTCGGTCTCCTCCATCAGGGCCCGGTAGGAGATCAGCCGCTGCCACTCCGGATCGGCGACTCCGGGTACCGTGGCCGCGCGCTCCGTCCACAGGCGCACCAGCGAGGCGTAGACGGGGGTCTGCCGGGCGATTTCCGCGGTGATCCAGCGTGGCGTGGCCGCGGGACGGGGGAGGAACGTGTGACCGTGACCTGCGACGGTGCCGGAGGTG
Organism: Streptomyces sp. NPDC048196; assembly: GCF_040652715.1. NCBI lineage: Bacteria > Bacillati > Actinomycetota > Actinomycetes > Kitasatosporales > Streptomycetaceae > Streptomyces > Streptomyces sp. NPDC048196. The sequence continues at coordinate 39,886 of NZ_JBEZMM010000026.1, read as the reverse complement.
GGTGCGCTCATGGCCGTAGAAACGATTCTTCCGGCCTGGGGTCACTGCGTATTTTTGCGGCTGCCCGCACAGGAGTCCCGCAGGCATGGGGTTAAACCCCGCGAATATCACCTCATGCAGTGATCTATGGCCGGGAAGCGGTCCAATCCGGACGAAAAAACGTTGTCGCTGTCATGGAACCGAGGGAGTTGTGGGAGCGCCACGCGGTACTCGCACAGGCGTTTTGCAGCAGCGATGACGAGGTCCGCCGGACGCAGGGACTCCTCGACGAGGCCGAGGCCCGCCGGTCCCGGACCCTGGCCGCCTTCGCCGTGACCGTCGGCAGCGACGCGGTGGTGGCGGACCTGCTCGGCCTGGACGAGCGCGAAGTGCGGCTGGCCCGCCGCACGGTGGGCAAGGACGACGCCCGCGCGGTCGCCAAGAGCCTGCTCGCCGAACAGACCCCGGCGCGGGAGCAGACCACGGTACGCGAGCCGTCCCCCGCCCAGCCGGCCGCCGCGCCGACCGCCACCCGCCCCGCCCCGGCGCAGGCCGCCACGGACCGGCCCGCGGCGGACCGGCCCGCACCCACCGGGACCACGCCCGGCACCACCGCCGGACAGACCGGCGCGTCCCCGGTCACCCACGACCCGGCCTGGGCGCCGGCCCTCGACGCGGTCCTGATGACCAGCTGGCACACCGGGGTCGACCTCACCGCGCTCGCCACCGAACTCGGCCTGGACGTACGGCTCCTGGTCGCCCGCGCCCAGCAACTGTCCACGGAGACCCGCCCCGCCCCGGCCGCGCCGCCCGACCGCACCGGCCGGCACCGGAGAATGGCCACCCTCCAGCCCTCCCCGCCGACCGATACCGGCCCGACCGCCTGGCGCGAACGCGCCGACCGGCCCGCGTGGGAGCAGTACGAACACGACACCTGGAAACAGCAGCCGTACCAGCAGTACCAGTCCTACGCGACGGCCCACCCCCACCCCGCCCAGTACGCCGCCCCGGGCACGTCCACCGGCTACCACCAGTACCCCACCCACCAGCCCCACCAGAATCACCACGGCCACCAGGCCCACCAGCACCCGCACGACACCCAGACCACCCAGACCGTTCAGACCCTCCAGCACGGTCAGCACGGTCAGCAGCTCCAGCACGGGCACGAGCACTACACCGGATACCAGGACGTCCAGGAGTACCCCGGGTACGAGCCCCCGCCGGCGTCCTCCGCGCCCCCCACCTGGGACGCCAACGCCATCACCGCCGCCCAGCACGACTGGGACGGCATCCTCAGCCAGTGGGAGGCCACCACGCCCACCACCCCGCCCCTGTCCGCCCCGGGACACGGAGCCACCTGACCCGCCGAGCCTCGGCCCCCCGCGGCTCCTCACCCGTACGGGTGGGACGTCGTCTAGAGTGGACGGCGGGCCGTGACTGGCGCTTGGGTGGAGTACCACCGGGGAGCGGCCCGGCCGTCACGGCCACTGCCGCGCGCCTGGGCGATCCACGACGACGCCCAGGAGTACCCGATGTCCCCGACCGCCCGCCTCATGGACGGCACCGCGCCGGCCCGCCGGATCGTCGAGCAGGCCGCCGAGCGCGCCGCCGCCCTCACCGAGCAGACCGGCCGGACCCCGTGCCTGGCGACCGTCCTGGTGGGGGAGGACCCCGCCTCGGTGACGTACGTCCGGATGAAGCGCAACCGCTGCGAGAAGGCCGGCATCCGCTCCCGGCACGTGGCCCTGCCGGCCACCACCACGACCGGCGAACTGGTCGACACCCTCACCGCGCTCTCCCAGGACCCCGAGGTGCACGGCATCCTCCTCCAGCACCCGGTCGGCCCGCACATCGACGAGCGCGCCGCCTTCGAGGCCATCGCCCCCGAGAAGGACGTCGACGGCGTCACCTACCACTCCTTCGCCACCATGAGCTTCGGCGCCGAGGGCTTCGCCTCCTGCACGCCCGGCGGGATCCTCCGGCTGCTCGACCACTACGGCGTCGAACTGGCCGGCAAGCACGCCGTCGTGGTCGGCCGCAGCGCGATCCTCGGCAAGCCGGTCGGGATGCTGCTGCTCGGCCGCAACGCCACCGTCACGTACTGCCACTCCCGCACCACCGACCTCGCCGCCCTCACCCGCCAGGCCGACGTCCTGATCGCCGCGGTCGGCCGGCCCCGCCTCCTCACCGCCGACCACATCAAGCCCGGCGCGGTCGTCATCGACGCCGGCTACAACCCCGGCAACATCGGCGACGTCGACTTCGACTCGGCCGCCACCCGCGCCTCCCTGATCACCCCGGTCCCCGGCGGCGTCGGCCCCATGACCATCGCCACCCTCCTCACCCAGACCGTCGACGCCGCCACCCGCCAGCTCAAGGACGCCTGACCGCGGGAACCTCCCGGGGGCCGGTCCGCCCGGCCGGAGGTGGCCCCTCCGAACCGCCTGCCTCGCAGTCGCCCACGGCGCTCCGTGCGCCGTACGAGGCAGGCGTTCGCCCGGTCAACGGTTTCAGAGCTGGAGCGACTTCGTCTGCAGGAATTCCCGCAGGCCGTGCGTGCCGAGTTCTCGGCCGATGCCCGATTGCCGGTATCCGCCGAAGGGGGCGAGGGGGTTGTACGCGCCGCCGTTGACGGTCACCTGGCCACACTGCATCGCGCGCGCGAAGGCGATCGCCTGCTGCTGATCGGCCGCCCAGACGGACCCCGCGAGGCCGTAGTCGGAGTCATCGGCGATGCGCAGGGCCTCCTCCTCGTCCTCGTACTTCATGAACGAGAGCACGGGGCCGAAGATCTCTTCCCGCGCGAGGCTCATCTCGGGAGTGACGTCGGCGAAGACGGTGGGACGGACGTAGAAACCCTGGTCGAGGTCTTCGGGAGCCTCAGGGCCACCCGCGACAAGTCGGGCGCCTTCCGCCAGGCCCCTGCGGATGTGGTCGCGAACCCTTTCCCGCTGGGCGCCGCTCACCACCGGACCCAGGCGGCAATCGGGATCGGCCGGATCACCGGGACGGTAGGCGGCGATTTCCTTGACGGCGATGCGCACCGCCTCTTCGTAGTCCTCGGCGCACACCAGCGTGCGCGTCAGGGCGTTGCAGGACTGCCCGGCGTTGCGCATGACGTCGGCGACGTTGGCGCGGACGGCCTGGGCGAGGTCGGCTCCGGGGAGGATGACATTGGCGGACTTCCCGCCGAGCTCAAGGGCGACGGGTTTCACCGCGGCGCCGGCGACGGACCCGATGTGCCTGCCGACAGCGGTGGAACCGGTGAACGACACCATGTCGACCCCGGGGTGGCGCACCAGTGCCTCCCCGGCGTCCGTCCCCGTGCCGGTGACGAGGTTGAAAACCCCCTCGGGGAAGCCCGCGGCCGCGACGCACTCGGTGAACATCTGGGCCGACAGCGGGGTGAGTTCCGCGGGTTTCAGCACGACCGTGCAGCCGGCGGCGAGGGCGGGCACGACCTTGCAGACGATCTGGTGCAGCGGGTAGTTCCACGGGGTGATGGCGCCGACGACCCCGACGGGCTCCAGCAGCACCAGGGAGTTGCCCACCTGCTCCTCGAAGGCGAAGCCGGCCACGAGCTCGGCGTGCAGGCGCGTCACGGTGACGGGAAGACCGGCCTGCACCCTCCGCGAGAAGCCGATGGTGGTGCCCACTTCAGCGGTGATGAGCGCGGCCATGTCGTCCTGCCGGGCGGCCAGTTCGTCGGACAGCGCCGTCAGTAAGGCGGCACGTCGGGCGGGGGCGGTGGCCGCCCACCCGGGAAGGGCCGAACGGGCGGCGTCGACCGCGGCGTCGACGTCGGCCGCGGAACCGGCCGGAACGGTCCCGATGACCTGTTCGTCGGCGGGGTTGACGACCTCGATGGAATCCGTCCCGACGGCAGGTCGCCAGCGTCCTTGGATGAACACCTCGTCGTGCGCGATCACAGGCCTGCTCCTCCATACGTCACGGTTGGTAGGGGAAACCTAACCTCGTGCGCCACAGGCGCACCAGCGCGACCAGGGAGTTCGCGCCGGTGTCACAGCGGCTGGGCGGCGCGGGCGAGTTCGCCGCGGTGTCGCATGAAGGGCCGCGGGCGGTTGAGGGCGAGCACCGCGGTGGTGCGGCCGTCGCGTTCGTAGCAGGCGAGGAAGCTGCGGTCGTCGGGGGAGCCTTCGAGGATCCGCGGGGTGTCCTGGGGTCCGCGGCGGCCGGCGAACTGGAGGCGGACGCCGTACTGGTCGGACCAGAAGTAGGGGAGGGCCCGGTGGGTGGTGACCGTGCGGCCGGCGAGGAGGTTGCGGGCGGCGACCGTGGCCTGTTCGGTCGCGCTGGTCCAGTGCTCGGCCCGGACGCCGGCCACCCTGGCGACGTCGCCGACCGCGACGACGTTGGGCAGTGCGGTGACGCAGCCGGCGTCGCAGACCACGCCGTCGTCGAGGGGCAATGTGGACGAGGCGAGCCAGTCGGTGTGCGGTCGGACGCCGATGCCGACCACCACCACGTCGGCGGGCAGCCGGCGGCCGTCGGACAGCTCGACCGACGTGACGCGGGGGCCGGCGCCGGCACCGGGCAGCCCGGCCACGCCCGTACCGGTCAGCAGGGTGACGCCGTGGTCCGCGTGCAGTGCGGTGCAGAGCCGGGCCATCTCCGCGCCGAGTTGCGGCAGGAGCGGGAGCGGGGCGGCCTCGACCACGGTGACGTCATGGCCGAGGGCGGCGCAGGAGGAGGCGACCTCGGCCCCGATGAATCCGGCGCCGATGACGACGACGCGGACCGGGCCCCGGGTCAGGTCGGCGCGCAGCGCGCGGGCGTCGTCGAGGGTGCGCAGGGTGTGGGTTCCGGCGGGCGCCGGGCCGGGGAGGCGGCGCGGGGCGGCGCCGGTGGCCAGGACCACGCCGTCGGTGGTCAGCGGCCGGCCGTGGTCCAGCAGCACCGCGCCGGCGGCGGTGTCCAGGCCGGTGGCCCGGGTGCCGAGCAGCCACTCGGCGTCGAGTTCGGCGCTCTCCTCGGCGTCGGTCAGGGCGAGTTGGTCCTGGCCGGTGGTGCCGGTGAGGAAGTCCTTGGACAGCGGCGGCCGGTCGTAGGGGCGGTGGTGCTCGTCCCCGACGATGACCAGCCGACCGTCGAACCCCTCGGCGCGCAGGGCCCGGGCGGTGTACAGACCCGCCAGCGAGGCCCCGATGACAGCGACCGACTTCATGCGGCGGTGCCCTCCTCGGCGACGTGGTGCACGTAGATCATGCCGTCCTCGACGGTGACCGGATGGGTCCGTACGGCCCGGCGGGCGGGCAGGCAGGTGGGCGCACCGGTGCGGAGATCGAATGAAGCGGCGTGCAGCGGGCATTCGACCAGACACCCCTCCAGCCAGCCGTCGGCGAGCGAGGCGTCCTGGTGGGTGCAGGTGTCGTCGATGGCGTACAGCTGCCCGTCGGCGTTGAAGACGGCGATCGGAGGTGCGGTGTCGATGCGTACGGACTCGCCTGCGGGCAGGTCGGCAAGGTGGCAGACAGGAATCACAGGACCCCCCTGTTACTCTTCGGTATCATCGAGTTTCGTGTTGCGCACGATGGAGCGCTATGCGCAACAGAATCCAGACCGGGGACGGGCGCGTCAAGCGCTCCCCGGAATTGCCGACCGTTCAATTTCGGACCCGCGACCGGGTGGCCAGGTGGTGAGAACCAACACATGACGGACATCGTGGAGGGGCTGACGGACGGCAAGCCGTCGAAGGGACCCGCCAGCGCCGTGCAGTCGGTGGACCGCGCGGTGACCGTTCTGGAGATCCTCGCCCGGCACGGCGAGGCCGGGGTGACCGAGGTCGCCGACGAACTGGGCGTCCACAAATCGACCGCGTTCCGGCTGCTCGGCGTGCTGGAGAGCCGCGGCCTGGTCGGCCAGGAGCAGGAGCGCGGCAAGTACTTCCTCGCGGCCGGGGTGCTGCGGCTGGCCGGCGCGGCCGCCGTCCGGCTGGACATCTCCCAGGAGGGCGCCGCGGTCTGCCGGCAACTGGCCGACGAGCTCGGGGAGACCGTCAACATCGCGGTGCTGGAGAGCGATGCCGCGGTGAACATCATGCAGGCGCGCGGCCCGGCCTCGGTCACCGCGCAGAACTGGCTCGGCCGGCGCACCCCGCTGCACGCCACCTCCAGCGGCAAGGCGCTGCTGGCCTACCAGCCGGCACCGGTCCAGGACGCCGTCCTGGGCCGGAAACTGCCCCGGCTCACCGAGCGCACGGTCACCTCGCCCGAGGAACTGCGCCGCCAGCTCAAGGAGGTCGTCGAGCGCGGGTTCGCGACGGCGGTCGAGGAGCTGGAGCTGGGACTGCGCGCGGTCGCGGCACCGGTGCGCGCGCACGACGGCTCGGTGATCGGGGCGATCAGCGTGTCCGTGCCCGCGTACCGGCTGGACGAGGAGCGGCTGCCCGAGGTCGTCAAGGGCACCGTCTCCGCGGCCGAGGAGCTCTCCCGCCGTATGGGATACGCCTGTTGAGCCGCTGACGGGCAGCGGACGGCGGCGGGGCCGGAGCGCACAGCTCCGGCCCCGCCGCCGTTTCCGGACGCCTGAGGAGCCTTTTACGAACAGCTGGCCCGCACCCCTTGACGGTGCCGAGACGGCGTTCCCACTATGTCTCTCATCGCGCAACCAGTCGTGCACTGCGCAACACTGAGGGGTAGGGCATGCCACACGAAGTCCATGCCGTCGTCGCGGCGAAACAAGGCGCACCCGTCGAGCTCCGGACGATCCTGGTGCCGGATCCCGGCCCCGGCGAGGCACTCGTCGCCGTACAGGCCTGCGGAGTCTGCCACACCGACCTGCACTACCGGGACGGCGCGATCAACGACGCATTCCCCTTCCTCCTGGGCCACGAGGCCGCCGGAATCGTCGAAGCCGTCGGCCCCGGCGTCACCGATCTTGCCCCGGGCGACTTCGTCGTACTCGCCTGGCGCGCCCCCTGCGGCACCTGCCGGTCCTGCCGCCGCGGCCGCCCCTGGTACTGCTTCGACTCCCGCAACGCCACCCAGCCCATGACCCTGGTGGACGGGACCCCGCTCAGCCCCGCCCTCGGCATCGGCGCCTTCGCCGAGAAGACCCTGGTCGCCGCCGGACAGGCGGTCAAGGTCGACCCCGCCGCCCGGCCCGAAGCGGCCGGACTCATCGGCTGCGGCGTGATGGCCGGCTACGGCGCCGCCGTCCACACCGGGCAGGTGGGCAGCGGCGACACCGTCGCCGTCATCGGCTGCGGCGGCGTCGGCAACGCCGCGATCGCCGGCGCCTCGATCGCCGGAGCCCGCCGGGTCATCGCCGTCGACATCGACGAACGCAAACTCGACGGCGCCACCCGCTTCGGCGCCACCCACACCGTCAACTCCCGCCGCACCGACCCCGTCGAGGCCGTACGGGAACTCACCGGCGGCCACGGCGCGGACGTCGTGATCGACGCCGTCGGCCGCCCCGAGACCTACCGGCAGGCCTTCTACATGCGCGACCTGGCCGGCACCCTGGTCCAGGTCGGCGTCCCCACACCGGACATGACGATCGAACTGCCGCTCATCGACCTCTTCGGCCGCGGCGGCGCCCTGAAGTCCTCCTGGTACGGCGACTGCCTGCCCAGCCGCGACTTCCCCGTCCTCATCGACCGCCACCTCGGCGGACGCCTCGACCTCGACGCCTTCGTCACCGAGCGGATCACCCTCGACGAGGTCGAGTCCGCCTTCGAGAAGATGCACCGCGGCGAGGTCCTGCGATCGGTGGTGATCCTGTGACCCCGGCCCACCCCACCACCGACGCCCGCGTCGTCATCATCGGCGCCGGCATCGTCGGCTGCTCCCTCGCCGACGAACTCACCGCCCGCGGCTGGACCGACGTCACCGTCCTCGACCAGGGCCCGCTGCCCGCCCCCGGCGGCTCCACCTCCCACGCCCCCGGCCTGGTCTTCCAGACCAGCCCCTCCAAGACCCTGACCACCTTCGCCCGCTACACCGTCGAGAAGTTCTCCGCCCTACAGGTGGACGGCCTGTCCTGCTTCAACCCGGTCGGCGGCCTGGAACTCGCCACCACCCCCGAACGCTGGGCCGACCTGCACCGCAAGGCCGGCTGGGCCGCCTCCTGGGGCGTACACGGCGAACTGGTCTCCCCACGCCGCTGCAAGGAACTCTGGCCCCTCCTCGACGAAGCCATGATCCTCGGCGGCTTCCACACACCCGACGACGGCCTGGCCCGCGCCGTCCTCGCCGCCCGCGCCCAGATGGACCGCGCACAGCAGCGCGGCGCCCGCTTCCTCGACCGCCACACCGTCACCGGCATCGAACAGGCCGACGGCCGCGTCACCGGCGTGATCACGGACCGCGGCACCTTCCCCGCCACCCACGTCGTCTCCGCGGCCGGCTTCTGGGGCCCGGTGATCGGCCGCATGGCCGGCGTCGACGTCCCCCTCCTCCCGCTCGCCCACCAGTACGCGAGGACCAAGCCGCTGCCGGAACTCGCCGGCGCCAACGACCCCCGCACCGAAGCCTCGAAGCCCATCCTCCGCTTCCAGGACCGCGACCTGTACTTCCGCGAGCACACCGACCGCATCGGCATCGGCAGCTACGCCCACCGACCCTTGCCCGTCGACCCGTTCACCGTCCTCCCCTACGACGAGGCACGCGCCCGCAACATGGACATGCCGTCCTCGTTCCCGTTCACCACGGACGACTGGGCCCCGAGCTGGGAGGACAGCCGCCGGCTGATGCCCGCCCTGCGCCACACCGACATCGAAAAGGGCTTCAACGGCGTCTTCTCCTTCACCCCCGACGGCATGCCGCTCCTGGGCGAAGCCGGCACACTCGGCGGCTTCTGGCTCGCCGAAGCGGTCTGGGTGACCCACTCCGCCGGCGTCGCCAAAGCGGTCGCCGAATGGATGGTCGACGGCCACGCCACGACCGACCTGCACGAATGCGACCTGCACCGCTTCGAGGACGCCCAGCGTTCCCCCGCCTACGTCCACGACCGCGGCTCCCGGCAGTTCATCGAGGTCTACGACGTCATCCACCCCCTCCAGCCCATGGAGCAGCCGCGCCCGCTGCGCGTCAGCCCCTTCCACACCCGCCAGCAGGAACTCGGCGCACACTTCCTCGAAGGCGGCGGCTGGGAACGCCCGCACTGGTTCCACGCCAACGCCCACCTCGTCACCGACACCCCCGAACGCGACCCCTGGTCGGCCCGCCACTGGTCACCCATCGCCGCCGCCGAGGCCAGGGCGACCCGCGAGCGGGTCGCCCTGTACGACATGACCCCGCTGCGCCGCCTGGAGGTCACCGGCCCCGGCGCGCTCGCCTTCCTCCAGCGCATGACCACCAACAACCTCGCGAAGAAGCCGGGCGCGGTGACCTACACCCTGCTCCTCGACGAGAAGGCCGGCATCCGCTCGGACCTCACCGTCGCCCGGCTCGCCCCCGACCGCTTCCAGGTCGGCGCCAACTCACCCGCCGACCTCGCCTGGTTGCAGCGCCACGCACCCGCCGACGTGCACCTGCGTGACATCACCTCCGGCACCTGCTGCATCGGCGTATGGGGCCCGCTCGCCCGCGACCTGGTCCAGCCGCTGACCCGCGACGACTTCTCCCACGAGGCGTTCGGCTACTTCCGCGCCAAGGAGACCTACCTCGGCCACGTCCCGGTCACCGCCCTGCGCCTCAGCTACGTCGGCGAACTCGGCTGGGAGCTCTACACCACCGCCGACCTCGGCCTCCGCCTCTGGGACACCCTCTGGGAAGCCGGAGCGCAGCACGGCGTCATCGCGGCCGGCCGGGCGGCGTTCAACAGCCTGCGCCTGGAGAAGGGCTACCGCTCCTGGGGCCACGACATGACCGAGGAGCACACCCCGTACGAAGCCGGCCTCGGCTTCGCCGTCCGGATGGACCGCGGCGACTTCCTCGGCCGCACCGCCCTCGAACAACTCCCGCCCCCACAACGGACATTGACCGCCCTGCTCCTCGACGACCCGGCCGCCGTCGTCCTCGGCAAGGAACCCGTCCTCGTCGACGGCACACCCGCCGGCTACGTCACCAGCGCCGCCTACGGCCACACCCTCGGCCGCTGCGTCGCCTACGCCTGGCTCCCCGCCCACCTCACCACCGGCACCGGCGTACACATCGAGTACTTCGGCGAGAAGCTCCCCGCCACCGTCGCCGACGAACCGCTGTTCGACCCGAAGATGACCCGCATCCGCCGCTAGCAGACACCGCTGCCCGCAGCGTCTCCCACACACCACGCCCGCGTCCTCGACCGCACCACCACGAACCCCACCGAGCCGTTCGACCCGCGCCGCCATCCCGCCGCGCCCGCCGTCTGAGGAGTCCGCCCGTGACGACGCTCCCCCTGCCACCGAGCCTCATCGCCACGCTCCCCGGCCACTACTACACCGACCCCGCGCTCTTCCGCACCGAACAGGAGCGGATCTTCGAGCGCATGTGGTTCTGCGCCGTCCGCTCCGCCGACCTCGACCGGCCCGGAGCGTTCCGCACCGTCCAGGTCGGCCGCGAGAACGTCCTGATCACCCGCTCCCGCACCGGCCGACTGCGCGCCTTCCTCAACGTCTGCCGGCACCGCGGCGCCCGCCTCTGCACCGAAACCGAAGGCCAGGTCCGCCGCACCCTCCAATGCCCCTACCACGCCTGGACCTACGACCTCGACGGCAAGCTGATCGCCGCCCCCAACCTCACCAAGATGCCCGACGTCGACCGCACCACCTACGGCCTCGTCACGGTCGCCCTGCGCGAATGGCTCGGCTACGCCTGGGTGTGCCTGGCCGACGAACCCCCCTCCTTCGAGGACACCGTGATCGGCGCGGCCGTCGAACGGCTCGGCGAGGTGGCCGCCATCGACCACTACGGCACCGAACGCCTCGCCCTCGGCAAACGCCTCACCTACGACGTACGGGCCAACTGGAAACTCATCGTCGAGAACTTCATGGAGTGCTACCACTGCGCCACCATCCACCCCGAACTCACCGAAGTCCTCCCGGAGTTCGCCGACGGCTACGCCGCCCAGTACTACGTCGGCCACGGCGCCGAGTTCGGCGACGGCGTCAAGGGCTTCACCGTCGACGGCAGCGAGGGCTTCGGCAAACTCCCCGACGTCCCCGACGACCAGGACCGCCGCTACTACGCCCTCACCGTCAAACCCACGGTCTTCGTGAACCTCGTGCCCGACCACGTCATCGTGCACCGCATGTTCCCGCTCGCCGAGGACCGCACGGTCGTCGAATGCGACTGGCTCTACGCACCCGACGTCATCGCCTCCGGCGCCGACGTGTCCCGGTCCGTCGAACTCTTCCACCGCGTCAACGCCCAGGACTTCGCCGCCTGCGAACGCACCCAGCCCGCCATGTCGTCCCGCGCCTACCGCTCCGGCGGCGTCCTCGTCCCCACCGAACACCACATCGGCATCTTCCACAGCTGGCTCCTTGAGCAGTTGGGGGCCGACGGTGCCTGACCTGTTCATCGGCGGCCGCTGGACCACCCCCCGGGACGAGCGGACCCGCGAGATCCGCTGCCCCGCCGACGGCAGCCTCGTCGCCGTCGTCGACGAGGGCGGCGGCAAGGACACCGCCGACGCGATCGCCGCCGCCCGCCACGCCTTCGACCACGGCCCCTGGCCCACCACCCCGGCCGCCACCCGCGGCGACCTGCTGCTCCGCGTCGCCGGCCACCTCGAACGCGACCGGGCCGCGCTCGCCCGCGCCGAATCCCTCGACACCGGAAAACGCCTGGCCGAGAGCGAAACCGACATCGACGACGTCGCCGCCTGCTTCCGCTACTTCGGACGGCTGGCCGGCACCGAGGACGGCCGGCTGCCCGACCCCGGCACCCCCGGCATCGACAGCCGCATCGTCCACGAACCCATCGGCGTCTGCGCCCTGATCACCCCCTGGAACTACCCCCTGCTGCAGACGGGTTGGAAGGTCGCACCCGCCCTGGCCGCCGGCAACACCTTCGTACTGAAACCCAGCGAACTCACCCCGCACACCGCCCTCCACCTGATGCGGCTGCTCCAGGAGGCCGGCCTCCCCGACGGCGTCGCCAACCTCGTCCTGGGCACCGGCCCCGAAGCCGGCGCCCCGCTCACCGACCACCCCGACGTCGACATGGTCTCCTTCACCGGCGGACTGCTCACCGGCCGGCGGATCATGGCCGCCGCGGCCGGCACCGTCAAACGCGTCGCCCTCGAACTCGGCGGCAAGAACCCCAACATCGTCTTCGCCGACGCCGACTTCGACACCGCCGTCGACCACGCCCTGACAGCCGTCTTCCTGCACTCCGGACAGGTCTGCTCGGCGGGCGCCCGGCTGCTCGTCGAGGACACCCTGCACGACCGCTTCGTCGACGAGATCGTGCGCCGCGCCCGGCTGATCCGCCCCGGCGGCCCCTTCGACACCCACGCCCGCACCGGACCGCTGATCTCCGCCGCCCACCGCGCCAAGGTCGAGGCCTACGTCGCCACCGGAATCGCCGAAGGCGCGGTGCTCCGCTGCGGCGGCACCCGCCCCGACGACCCCCACCTCGCCGACGGCCACTACTACCTGCCCACCGTCCTCGACGACTGCCGGTCCGCCATGACCGTGGTCCGCGAGGAGTCCTTCGGCCCCGTGCTGACCGTCGAACGCTTCACCGACGAGGACGAAGCGGTACGGCTCGCCAACGACACCGTCTACGGACTCGCCGGCGCCGTCTGGACCACCGACCAGGCCCGCGCCGACCGCGTCGCCGCCGCCCTGCGCCTCGGCACCGTATGGATCAACGACTACCACCCCTACCTCCCGCAGGCGGAATGGGGCGGCTTCAAACAGTCCGGCACCGGCCGCGAACTCGGCCCCGGCGGCCTGGCGGAGTACCGGGAAACCAAACACATCTGGCGCAACACGGCACCCGCGCCGGCGCACTGGTTCGACTGAGGAGGAAGGCCCTTGAGCTCACCCGACGCACCATCCGCAAGAACCACCGCACAGCCGCAAACCGCACCGCAGGCCACCGGCACCGAACCGGACGACACCGGACTCACCGAATTCGGCTACCGCCCCGAACTCCAACGCACCCTCGGCAACTTCCACACCTTCGCCGCCGGCATCAGCTACATCTCCATCCTCACCGGCACCTTCCAGCTCTTCTACTTCGGCTACGGCATCGGCGGACCCGCCTACTGGTGGTCCTGGCCCCTCGTCTTCGCCGGCCAGCTGATGATCGCCCTGTCCTTCGCCGAACTCGCCGCCCGCCACCCCGTCGCCGGCTCCGTCTACAACTGGGCGAAGAAACTCGGCAACCCGCACATCGGCTGGCTGGCCGGCTGGATGATGCTGGTCGCCTCCATCGTCTCGCTCTCCGCCGTGGCACTCGCCTACCAGCTCACCCTGCCGAAGATCTCCGCCGCCTTCCAGTTCATCGGCGACGGCACCGGCACCTACGACACCGCCACCAACGGCGTCCTCCTCGCCGCCGTACTGATCCTCTTCACCACCCTCGTCAACGCCTTCGGCGTCAAACTCATGGCCCGCATCAACACCGCCGGCGTCTTCATCGAACTCATCGCCACCGTCGTGCTGATCGTGCTGTTCGCCGTCCACGTCGTCCGCGGCCCGGACGTCGTCCTCCAGACCCACCACGCCGGCGCCGGCCAGCCCCTCGGCTACCTCGGCGCCTTCCTCACCGCCTCGCTGGCCTCCGCCTACGTCATGTACGGCTTCGACACCGCCGCCTCACTCGGCGAGGAATCACTCGACCCGTCCCGCAACGCCCCCCGCGCCATCCTCCGCGCCCTGATCGCCTCGTTCGTACTCGGCGGACTCATCCTGCTGCTCGCCATGATGAGCGTGAGCAGCCTGAACGGTAAGGGACTGACCACCGACGGGCTCCAGTACGTCGTCCTCGACGTCCTGGGCGACACCGGCGGCAAGGCCATGCTGTGGTGCGTCCTCATCGCGGTCACCGTCTGCGCGCTCGCCGTGCACACCGCCGCCATCCGGCTGGCGTTCGCCATGGCCCGCGACAACAACCTCCCCGCCGCCTCCCTCATGGCCAAGGTCAGCCCACGCTTCCGGACACCGGTCCTGCCCGCGGTCATCGTCGGGGTGCTCTCCCTCGGCGTACTGCTCCTCAACATCCGCCAGCCGCAGATCTTCTCCGTCGTCACCAGCATCGGCATCATCATGATCTACCTGGCCTATCTGCTGGTCACCGGCCCGATGCTGATCGCCAGACTCCGCGGCCGCTGGACACCGGCCGGCGGCGGACGGTTCACCCTCGGCCGCTGGGGCCTGCCGGTCAACGTCCTCGCCGTCCTCTGGGGCGCCGGCATGATCGTCAACCTCGCCTGGCCCCGCGACGCCGTCTACAACGCCACCCCGCCGCACCACTGGTACCTGCGCTACGGAGCCGTGCTGTTCGTCGGCGCCGTCGCCGTCGGCGGCTTCGCCTACTACTGGGGCGTCCAACGCCACCGCACCGGCGTCCTCGCCGAACACGCCGCCACCACCGACCGCACCGCGACCGGCACCACCGACGCCACCGACCCCCACCTCACCGTCACCGCCACCGACTGACCGCCCTGCCCCGGGAGGACAACACCCCATGGAAAACGCGGAGTTCGACTACGTCGTCGTCGGCGGCGGCACCGCGGGAAACGTCGTCGCCGCCCGCCTCAGCGAGGACCCCACCGTCACCGTCTGCGTCCTGGAGGCCGGCCCCAGCGACGTCGGCGACGACAACATCCTGCGCCTGGAACGCTGGATGGCACTGCTGGAATCCGGCTACGACTGGGACTACCCGGTCGAACCCCAGGAGAACGGCAACAGCTTCATGCGGCACGCCCGCGCCAAGGTCCTCGGCGGCTGCTCCTCGCACAACTCCTGCATCGCCTTCTGGGCCCCCGCCGAGGACCTCGACGGCTGGGAGGCGAACGGATGCACCGGCTGGGGCGCCCGCGACACCTTCCCGCTCTACCGGCGCCTGGAGAACAAGGACGCACCCGGCGACCACCACGGCCGCACCGGCCCCGTCACCCTGCGCACCATCAAACCCACCGACCCCTGCGGCACCGCCCTCCTCGAAGCCTGCGCCCAGAGCGGCATCCCCACCACCCCCTTCAACACCGGCCGGACCGTCCTCCGCGGCGCCCACTGGTTCCAGATCAACTCCGACGAGAACAACATCCGCCAGTCCTCCTCGGTCGCCTACCTGCACCCCGTCATGGGCAACCGCCCCAACCTCACCGTACGCACCGGCATCCGCGCCAAGCACCTCCTCATCGACGACGACCGGCGCTGCACCGGCGTCGCCTACCTCGACCCCGACCTGATCCACACCCGCACGGTCCGCGCCCGCCGCGAAACCATCGTCTCCTGCGGCTCCATCGACACCCCCAAACTGCTGATGCTCTCCGGCATCGGCCCCGCCGACCACCTCCGCGACCTCGGCATCGACGTCCGCGTCCACTCACCCGGCGTCGGCGAGAACCTCCAGGACCACCCCGAGGGCGTCATCATGTGGCAGGCACAGCAGCCCATGGTCACCGCCTCCAACCAGTGGTGGGAGATCGGCATCTTCGCCGACACCGAACCCGGCCTCGACCGCCCGGACCTGATGTTCCACTACGGCTCGGTGCCCTTCGACCTGAACACCGCCCGGCACGGCTACCCGACCTCCGAGAACGCCTTCTGCCTCACCCCGAACGTCACCCGCGCCCGCTCCCGCGGCACCGTCCGGCTCCGCACCCGCGACTTCCGCGACAAGCCCCGGGTCGACCCGCGCTACTTCACCCACGAACACGACATCCGGGTCATGACCCACGGCCTGCGGCTGGCCCGGGAGATCGCCGCCCGCCCCGCACTCGCCGACTGGACCGGCGCCGAACTCGCCCCCGGCCCCGACGTCCGCACCGACGACGAACTCCTCGACTACATCCGCACCACCCACAACACCGTCTACCACCCCTCCTGCACGGTGAAGATGGGCGCCGCCGACGACACCACGGCACCCCTCGACGCCCGACTGCGGGTCAAGGGCGTCACCGGCCTCAGGGTCGCGGACGGCTCGGTCATGCCCGAACTCGTCACCGTCAACCCCTGCATCACCACCATGATGATCGGCGAGAAGTGCGCGGACATGGTGCGGGAGGACGCGGGCTGAACCTCGTGCCGGCCACCAGAAACGAATGAAGAGGTCTTCATGTCTCATCGCTAGGATGACCCCATGGGTCACGGAATGGACGACAAAAGCACCACAACCACCCGCGAACGACTCGACGCCGTAGGCGCCGCCGACGTCGCCGCCACCCTCCAGGCCCTCTCCACCCCCTCCCGGCTACGCATCCTCGCCCGCCTCCAGGAAGGCCCCTGCGCCGTCGGCGACCTCGCCACCGCCGTCGGCATGGAACAGTCCGCCTGCTCCCACCAACTCCGCCTGCTCCGCAACCTCGGCCTCGTCACCGGCGAACGCAACGGCCGCTCCATCGTCTACGCCCTCTACGACCACCACGTCGCCGAACTCCTCGACCAAGCCCTCTACCACGTCGAACACCTCCGACTGGGGCTGCGTGACGGCCCGTCAACTGCCATTGTGCGATGAGGAGATGGGCCCGACCTTTCGGGTGAACGGAGGGGGGTCCGCCCGGGCCCGAGCCGGGACGGGCGAGGGCGTACGGGGGCGGGGTGCGGGTCCGGGGTGCGCGTGCGGGGCGAGGGGTGCGGGCCAAGAGGAGGAGGGGGCCGCGGCCGTGGGCCTTCGGCCTGACAGCCGCCCCCCGGCGAGCGGGTGGGAGGCGGCTGCCACACCTACCGACGGCTACGGGCCTGCTACCGACCTGCCACCGACTGCTACGAACCTGCTACGGATCTGCTACCGACCCCCGCTACAGCCGGCGGTTGTCCAGCACCGCGACCGCACGCCGCACCCGCGCCGTCTCCTCCGTGTCCAGCTGCGCCACCAACAGCTCGGGCGCACCGCCCAGTTGGGCCCGCACCGTACCGTCCGGACCGACCAGCGCACTGCGCCCGACACCGGTCGGCACCTTCGTCGGCACCTCGGGGTCGGCCTGCGGGTCGGGCGCGGCCTGGCCGACCGCCGCCAGCCACACCGTCGCATCCAGCGCGCGGGCCCGTACCAGCAGATCCCACTGCGCACGCTTGCCGGGACCCGCACCCCAGGAAGCGGGCAGCACCGACACCGTCGCCCCGGCATCCGCATGCGCCCGGAACAGCTCCGGGAACCGCAGGTCGTAGCAGGTCGCCAGACCCACCCGGACGCCCTCCACGTCGATGGTCACCACCCGACTGCCCGCAGCCACCGTGTCGGACTCCCGGAACCCGAACGCGTCATACAGATGGATCTTGTCGTACGACTCCTCGACCCCGGGCCCGGTCGCCAGCAGCGTATTGGCGACCCGCCCCTCAGGCGCCGGGGTGAACATGCCCACCACCACCGTCACCCCCGTCTCCCGGGCCACCGCACGCACGCCCTCGGCCCACGGCCCGTCCAGCGGCTCCGCCACCGGCCCCAACGGCACCCCGAACCGCACCATGGACGCCTCGGGCAACACCGCCAGCCGCGCCCCCTCCCGCGCCGCCCGCCGCACGTGGTCCTGCACGGCCGCGAGGTTCTCCTTCGGCTCGGTGGACGCCGTCATCTGGCACAGCGCGATACGCATGCGATCCCTCTCTCCGACTCTCCGAAGCATCTCGTGTACGGAGCCCCGCAGGACCCCTGTACACGATTCTGATCCACGCACCCGGGGAGCGCGGCTCCGGGACGGGGTTCTTCCGGGTACGGGGTGATTCCGGGGTGGGGTTCCGGGTGCCGGGCGGGCCGGCCGTGAGGTGGCCGAGCGGGTGATGTGGCCGCGCGGGTGATGTGGCTGCAGCCCGCAATGGGGCCGCGGCCGGCGGGCGACCGTACGGGCGTCGCCGACGATGCCGGGCCGGAGCCGGGCCGGGCCAGGTCAGGCTGGGCCAGGTCAGGCTGGGCCGGACGCGCTGGTCACCGTCACCCTCACAATCGCTGTGGCTGTCGCTGTCGCCGTCGTCATCGCCGTCGACGGGGGCTGCGCCTCACAGCCGTCCCGTGCCCGCCACTTCCTCCGGCCGCAGCAGAGCGGCGAGCCGCTCGGCGGGCAACAGGCCCTGCTCCAGTACGAGTTCGGCAACCCCGCGCCCGGTGGCGAGGGCTTCCTGGGCGATCGCGGTCGCCGCCGTGTACCCGATGTGCGGGTTGAGCGCGGTGACCAGCCCGATCGAATTCTCCACGCTCGCCCGGAGCGTTTCGGTGTTCGCGGTGATCCCGTCCACGCACCGTTCGGCCAGCGTCCGGCAGGCGGCCCCGAGGTGGGTGATGCTTTCGGAGAGCGAGTGCAGGATGATCGGCTCGAAGGCGTTGAGCTGGAGCTGCCCGGCCTCGGCGGCCATCGTGATGGTGACGTCGTTCCCGATCACCTCGAAGGCGACCTGGTTGACGACCTCCGGGATCACCGGGTTGACCTTGCCCGGCATGATGCTCGAACCGGCCTGTACCGGCGGGAGGTTGATCTCCGCCAGGCCCGCCCGCGGCCCGGACGACAGCAGCCGCAGGTCGTTGCAGCTCTTGGAGAGCTTGACGGCGATCCGCTTCAGCACGCCGGAGAGATGGACGAACGCCCCGCAGTCCTGCGTCGCCTCCACGAGATTGGCCGCGGTCACCAGCGGCAGCCCGGTAATGGCCGAAAGGTGCCCGCGAGCCGCCTCGGCGTACCCCCGGGGCGCATTGAGGCCGGTACCGATGGCCGTCGCACCGAGATTGATCTCGTGGATGAGCAGCACGGCCTCCGCCAGCCGGCTCTGGTCCTCCTCCAGCATCACCGCGTACGCGGAGAACTCCTGCCCCAGCGTCATCGGCACCGCATCCTGGAGCTGCGTCCGCCCCATCTTCAGCACCTCGCGGAACTCGTCCGCCTTGGCGGCAAAGCTCGCCCGCAACACACCCATCGCATCGACCAGCTCCCGCACCGCCATGATCGTGGCGACCTTGACCGCGGTCGGGTACACATCGTTCGTCGACTGCCCAAGATTGACATGCTCGTTCGGGTGCAGCCGGGCGTAATCGCCCTTCGCATGACCGAGGATCTCCAACGCCCGATTGGCGATCACCTCATTGGCGTTCATGTTCGTCGAGGTCCCGGCACCCCCCTGCACCACGTCAACCACGAACTGCTCATGCAGCCGCCCCTCCACCCGAATCTCGCGGCAGGCAGCCACAATCGCCTCCGCCCGCTCCCGATCGAGCAGCCCCAGATCCTGGTTGGCCCGCGCCGCAGCCTCCTTGACGGCAGCCAGCGCATTGATCAGATGCGGATAGGCAGAGATCGCCATCCCACTGATCGGAAAGTTCTCCACGGCCCGCAACGTATGCACACCCCAGTAGGCCTCAACAGGTATCTCCCGATCCCCCAACAGATCGTGTTCCCAACGGTGATCAGTAGCAGCAGTCACGGCAGTCACGAAAAAACGTCCTTCGGCGGAGTGGAGCAGGGGAGCAGGGCGGAGTGGAGTAGGGAAGCAGGGATGTACGGACCCAGGCCGCCGCGGGCGTAAACCAGGCAGGACCGGGGGAGGATTTCATCACAGAGAGTGACCGATTCGGGAACGAATCACGCTCCGTAATCGTTGCCGGGGTATGAGGAGGCGTCAGGAGGCAGGAGCAGGCGGGCGCAGGCAGGCGCAGCAGGAGACAGCCAGAGAGCGGGCACCAATGGGACAGGGGGTGCAGGGACAGCGGACAAGGTCTAGGAAGCGGAGGTAGAAGCGGAGATGGAGGTGGAGGGGAAAGTGGAAGCCGGAGCGGAAGCCGAAGCGTGCATGGGCTAGGTGGGCATGGGCGAAGCGGGCATGGACAGGGCCCCCGCCGCCCGCAGCGCCCCGACCGGTGCGCCGCCCCCGATGACCGGTGTGGCCGCGAAGTCGGCGAGGACGTCCGGGTCGACACCGCAGCGCGCCAAGGCAGCCGCCGTCACGGGCATCCGGGCGCGGTCGGCGCCGTCGGCTATCTTCACGCCGACGGCCCGCCCGTCCGGTAGTGCCGCGATCTGAACGCCCTCGAAGCCGTCCTTGGCGAGCAGCCCGGGGACCGCGCGCACCAGTCGGGCGGTGTCCCGGTCGGCACCGGAGACCATCTCGGGGTGGGTACGCATGGCGTGCGCGACCCGGCCCTCGTGGGTGTCGGGGGCGGCCGTCCCGAGCCGGGTGGCGGCCCGGGTCAGGCCATGCAGGGAGACCGCGAAGAGCGGGGCGCCGCAGCCGTCGACGGTGACGCGGGCGATGCGCTGGCCGGTGAGGTCCTCGACCGTCGCGGCGATCTCCCGCTGTAGCGGGTGGTCCGGGTCGAGGTAGGTGTCCGGTCGCCAGCCGCGGGCCAGGGTCGTCAACAGCATTGCGGCGTGCTTGCCCGAGCAGTTCTGGGTGAGGCGGGTGGGGCCCAGGCCGCGGCGGAGCCACTCGTCGCGTTCGGCGGGCCCGTACGGCAGGTCGGGGACGTTGCGCAGGGCGTCGTCGGTCAGGCCGGCGGTGGCGAGCATGCGACGGGCGGTGGCCAGGTGGCGTTCGTCGCCGGAGTGGCTGGCGGCGGCGAGGGCCAGTGCCTCGTCGTCCAGGGGCGGCAGGCCCGCGCGGAGCAGGCCGACGGCCTGGAGCGGCTTGAGGGCCGAGCGCGGGTAGAAGGCGGCCTCGATGTCGCCGGCCTGGAACTGCACGCTCCCGTCGGCGGCCAGCACCACGACCGAGCCGTGGTGGACGCCCTCGATGATGCCGCCGCGCACCACGTGGGCGAGAGGGGCGTGGGCGGGTTCGCGGATCTCGGGCGGCGTCGACACCTGGAGCGGGTTCGACACCTCTGCCGGGTTCGGCACCTCTGCCGGGTTCGGCACCTCAGGCGGGACCGACGCCTGGGGCGGGTTCGACACCTCAGGCGGGGTCGACATCTCGGGTGAGGTCGATATCTCGGGCGGGGTCGACATCTCGGGCGGGGTGGGGACCGCGCTGTCTCTCATTGCGTTCCTTGCCGTCATCGACCTCATTGCCTCCATCGGCGGCGCCATGTCGCCGGAGGGTGACGGTTCGCTGATGGATGAGGAACCGGCGGGTGAGAGGGGGACGGGTGCGGAACCGGCGGGGGAGGGGGTGGTGGGCAGGTGGTGTTCCTGCGAGGGGTTGCCGGTAGGGGACGGCTGGTGGAGGGGGTGCTTGGTCACGGCTGGGGCTCGGGATTCGGGGTGGGGGCCGCGCCGGGGGCGGGGGAGGGGCCGGGGGCGGCGGCGACGATTTGGGTGAGGGTGGTTTCCACGCGGGTGAGGTGGTGGGCCATGGCTTGTTCGGCGTCGGGTGCGGAATTGTCGATGAGGGCCTCGACGATGGCGCGGTGCTCGCGGTTGGACTGTTCGCGGCGGCCGCCGAGCTCGTTGAGGAACGCGGACTGGCGGGCCAGGGCGTCGCGGATCTCCTCGATGACGCGGCGGAAGACCGGGTTGCGGGCGGCCTGGGCGACCGCCAGGTGGAAGAGGGTGTCCATGGCCACCCAGGCGGTGGTGTCGGTCTCCCGTTCCATCCGCTCCAGCAGGTGGGTGAGGTGGTCGAGGTCCTCCGGGGTACGGCGCTGCGCCGCGTACCCGGCGACCGGGATCTCCACGTGGCGGCGGACCTCCAGGAGGTCGCTCGCCGCGTAGTCGCCGAAGGTGGGGTCGGCCACCGCTCCGTCCGAGACGACGAAGGTGCCCTTGCCGGTGCGCGAGACGGTGAGCCCCATGGTCTGTAGGGCGCGCAGGGCCTCGCGGAGTACGGGTCGGCTCACCTCCAGGCGGCGGCAGAGTTCCGCCTCCGAGGGCAGCTTGTCGCCGACCGCGTACTCGCCCCGTTCGATGGCGCCGCGCAGATGGTGCAGGACCGCTTCCATCGCGCTGACGCGGCGGGGCACACCGCCGGTAGTGACGGAAGTGACGGACGTGCTGGAAGAGGCGGAGGCGACGGAGGCGCCGGCGGGAGCGCCGGTAGCGCCGGGACCACCGGCGCCGGGACCGCCGGAAGCGCCGGGACCGGTGGAGGCTGTCTGGCTGTCTGACAGGTTGGACGTCACGGAGGGATCCTGAGTCCTGCGGGAGGGGATGTCAAGGCGCGGGGGGAGGCGGAGGGTGGTCGGCGGGGTTTTCCGTGCGGAGGTCGAGCGTGTACGTGCGGAGGTCGAGCATGTAGAAGACCTTGTCGTAGCGGCGGCCGCCCATGGCGACGAAGGCGGGCAGGCGGCCGTACTCGCGGAAGCCGAGGGAGCGGTAGAGGCGGAGTGCGCGGGTGTTGTCGGCGCGGGCGTCGAGGGTGAGGACCTCGATCTTCGCCTTGCGGGCATCGGCGACCAAAGTGCTGGTCAGCGACCTGCCGATGCCGCGGCCGTGTGCCTCGGCGGACACCGCGATCTTGACCAGATCGGCGTGCTGGCGGTTGGTCGCCTGGGTGTAGCGCAGCCAGTACCCCAGCCCGACCAGCCGGCGGCCGAGGTAGGCGGCGCGCAGTGCCGCATCGCCGTGCCGTGCGGCTCGCAGGACCCGGGCGATGAGGTCGGCCACCTCGTCCGGCGCAGGCGGGTCGTCCCAGCCGAGGGGCGCGCCGGCGCGTACGAGGTCGGCCAGCACGCGGTGGGCCTCGGCGGGGAAGCGGGCCGCCAAGTCCGGGTCGGCGGTCAGTTGCGCTGCGTCGAGGAGGGCGGGGGTCGGGTCCGTGTCACCCCTGCCGGTCGTCGAGATGTCCATGATTGGGAGGCTAGGAGGTGCGTCTCCCCGCCGGGGCCCGGACGGGAGAAATGCCCAGGGAGGCGATCCGGACCGGGGAAGCGAAGCCCGTAGCCGCCCGGGGTTGGACTACGGTTTCGCCAGGTTTCGGGATGATCGGTGGGACGTGGTCTCGGGCCGGCCCGTAGCCGCCCGGCGGTGGGAGTGTTCCGGGTGGCCGGGCGGTGCGACGTGGGAGGCGGCCGGCCGGTGGGCCGTTGGCGGTCGGTGGGACGTGGTCTCGGCCCGGCCCGTGGCTGCCCGGTGGGGCGTGGTCCCGGGCCGGCACGTGGCCGTCCGGCGGGGGAGGTGTTTCCGGCAGCCAGGGGCGCTGGGGGCTCGGGTCAGCCCGCCGCCGCCCAGCGGTAGCGGTGTTCCGGGCGGCCGGTGTCGCCGTATTTGAGGGTCAGGATGATGTGACCGCTGCGTTCCAGGTGTTTGAGGTAGCGCTGGGCGGTGGAGCGGCTGACGCCGGCGCGGGTGGCGACCTCGTGGGCGGACAGTGGTACCCGGGCCGCATCCAGGACGCGGCGGATCAGCCCGACGGTGGCCGCGGAGTGGCCCTTGGGGAGTTCGGTGTGCGGGGATTCGGCGGTGCGGAAGGCGCCGAAGATCCGGTCGACCTGTTCCTGGCCGGCCTCGCCGCGGCCGCTCACCCCCTCGACGGTGCGGCGCAGCGCGACATAGCCGTCGAGCTTGGCGCGCAGTCCGGAGAAGCCGAACGGTTTGACGAGGTACTGC
This sequence comes from Streptomyces sp. NPDC048196, assembly GCF_040652715.1. Lineage (NCBI taxonomy): Bacteria > Bacillati > Actinomycetota > Actinomycetes > Kitasatosporales > Streptomycetaceae > Streptomyces > Streptomyces sp. NPDC048196. The sequence goes on along the minus strand of NZ_JBEZMM010000026.1, from coordinate 16,375 downwards.
AGCGCGCCGGACCGCATCGCGTCCTGGATGGTCGTCACGTCGCGGGCCGCGGTCACCATGATCACATCGGTGCGGTGGCCGAGTTGCCGCAGCCGCCGGAGCAGTGACAGCCCGTTCTCGTCCGGCAGGTAGTGGTCGAGCAGCACCAGGTCGGCGTGGGTGCGTTCCAGGGCGGCGAGTGCCTGGGCGGCGGTGTGGGCGCAGCCGGCGACCCGGAAGCCGGGCACCTGGGAGACGTAGGCGGCGTTGATCTCGGCGACGTGGAAGTCGTCGTCCACGACGAGTACGTCGATCACCGGGGGCCTCCGGTCAGGGGGACGCTCCAACCGTCGGTGACCGGGACGCACCGACGGTCATCCATCGCGCCGCTCCGACGGTCGTTCATCGGGAGGTACCGCCGGTCGTTCATCGGGAGGCACAGACGGTCGCTCATCGGGACGCACCGCCGATCCTCCATCGCGCCGCTCCGACGGTCGTTCATCGGGAGGCACAGACGGTCGTCCATTGCGACGCTCCGACGGCCATCCGTCGCGACGCTCCGCCGATCATCCATCGTCCGCTCCGGCGGTCATCGTGATTCTCCGATCGACGTGGTGGGCGACGTGGTGGGCGTGGGCAGGGGTGAGGTGCTGGGTGAGGTGGTGGGCGATGTGGTGGGGCGTTCTTCCTGGAGTGCTTCGGGCAGGACGACGGTGAAGACCGCGCCGCCGCCGGCGCGGGCGGTGACGCGGGCCATTCCGCCGTAGCGTTCGGCGAGCCGGCGCACCAGTGCCAGGCCGATGCCGCGGCCGCGGTGGAAGGTCACGGGGGCCGTGGACGGCCGTCCGGTGGCCGGTGGGCGGGGGGTCTTGGTGGACCAGCCCTCGGCGAAGATCTGCTCGCGCAGGGCGGGCGGGACTCCGGGGCCGGTGTCGGCGACGCGTAGGACGACGGTGCGGTGTTCGGCCCGCAACTCGACCTCGACGAAGGGTTGTCGGCGGTGGCGTTCGGCGGTGGCGTCGAGTGCGTTGTCGATCAGGTTGCCGAGGACGGTCACCAGGTCGCGCGGGTCGACCACGGCGTGCGGCAGCAGTGTGGCGTCGGAGATCCGCAGGGACACCCCGCGTTCGGCGGCGATGGCGGCCTTGCCGACGAGCAGTGCGGACAGCAGCGGGTCGTGCACCCGCTCGGCGATCTGTTCCGCGGAGGCCCGGTGGGCGCTGGCCACTTCGGTGACGAATTCGACGGCCTTGTCGTACCGGCCGAGTTCGAGCAGGCCGCGTACCGTGTGCAGTTGGTTGGCGTGTTCGTGGTCCTGGGCGCGGAGGGCGTCCAACAGGCCCTGGGTGCCGTCGAGTTCGCGGCCGAGCAGTTCGAGTTCGGTGCGGTCCCGGAGGGTGACCACGGCGCCGCCGTCCCGGGTGGGTACGCGGTTGGCGACCAGCACCCGGCCGCTGCAGACGGCCAGCAGGTCCGTGCCCGCCACCCGCCCGGCCAGGACTTCCGTGGTCCGGCCCGGCGGCAGCACCTCCTCCAGGGGGCGTCCGGCGGCCCCGGCGTCGAGTCCGAGCAGTCGTCCGGCCTCGTCGTTGACCAGCCGGATCCGGCCGTGCCGGTCGAAGGCGACCACGCCTTCGCGGATGCCGTGCAGCATCGCCTCGCGTTCGTCGAGCAGTGCGGAGATGTCGGTGAACGCGACGCCGTGGGTACGGCGGCGGAGCCGGCGGGCGAGGGCGACCGCGGCCAGGACGCCGACGGCGAGCGCGGCGGCCGCGTAGCGCAGTACGCCGGGGAGGGTGCCGATCAGGCGGCTGTGGACGCTGTCGTAGGCGATGCCGACGGAGACGGCGCCGACGATGCGGCCGCGGGGGTCGCGCAGCGGGACCTTGGCGCGGGCCGATCGTCCGAGGGTGCCGGTGTCGATCTGGCGTACCTCGCGTCCGGCGAGGGTGCGGCTGGGGTCGGTGGAGACGTGCCGGCCTATTTCGGCGGGGTTGGTGTGTGACCAGCGCACTCCGCGGGTGTCCATGACGACGACGTACAGGGCGCCGGTGGCCCGGCGGATGCGCTCCGCGGCGGTCTGAACCGGTCCGTGCCGGTCGGGCGGGGTGGTGGTGATGTCGCGGGGGAGGTCGGGGTCGGCCGCGGTGGTCTGGGCGATGGACTGGGCCCGGCGCATCGCCTGGTCGTCGAGTTCGGAGCTGAGCGGGGCGAGGAACAGGCTGGTGGCGAGCACCATCACACCGGTGGTGAGGGTGAGTTGGGCGGTCAGCACCTGGGCGAAGACGCGCCGGGGCCAGTGGATCCGCATGCTCTCCTCGTCCTTGGCCCCTGCCGCGTGTGCGCGGAACCGACACATTCTCTTTACGCGTGATGCTCGCAACGGTATGCCGTGCGTGAGCATCCGCGCACCCCCTGGTGATGTTGTTGTTGTTCTAGCGTGAGCAAAACGAGCACAACAGGGTTTGCGCGCACAAAGGCGGGTTGTGGCCAGAAGCGTGTCGGTGTGCCGGATCACACCTAGCGTCCGGGCCCATGAACAGCCACCTGAGCCCCGCCATCGAACTACGGGGCACCAGCAAGACGTTCCGGACCCCGTCGGGGGGCTTGCACACCGCCGTACGGGATCTGGATCTGGTGGTCGGGCGCGGTGAGTTCGTCGCCGTGGTCGGCCCCACGGGATGCGGGAAGTCCACCACGCTCACCCTGATCAGCGGGCTGGAGGAGCCCACCCGGGGCGAGGTGTTGGTGGCCGGGGAGCCGGTCCGCGGCATCGGCGACTCGGTCGGCTTCGTGTTCCAGCAGGACGCGGTCTTCCCCTGGCGCACCGTGCTGTCGAACGTGATGGCCGGGCCGCGGTTCCGCGGTGTGCCTAAGGCGGAGGCCAGAGCGCGGGCGCGGGAGTGGCTGGCCCGGGTCGGGCTGGCGGCCTTCGAGGACCGCTATCCGCATCAGCTCTCCGGTGGCCAGCGCAAACGGGTCGCGCTGGCCGCGACGTTCGTCAACGATCCGGGGATCCTGCTGATGGACGAGCCGTTCTCGGCGCTCGATGTGCAGACCCGGGCGCTGATGTCGGACGAGCTGCTGGAGCTGTGGTCGGGCACCGGTGCCTCCGTCGTGTTCGTCACGCACGACCTGGAGGAGTCGATCGCGCTCGCCGACAAGGTGGTGGTGATGACGGCCGGGCCGGCGACCGTCAAGGAGGTCTTCGAGATCGATCTGCCGCGGCCCCGGCGGGTCGAGTCGGTGCGGCTGGAGCCGCGGTTCATCGAGATCTACCGGGAGATCTGGTCCTCGCTCGGCGAAGAGGTCCGCATCACCCGCGAGAGGGGTGCCGTCGATGCCGCCTGAGACCGTCCACGCGCCCGTCGCGGTGGTCAAGTCCGGTGCCCGTGCGGACCGTTCGCGGGAGCGGGCGCGGGCCGCGCGCCGGCGCCGGCTGCTGGTGTACGGCACCCGGGTGCTGTTGCTCGTCGGGCTGCTCGGGCTGTGGGAGGGGCTGGCCCGGGCCGCGGTCATCGATCCGTTCAACTTCTCGATGCCGTCGAGGATCTGGGACCAGATGAGCCAGTGGGCGCTGAACGGCACTCCGCAGGGCCCGTTGTGGGAGCAGATCTGGTACACGCTCTACGAGGCGCTGCTCGGCTGGGTCATCGGTGTGCTCACCGGGGTGGTGCTGGGCATCGCGCTGGGCCGGGTGCGTTTCCTGGCCGATGTGCTCGGCCCGTACATCAAGGTGCTCAATGCGCTGCCGCGGATCGTGCTGGCGCCGATCTTCCTGATCTGGTTCGGCCTGGGCCCGGCGTCCAAGGTGGCGTCCGCCGTGGTCCTGGTGTTCTTCCCGGTGTTCTTCAACGCGTTCCAGGGCGCGCGGGAGGTGGACCGCAATCTGGTGGCCAATTCCCGGATCCTGGGGGCGAGCAACCGTCAGGTGACCCTGCAGGTGGTGATCCCGTCGGCCACCTCGTGGATCTTCACGAGCCTGCACGTCAGCTTCGGTTTCGCGCTGATCGGCGCGATCGTCGGCGAGTACATCGGCGCGACCAAGGGCCTCGGCCTGCTGGTCGCGGCGTCCCAGGGCACGTTCAACGCGGCCGGTGTGTATGCCGCCATGGCGATCCTCGCCCTGGTCGCCCTGGTCGCCGAGGGGCTGCTGGCGTTCCTGGAGAAGCGGCTGTTCCGCTGGAAGCCGGCCGACGCCTCGGACGGCCGCTGACCGGCCGTGCTCCCTTTCCCGTCAACCCACTCATGAATTCAAGGATTTGATCATGCGTACGTCCGTCAAGCTGACCGCCGCGGCGGCCTCCGCCCTGCTCGCCCTCACCACCCTCACGGCCTGTGGTGACAACGGATCCCAGGACGCCGCGGCCGGCGGCGACAACGGCAAGATCAAGATCATGGTGGGTGGTCTCGACAAGGTCATCTACCTGCCGGCCAGACTCACCCAGCAGCTGGGCTACTTCGAGGACGAGGGCGTGCACGTCACGCTGCTCACCGAACCGGCCGGTGTGCAGGCCACCACCTCGCTCCTCGCCGGTGACGTCCAGGGCGTCGTGGGCTTCTACGACCACACCCTCGACCTGCAGGTGAAGGGCAAGCAGGTGGAGTCGGTGGTGCAGTTCGCGCACGCTCCCGGCGAGGTGGAGGTGGTCTCCACCAAGGCGGCCGGAGGCCTCACCTCGGCCAAGGACTTCAAGGGCAAGAAGCTCGGCGTCACCGGGCTCGGCTCGTCCACCGACTTCCTGACCAAGTACCTCGCGGTGAAGAACGGGGTGCAGACCAGCGAGTTCACCCCGGTGGCGGTGGGCGCCGGGCAGACCTTCCTCTCGGCGATGAAGCAGGGTTCGATCGACGGCGGGATGACCACCGACCCGACCGTCGCGCAGGTCCTCGACAAGAACCTGGGCAAGGTGCTCATCGACATGCGCACGCCGGAGGGGTCGAAGGAGGCGCTCGGCGGCCCGTACCCGTCGTCCAGCCTCTACATGAACACCGACTGGGTGAACAGCCACAAGGACACCGTGCGCAAGCTCGCCAAGGCCTTCGTGAAGACCCTGAAGTGGATGTCCACGCACACGCCCGAGCAGATCGCCGACAAGATGCCGGCCGACTACGCGCAGGGCGGCAAGGAACTCTATGTGCAGGCGATCAAGGACACCCTGCCGATGTTCACCAAGGACGGTGTGATGCCGGCCGACGGCCCGGCGACCGTGGAGCGGGTGCTGAAGTCCTTCAACCCGAACCTCAAGAACGCGTCGGTGGATCTGAAGAAGACCTACACCACCGAGTTCGTCAAGAACGGCGGCTGACCCGCGGGCAGGGCGCGGCCCGGGCCGGACTCAGACGAAGTTGATCTCCGCCCGGGCCAGCAGCGGATCCTCGACCAGCTGCCACAGCGGCACGGCGTAGTTGCCGAGGCCGTAGCGGCCGCCGAAGTGCAGGCCGAGCACCCGGTGGTCGGTGAGGTCGATGACGGGGGAGCCGCTGTTGCCGCCCAGCGTCGAGCAGTCGTGCCCGATGACGTTCCGGTCCGGCACCAGCCCCGTGGTGGTGCCGGGCTGCAGCCGTTTGACGTTGTAGATGTCCATGAAGATCCGGCGCATCGACTCGGGTTCGTTGCGCCGGCCGTCGTACGCCGGGTAGCCCACGCAGTACACCGGGCGGCCGGGCAGGTCGGCCGGGGCGTCCGCGGCCACCGCCAGGGGAGGGGGCAGCGCGCTGCCGCCGGGCGGCGGGGCGACCCGCAGCAGGGCCAGGTCGACGTCCTCGTGGACGCCCACCACCTCGACGACGTCGAACGAGGGGCTCGCCGCGCCGGGTGCCGGGCCGCCGCCGGCGAGTACCGGGTCGACGTACTCCTCGCCGGTGTCGACGTTGGCGCTGATGCCCTGCTGGAAGGTCCAGCCGCGGCCGTCGCCGCGGGCGAACTCCTGCGCCACATGACGGTTCGTCAGGACGGTGTCCGGGCCGACCAGGAACGCGGTCCCCAGCCAGTCCAGGCTGATGTGGCCGGACAGTTCGACCCGGCCGACCCGCGCGAACGACTCCCGGATCGCCGCCCGGTGCCCGTCGAGCACCGCCCAGTCGCCCTGCTGCGGCGCGAAGTCGTGGTTCTGGACGAGGATCGCCGGCCGGCCCTCCAGCAGGACGATCGCCTCCATGCCGAAGGACTCGTCGTCGCTGATCTCGTCGGTGCGCCCCTCGGCGAGCTTCTCCAGGCCGATCGCGCCCGCGGTCAGCACCCGGGCCCGCTCGGCCTGCGCGAACTGCGCGATCTGGCCGGCGGGTTGCTGCTCCGCCGGCAGCTCCTCCAGGGATTCGGGGATCTCGGACGACAGTCCGTCCCGCACCCGCGCCGCGACCTCGTGCAGGTCCGAGAAGACCTGCTCCGGGCCGGCCGCGACCGGTGATCTGTTCCGCCTTGGCATCTTGCCTCCTCGATGGTGCCGTCGCCTCGCGCTACGGCGCCGCTTGTGCCGCCTGGATCTCGGCATGGATGCCGGGACTGGTGGTTTCCAGATGGCGCAGCACGCTGCGCATCTGGGTGCCGACGTTGACGAACGCCGTGGTCCGGCCCTGGAACAGCACGTTCTCCACGCGCCGGGTGCCCCGGTGGAGGGCCACCACCTTCCAGTCGTCCGTGAGGACCGGTGAGCCCGAGGACCCGCCGCGGGTGTCGGTGAAGTAGCGCACGTCGTTCTCGTCCGCCTCGTAGACGAGGTTGTTGCGCAGCGCGACCCGCTTCGGCAGGCCGCCGGGGTGCTGGATGATGTTGACCGCCACGTAGTCGCCCCGGCCGACCGTCAGCGGCCGTTCCGCCAGCCGCAGCACCGGCCGGGCCGGCGCCTCGGCCAGCCGCAGCAGCGCGTAGTCCAACGCCGCGTCCGCCGCGACGAGTTCGGCGACCGCGGCCTCCTCGGTCTCGATGTCGTCGGTGTCGTAGTCGAACCGGGCGCGGGTGTGCCGGGCCTGCAGGTGCAGGTCCTCCGGGTCGGCCACCGGCCGTCCGGCGCCGGTCCCGGCCCGGGCGTTGACCACGTGGTGATTGGTGACGAGCAGGTCGGGGGCGATCAGCCAGCCGGTGCCGGAGTGCGGGAAGCCGTTCGGCTGCAGCGGCGCACCGCCTTGGTACGGCGGCACTTTGAGGCGCGCCACCGCCCCGCCGGCCAGTTCCCCGCCGCGCAGGAACCCGATCGGCACGGTGTCGTCCCGGTGGACGATCTCCTCCTTGATCTCCCCGGGGGCGGGCATGGTGGCCAGGACGTCCGGCTCGCCGCCCGCCTGCCGCGCCACGTCGTCCAGGGCCCGCTGGAAGACGGTGAGCGGCTCGGCCTCGGTGGTCTCGGCGACGGCGTTGCGCAGCCAGATCTCCAGCGGCACCGAGCCGTCGACCAGCCGCTCCACCCGGTTCATCTGGCTGAGGTCGGAGTGCACCTGGCGGCCCGGCGCGGGGTGCAGCGGCAGCGTGCCCCGGTAGCGGGGCATGATCCCGTCCATCAGCAGCGGCCGCACCGACGGGTCGGCGAGCCCGGTCTCCACCGCGGCGTCGAGCACCGCCCGGATCTCGTCCGGCGAGAGGTAGCCGTTCACCGGTCATCACGCCTTTCGCGCGCGTGTCGTTGCTCGGGGGCCGGGGCGGCGCGGACGTGCTCGCCGGTGGTGGTCCGTGCGCCGCTGCCCACTCCCATCGCCGCGGCCACTCCGGCGACGATCTCCCCGCTGCGGTCCGGTACGGCCAGCAGGCGCCGGGCCAGCGCGTCGAGGGTGCCGCGGTCCCGGGCCAGCCGCAGGATCCCGGCGATGCTGGTCGGTGCGGCCCCGGGCTCCGGGCGGGACGGCCCGGCGGCCTCGTCCAGGATCTCCATCACCTTGCCCAGCAGGGCCGGCTGCCGGCGGGTCGCCCGGCGCATCGCCGCGCCCAGCGCGTCCAGCGTCTCGTCGTCGGACGGCAGCCCCACCACCTCCACGGCGTGTTCCAGCGCGCCGGGGGCCTGGGTGTAGATCTGCGAGGCGACCGCGCGCACCAGCACCGGCTGCTCGGTCAGCACGTCGTCGGGCAACTTCCGCAGCCGCTCGGCGAGTTGCCGGCCGGTGGCCGGCTCCGCGCGCCCCTCGTCGGCGGTCAGCCGGGCCCGGGCCAGCAGTGCGCCCATCGCCTCCAGGTCCTGCCCGAGGCCCACCGCGACGTCCTCCGCGGCCCGCAGCGCGCGGTCGGCGTGCACCGGATCGCCGTCCTCCTGCGCGAGCCGCGCGGAGAGCAGCAGCAGCTCCAGCCGGCGCTCCCCGCATCCCGCGCGCCCGGCCGGGACCAGGGCGTCCGCGACCGCCCGCCGGGCCTCGTCCCGCCGCCCGACGCGGCTGAGCGCCTCGGCGTACAGCGCGTGCAGCGGACTGCACGGGGTCCAGGGGCGGCGCCGGCCGATCCGCTCCAGGGCCGCCGTGGCGAAGCCCTGCGCCAGCAGGTCCTCGGCCTCCCGGGCGGCGATCCGCTCCCAGTCCTCCTGGTCCGCGCCGGCCGCCACGTGGTCGGGGGCACCGCCGCCGAGCCGGGCGGTGAGCAGCCCCGCGGCCCGCGGCGACATCTCCTGCCCGGCCCCGGCGAGGAACCGTTCGACGCCCGGCAGCCAGCGCTCCTCCACCGAGCGCGGGTTCTCGTCCAGCCGCAGCCGGTGGTAGATCTCCTCGGCGCGCGCCTCCAGTCCGTCGCGGGCCGCGTAGTGCGCCACCGCGCGCCGTTCGACCTCCCGCATCACCGCGGTGCGGTCGCCGCCGGGCAGCCGCAGCATGATGGCCCGGACGTCGCCGCGGTAGCGCACCGCGTCGGGAGCGGCCGGCTCGACCATGTCCAGCCGGCTCAGCTCGTCGAACAGCTCCCGGGCCCGCTCCGGGCCCGGCACGTCGAGGCCGCACGGCCCGGCGAGCACGTCCTGGATGATCTCCGGGGTGATGACCCGCAGCACCAGGCCGGGGTGGGCGAGCCGGCGGATGTCCTCGTCGGCGATGTGGCTGAGGATCCGGTCGTAGAGGATGCCCTGCACCAGGAGCTGGTCGACCCGGCGGAAGACCTCCCGCCGGCGTTCGGGCAGGCTGCGGATCAGCTCACCGGTCGGTTCGCCCGCCAGGCCCGCGAGGGTCGCGGCCCGCGCCGCCAGCTTCAGGCTGAGCGGATGCCCGCCGACCCGGGCGGCCAGCTCCCGGGCCACCTCGGGGTCGTCCACGCCGCAGGACGCGAGCAGGCCCACCGCCGCCTCCGGGTCGAGTTCGCCGAGTTCGATGTCGAGCGACTTCACCTGCTTCGCCGGGTGTTCGACCGGTGCGCGCCCGGAGACCACGAACCGCAGCCGCGGATAGGCGCTCTGGAACGCCATGTAGACCGCCACCATCCGGCCCAGGGCCGGTGAGCCGCGGTACTGCGCCTCCTCGAAGGTGTCCAGGGCCACCACGAACGGCGGATCCGGGTCGTCCGGGCGGGACTTCGCCTCCGCGACCGCCCGCGTCAGGACCTCGCCGACCCGCCGGACCAGCCCGGTCTCCCGGCCGATGGCCGCCGACTGGAACTGCTGCGAGTAGCTGCGCCCGAGGACCGCCCGGGTGGCGGCGAGTTCGTGCAGCTGGGTCACCCGCTCCTGCCCCTCGCGCTGGCTGCGGGCGACCTGCTGGCACTCCTCGGCCAGCGCGTCCAGCTCGGCGCGGTGGGCGGGGTACTGGATGCCGAGCTGTCGGGCCGCCTCGGCGATCAGCGTGATCGGCTCGTGGACGGAGAGAGTGGGCCGCTCGAAGTCGATGTAGGCGAACGGGATGCCGCCGGCCGGGTCGTGGACGCTGTCGAGCAGGAACTTGGCGAGCAGGGTGCTCTTGCCCATGCCGCCGGGCCCGTGGATGACCATCGCGGGGACCGGCCCGGGACCGCCGCCGGGAGGGGCCGCCGGCGGCCCGGGCGGTGCGGCGGCCCTGGGCAGCGCGACGTAGGCGTGCAGCTCGGCGAGTTCGGCGGCCCGGCCCTGGAACGGGCGGCGGACCAGGCGTTCCAGCGGCTCCAGCAGCCGGGCCCGCTCCAGGGCGCGCTGCAGCCGGCCGGTGTCCGGCAGACCGGTCATGCCCGGCACCCGGGACAGCCACAGCACCGCCTGCAGCGCGTCGGCCAGTTCACCGGCGGTCAGCCGGTCGATCGCCAGCGGTGTGCCGAACAGCTGGGCCAGCGCGAACCGTTCGGGCCCGGGCTCGGCCGGCAGCTGGCCGATGTTGGCGGCGAGCAGCCGCCGGGCGGCCTCGGGCCCGGCCAGCCCGACCAGCGCCTCCTCCCGGACCTCGGCCTTCAGCGCCCAGCCGGCCTGGTCCTGCATGCCCAGGGTCGTGCAGTCGTCGACGAGTTCCAGGACCGCCCGGCCGGTGGCGTGCTTCTCGTCGGGCAGCCGCAGCTCGCGGGGGTCGAAACGGGCCAGCAGACAGGCCGCCTCCCGGTAGGCGCGGCGGGTGGGGGAGACGCCGCCGCGGCGCTCCCCGCCGGTGTGCAGCGCCTCGCGCAGGCGGGCCGCGAACACCTCCCGCAGGCCCGACGGGGCCGGACGCTCAGAGGGACCGGTAGACACGGACCGCTCCCTCCACCGCCGTACTGACCCGGCGCATATAGCTCTCGCCGGCCCCGCCGCCGGATTCCGCGGCGTAGAGCACCTCTTCCACGGCGACCTCGACGAGTTCGTCGATGGCGGACCCGCGCGGGTCGCCGGCCGCCAGCGCCGGTGGCGGTGATTCGTGGAAGACCTGGTGGAAGAAGGACCGCAGATCGCCCGGTTCGACGATCCGCGCGGTGTCCCAGGACACGCTGCCGCGCAGGTCGTACGGGAGCTGGCGCATCGCCCGCCCGTAGCCGAGCAGCACCAGCCGGGGTGCCTGGTCGCCGTGGACCGCGGAGTGCTCGTAGACGGCCGTGGCGAGCTGCCCGATGAAGTCCCACACGTCGGAGCTGGGGTCGAGCCGGTCGCACTCGTCGAGCACCAGCCAGAGCCGCTCCTCGGCGGCGGTGGCGCGGCCGGCGACCCAGTGCGCGGCCTCCTCGACGGACGGCAGCGGGTCGTTGAGGCCGGTGGGGTTGAGCGGGGCGGGGCCGGTGCCCGGTTCGGCGACGAAGTCGGCCAGCCGCCGGACGACCTTCGCCGCGGTGGAGGTCCGCGACAGGGTGACCCGGACGGGACGGAAACCGCTGTGCTGGCCGATGTGGCGCAGGAAGGTGTAGGTGTACGAGCGGCCGCTGTCCGGCTCGCCGTCGACCAGCAGGATGCACTTGTCGGGGTCGGCGATGAACCGGCGCAGCGTCTCCCGCAGGCCCTGCCGGTCGATGAAGGCCTCGGCGCCGTTCTTCAGCACGCAGGTGCGGAAGGTGTCCTGCGCGGCGTGCGCGCGGCAGTCCTCCCGCAGCCGGTCGCGGAACTCCCGGACCTTCACGATGTCGGGCAGCACGGCCAGTTCGTCGACCGTGGTGAGCGCCTCCATCAGCCGCAGCTGCCGCTCGATGTCCGTGCGCGAGCGGTGCACGAGGGTCCGGGCGTTGTCGGAGCTGATGTGGGTCAGCGGCAGCGCGGCGACGAAGTCCTCGGGGAATCCGTACTCGGCGAGCCGGTCGTGCGGCTCGGTGGTGTCGACCAGATGGTTCTGCACCCAGGTGGTGACCAGGTCCCACTCGGTTTCGGTCAGCGGCATGCCCGGCCTACCCCGGACCGTCGCCGAAGATGCGCAGCACCGGCTCGCGCACCGGGTGCTGCGACAGGTACGCGTCGATGCTGTGGTGGTTGCGGCTGTCGTTGGTGACCAGCACGTCGGTGACCCGGTCCTCGGGCGCGTACTCGGGGCGCAGGGTGTGGTCCAGCGCCACCAGGTCCCGCAGGTCGGAGGCGTTGCGCCAGGCCGCCACGCCGTCCGGTACGGCCGGCGGGCGGGCCAGCCGGTCCTGGATCTCGGTGATCGCCAGCGGTGAGCCGACGGTGACCAGCAGCGCGACGTCGCGCTGCTGCTCCCGCAGCACCTCGTAGGCGATGACCGTGCCCAGGCTGTGCCCGACCACGACCAGCGGGCCGCCGTCCAGGCCGTCCAGCGCCTCCTGCATCACGGCGCGCATCGCCGGCCCCGCACCGCCGAAGAAGTACGCGTACACGTCCTTGAACGCGTGCTGCACCAGCGCCCGGAACAGCGCGGTGCGGCCGGGCCGGGGCAACGGCACGACCTCCAGCGGCAGTGCGTCGGCCGGCCCGGGCTCCGGGGCGGCCTCGGTGTGCGCGAGGGTGTCCGCGAGGTAGGTCATGTCCCGCAGCCAGTCGGCCAGGGCGTCCTCGTCGGGGCGCGCCCGCCGCTCCGGTGTGGTGCCGCCGGCCTCCTGCCGGGCCTCGTCGAGGGTCCGTGCCACGAACTCGTCGGGGGGCGGGACGGCGGCCGAGGAGTTCGTGGCGCGCTCCTGAAGGCCGGCCGGGGAGCCCTTGGCCGGCTGCGGGCCGCCGTCCAGCGGGTCCGGCCGGTGGTCGGGCAGCGGGGCGGGGTAGCGCACCGGCGCCCAGTAGGCCATCCGCGACGCCGCGCCCATGTCCCGGCCGAACAGGGCGGTGTCCCATTGGGACTTGAGCAGGTCCGGGCGGACCTTGTTGCCGTTGCCGTGGACGTAGACGACGCTCGGTCGCATGGTGTGTTCCCTCGCCGTTCAGTCGCGCCGCAGCACGATGTCGTCGTGCGACGTGAGTCGTTTCCAGCGTTCCTTCGGGGCGCGCGTCACCGGCATCAGATCGGCGGCCGGCAGCGGGCCCAGGTCCAGTGAGGTCAGCTCGGCGACGTCCGACACCGGCACCTGGAACGTGCGGTAGGCGCCCAGCGGCGGCGGTGCGCCCGGCACCGCGCCGGCCAGCGCCCGGTCGGCGTCCCGGGTCAGGTCCGGGCTCTGGTCCAGGACGTACGCGGTGGCCGCGAGCGCACCGTCCTGGACGAACGCGGCCACCTTCCAGAAGCGCAGCGGCACCTGGATGCCCCGGTAGGGCGGGTCTGAGTCGTGCAGCACCGGCCCGGTCAGCACGGCCAGTTTGCGGTCGTGGGCGGCGGCGTGGTCGAGCAGGAAATCCTCCAGCCCGGCCCAGAGCCGTCTGCCCTGGTTGAACACATCGGCCTGCGGGGCGGCGTTGGTGTAGTGGAAGGTGTCGGCATTGGCCCGGCCGGCCTCCGCGACGTCGCCCCACACCGGGTCGAGGCGGCGCACCAGATGGCCCTTGTCCAGGGAGTTGTCGCGGTAGACCGCGTCGCCGGCCTGCAGGTCCTCGGGCAGCCGGGGGTCGAACTGCCAGCCGCCCTCCCGCGGTACGTGCTCCCGCAGCAGCCGGCCGTCGACGCAGACGCCGGTGGCCGCCGCCAGCCGCCGGTCCGGGCGCAGCAGGACCGTGAAGTGGGTGTACGGCAGGACCACGGTCTCCGTCCCGGGGACGGCCGGCACCGGCAGCGGCACGGGCACGCCGAGGAAGTGCTCGTCGTAGCCCGCGCGGCCCGCCAGGGCGTCCCCGGACGCCGGGCCGGTGGTGGCACGGCCGGCCCGGGACGCGTCGGATGTGGTCATATGACAACCGCTTCCCGGTGGTACGGTCCGCCGACCGGCGTCCCCGGCGAAGCCACTCCAACAGCCGCCCGCACCGGCCCGCGGCGGCCGCCGGCGTGCGCGCAGGGGACCGTTCAGGCGGTTGGGCGGGCCGGCGAGTTCACCGGCCGGCCGGCCACGGAACGCATCCAGGCGTTGCCCCGACCCCCGCCGCTGCCAAGGAGCCCGCGATGCCCATCGGCCTCTCCCTCCACGTCGGACTCAACCAGGTCGATCCCGCCCGGTACGGCGGCTGGGACGGCCGGCTCGTCGCCTGCGAGAACGACGCCCACGACATGGCCGCGCTGGCCCGCGGCGCCGGCTTCGCCCCGACGACCCTGCTCACCACCGACGGCACCGTCGAGCGGGTCACCGCCGAACTGCGCAAGGCCGCCAAGACGCTCAAGAGCGGCGACATCCTGCTGCTCACCTACTCCGGGCACGGCGGCCAGGTCCCCAACACCACCGGAGGCGACGCCGAGGCGGACCGGTTCGACGAAACGCTGGTGCTGTACGACCGGGAATTCCTCGACGACGAGCTGCACCGGGAATTCGGCCGGTTCGCCCGCGGCGTCCGCCTCCTCGTCGTCCTCGACTGCTGCCACAGCGGCACCGCCGTGGAAGTGCCGGACCAGGGCGACGGTGAATACGCCGCCCGGCTGATGCCGCCCGACCGGCAGTACGAGATCTACCGGCGCGACCGGGAATTCTTCCAGGAGATCCAGCGGGAACTCGGCGCCCGCAAGAGCCGCGAACCGGCCGCCGACGCCGTGCTCCTCGCCGCCTGCCAGGACAATCAGCTGGCCTCCGACGGCGACACCAACGGGAAATTCACCGGGACCCTCCTGGACGTCTGGAACGGCGGCACCTTCCGCGGCGGCTACCGCACGTTCCACCGCGACATCCAGCGCGGTATGCCGCCCACCCAGAGCCCCAATCTCTACACGACCGGAAATCCCGACCCGGCATTCCTGGAGCAGCAGCCGTTCACCGTGTGACGGCCCCCGCCGTCCTGCCGGGGAAACACGGACGGGACGCGGCCCGCCGGCCGCGTCCCGTCCCGTCGTTGCCGTCCCGCTCACTCCGAGGGGTAGATGTCACCGCCCCGCATCAGGCTTTCCTGCTCGCTCTGCGACTGCAGCCGGCGGGCCTTCTCCTGGAGCCGCTTCCGCTCCTCCGGATCATTGGTGCGCTCCGCGGTCTCCTGCAATTCCCTCGCCTTGTCCCGCATCTGCTGAATGCGTGCACGGGATTCTCCGGTTGCGTCCATGGTCTGTCCTCGCACTGTGTAGGGAAGCTGCCCGATACCAGCGAATCAGGCCCGGCGGCCCACGGCACCTCGAAAATCCCGCCGCCCCCGCGGACGGAAAGGCCGGCCGCCATGACGCCCTCCGCGGTTTGGCCCGCGGGCGCGGCGCGCCCGGGCGTCCCGGCGTGTCTCCACCGGATGGCCTTCCTGAATGGCGACCGCGCCGAAGAGGGACGTTGGCTGAAGCACAGCAGCACAACGTCCGCCGAGTGTCAGCGCTCCTGGTGTTTGACGCTCCCATCGTTCAGTGGAGTCCTCCATGACATCCGAACCAGCTATTTGTGGGGGCGACGCCGAACTGTCATCGACAGAACACGGCGAGCACATTCCGCCCCTCACCCCTGAGAAGAACTCGGCCCGCACGATTCTGTGGGAGGCAGTCACCCATCGGCCCTTGGAGGAAGTCGCCGCCCTCGTGGAACTGCTCCGCCGGAGCGGCGACGTTCCCAATCCCGGCGACGAAGCCCTCCGGCTGGCGGTCGTTTCCCGTCCGGTGAGCGAGGTCGCGGAGCTCTTCGACCTGCTCCGGTCCGACCCGCACACCGCGGAGGCCGGGCACGACGCGCTGCGCGCGGCGGCCGTCGGCCGGTCCGTCGAGGAGGTCGCGCAGCTCATCGAGCTGTTCGACCGGACGAAGGCGGGCGGCACCGACCCGTACGGCATGCCCCCGCACTTCCCGTCGGACCCCGGCCCCGGCGGTCCCGGCGGCCCCGGCGGTCCCGGCGGTCCGGGCGGCTCCGGCGGTCCGGGCGGCGGCCCGGGGGAGCCCGAGCCCACCGCCGCCATGCCGTTCCTCGACCCGGACGTCCGCCCCCTCGGCCCCACCGGCCAGCCGGCCGGCGCCGGCGGCCGGTACGACAACGCATCGCACCAGCAGCCGCCGCAGCGCACCCCCTGGTCCCGCCCCGCCGCCAACCAGCAGCAGGGCGGGCAGCCGGCGTGGGCCCAGCAGCACGCCGGGCACGACGAGCCCCGGCAGCCGGGCTACGCGTTCCCCGGTGTGCTGCGGTCCGTGCTGCGCTGGCCGGCCGCGGCCGCGCTGGCGCTGTGCGGGCTGAGCCACCTGCCGGTGCACGCCGGGCACATGCAGGGCGCCCAGGCGGCCGCCGGGCTGTCGATGGCCATCGCCGTGGTGTACCTGCTGCTGGCCGGCTGGCTGGCGATGCGGGACACCGCTCTGGTCTGGACGGTCAGTGCCGCCGCGGCCATGGTCATCATCGCGCTGCACGCGCTGTCCCGGGCGGGCGTGCTGACCCCCCTGGGCAGCGGTCTCGGCGAGACCGGGATGTGGCCCGAAATGCTGGCGGTGGCCCTGGCGATCGTCAGTGCGGGACTGGCCGGGGCGGCGCTGCTCAGCCGTCCCCGCCGGGTAGGTCCGGCACCGGCCGGAGCGTAACCGGCCGCAGAAGCCGGCCACGGGCGCGGGGGGGGGGCCCGGGGGGGGGCCGGCCCCGCCCCCCCCCCCGGCCCCCCCCCGGCGCCCGCCG